>JBGCDD010000067.1:0-11202 GCA_045105075.1 Sedimentitalea sp. | reverse complement strand
CATTGGACAGCGCGATGCTGCTCAAGCTGCAAATGAAGCATTTTCAGACAGTGATGTTGCCGACGCACGATCCTGGCAATGTGGCCCGTCTTGCAGACCTAAAGTTGCGCTTGGCGCTCTAGATCACACGGGGCGAGCACTGATCTTCTTGTGCTCTCGCGGTTCCCTACGCGTCGCGCGAGATTTGAAACCCGCAGAGTTTCATTGCGAAGGAGATCGGGCTGCCGAAACGGCGAAAACATCACCCAGCATAATAACCCAAGGCGGAGTGGGGCGCGCTGATGGGCAAAGATCACCCGGATGGCGCAGGGCAGGCGATAACGGTGTCAGAGGATCGGCAAGTCGATTACGGTTCATTTTTTGCGAACTGTTCACGCAAAGAACGCAAAAAAGGCCTCGACGATCCGTCACTGAAAACGCGGACCGCCAACTCATGGTTTTGCCCGCAGGCCAGCCACCCTCAGCGGTCTCATGCCCTACCGTTACATCTTCAGGATTTCGGGGGCAGAGGTGTGAGGACGCATCGTTGGTGTTATCGAAAAACACCGGTTTTGATCATCCTCACGCAGACAATTCAAGAAATCGCTCAAAGTGGATGCAAGCCCATTTGTCGTTTACAACTCATGAGTGGTATCGCAATTCGCCCAAACCAACGCACGAACGGGCGCTTTTTTGTTGAAAACCGGCTGTGCGGCGGACCCTCTTTTGATGTATAGATATCCTGGAAACACCGATCAGAACGGCACCCGCGTGGTGCGGCAAATTGAGTTTTGGATGTGGTGCCTTTTGGTCATTGGCGCAACGGTCAAAACCAGACTTTGCACGTCTTTGGCTAAGCCCAATTGCAGGCATAAACGCCTAGTTTTCGGTCGCATCCAGCAAAGCGGCAGCGTGTTCGCGGGCGCGGTCCAGCATGTCGCGCAATTGACGCGCTTCATCATCGCTAAACAGGTCTGACAATTCTTTGGCCAACGCATCGGCGGCAGGGAATATCGACATGAAAAGGCTTTGTCCGGCTTGGGTCATGGTAAAGATCGCCAGGCGCTTGTCATTGCGATCGGGGTTGCGTGTGAGCCAGCCTTTCTCATGCATCGCTTTCATTGTGCGGCTGGCATGCGCGGGATCCATCGATGCCTTTCGAGACAAGGCGCGGACATGTCCACCGCCATGGCGCGCAATTGAAACAAGGATCCTATATTCCTGAATTGTAACGTTTTTCTTGCGCAGAGTTGAGCGTTGAAAAAGGGTCGACAAAGACGATGCCAGGCGCAATATCCGGATGTTCAAATTCTGATCGAAAGCAGTCTCATCCAGCAGGGGGGCGTTGGGGTCAGGCGTGGTCATGGAACCAAGCAGAGCGTATTGTTGTGGCGCATGCAACAAAATCTTGGTGCGTGGGGGGATTTAGGCCTTGAAAACGGTCAGTGATATTTCGTTGCGTACGCAACAAATTTATTGACACGCGCCGGAATCTCACAAAGCATGATTGGCGAAATAATCTTTTGGGAGGAAGATATGTCAAAGCATTTTTTGGCGGGGGCGGTGCTGGCTGCAACTGCATTTGGATCATCCGCATTTGCGCAGGCCAACTTGACGGCCGAGACCGCTTCTGCGGGCGGTTCAACCCACCTGGCGCCGAGCCATTTGACCGAAGTTGCCGGCACGGCCGGTGTGGCCAACATTCAGCTGGCTGAAGGGCAAACCCTGACCAATTCGATCCAGAACGTCGCAGAGGGCAAAACCGATATCGCAAGCGCGCCGCACATTTTGCCGTTTTTGATGAGCCGTGGCGTTGGCCCTTATGGCTCGCTCGGCAAGGAAAGAGGGGCTGAACTGGCATCGAACCTGCGCTCGATCTATCCCTACACGCTGGGCATCTTTTTTCTATTCGCCTTTGATTCAAAAGGCGTCGACGGCTGGGATGATCTGAAAGGGCGCACGATCTTCAATGGTCCGCCGCGTGGGGGCGCGTTGACCAACGCCCGCGCGATCATCCAGATCGCAACGGGCATGGAAGACGGCAAGGAATACACCGGCATCCAGTCGAACTGGGGGCAGGCGGCAACCGTCATCATCGGCGGCGAACCGGACGCGGTCGTGCTGCCTGAACTGTTCCCGAACACCCGGATTTCGCAAATCGGCTCGGCTGGAAAAATGACCGCATGGTCCCTGCCCATCGATGTTTACGAAAGCGATGCCATGCAAAAGTACATGAAAGCACCTGGCAGTGCATCAGTTGAATTGTCGGTGGCGGATTTGCAGGCGGCTTTGGGCGACAATTGGACCTTCGTTTCCGAAGACGAAACCTTCCGCGGCATGGCAACCATCGGCGGGGATGTTGTGCACAAGGATATGGACGAGGAACTGGTTTACAAACTGGTCTCGACCTATGTGGCCACGTTGGATGATCTGATGGCCAAAGCGCCCTATGGCACCACCGTCAACTACGACAACCCGGCTTTGGGCATGTGCGGTCTGAACCCGATGAAGTACCACCCCGGTGCCGTGCGCGCCTGGGAAGACGCAGGCTATGATATCCCCGATTGCGCCAAAGGCTAAGGCGCACGATCAACAAGAAAAACGCGCCGCCCCAGACAACATCGAGGCGGCGTGTTGTTTGAACGCAGGGGTCGTATCGCGCCATGTCCGAGCAAACCGAAGCCCAAAAACAGGCCCAGCTGTTTCCCAATGCTTTTGTCTATGCACTGGCCTTGTTTTTCGTGTTTCTGGGGGTGGTCAACGCGATGCCCACGATCCCGGGATGGGATGATTTTTGGCGCGATCTGACCGGCTTTGAAAAGCTGAAGGTGCGCAGTTTTGCCACCGAATGGTTCTATCCTATCGTGTTCTTCATCATGATGAGCGTGGTTGCTTTGCGTCATTCTATGTGGCGCGATTGGCGCGGCACAAGGCGGGCCGGTTTTGGTCTGGCAATGGACGTGGCGCTGGTGGTGGCTGCGGGTGCCATATCGCTGACCTACCTGATCGAGATCGACAGTGTGTGCCTTTATGACACGATAACGGGCGAGCGTGCGCGCCTGATTGCCGAAACGCTCGAGGCGGAAATCCAGTTTGCAAATGACATGGGCATGCCGGTGCCTGACACCGTGGATGACCCTAAATGTGTGGGCACCACCGGGGTTTGGCTGGTGGCGATCATGGGCGTCGCGATGCTTGTGTTTTTGGGGTACAACATCAAGGTCTGGGGCCTGCCTTTGGTCATCGTTTCGATGATCGTGGCGCTTTATACGATTGGCACGGTGCTGGTGTGGTATTTCCACGGGCCCGACGACATCAACAAATATCTGATGACCAAGCTGGGCGGTGAGCCACGCAATTTTCTTGATGGACGCCCGAATGTGCATGACGCGCTGGTCAATAACGCTTCGGGCATGTTGGGCCGGTTCATGAATGTGATCATGAACATGGTGTTTCCCTATATCATTTTGGGCGCGATGTTCGGCAAATCTGCGGGCGGGAAGGCGTTGATCAAACTGGCCTTTCGATGGACGCGCAAACTAAAGGGCGGGCCCGCTCACGCCGCGATTGTGTCCTCGGCCATGTTTGGAACCATCACCGGCGGGCCAGTCGTGAATGTTCTGTCCACTGGTGTTCTGACCATACCAATGATGCTGAAACGCGGGTTTTCGCGCACCTTCGCCGGTGGAGTCGAAGCGGCCGCGTCCTCGGGTGGGTCGATCATGCCCCCGGTGATGGGGGTGGCGGCGTTTATTCTGGCGGCGCTGACGGCGGTGCCCTACCGCGAGATCATTGTGGCGGCGATGTTGCCTGCGATTGCCTATTTCTTTTGTCTGTTCCTGTCAGCTGTGTTTCAGTCGCGCAAACAGAATATCCCGGCACTGGGCGAGCTGACCGACGACATGCGGTTTTCCAAAACCGATCTTTTACATCTGTGTCAGATCTTCTTGCCGATCCTGTTGATCCTCGTGCTGCTGCTGACGCCAAAGGACGGCATAGGCTGTGGCCCGTTTGGCTGGCTGTTCGGGGTCGAGCAGATCATCAACGGCGATGCTTGTCGTGCCATCAACCTGCCGTGGATTTTCCAGGTGTTTCAGAATGCGGCGGGCGATGCGGGGGCCACCGGGTGGTGGGCTGCGGCCTTTGTGACCGTGTTGCTGTTTCTCGATAAGAAATTCCGCGCCAAACCGCGTCTGGTGCTGGATGCGCTGGCCGAGGCCGGCATCACCATTTCGACGCTTTACCTGATGTTCCTTGCGGTGACTGTGATTGACGTCTGTCTCAGTTTCACCGGCCTATCCAAGTTCGTGGCCATCGATGTGCTCAGCTTCCTGCTTTCGCTTGATCTGGGGGGCAGTGGCTCGACGCTGTTCCAGTTTGTGGCGCTGGTGATCACCATGCTGCTGGCGGTTTTGTTGGGCATGGGCATGCCGGCTGTGCCCGCCTATATCAACGTGGCCCTGCTGATGGGGCCGTTGCTGGCGGGCCTTGGCATCGCGACCTTCACTGCGCATATGTTCATCTTCTACTTCGCGGTGGCCTCGGCGATCACACCACCCGTGGCGCTGGCTGCCTTTGCCGCCGCCACGATCACCAAGGCCGATCCGATGACCACAGGGTTCAGCGCGGTCAGATCGGGCATCGTGATGTTCACCATCCCGTTCATTTTCGCCTTCTACCCCGAGTTCCTGTTGATCGAACCTGCCTTGGTGGATCCGGCCAGCCCAAGGGGGGCGCCTTTGGCGGGTTATGAGGATGGCGTATCGTACACAGCGCTGGCGTGGCTGATCGCTCGGTTGGTTCTGGCGCTCTACCTTGTGGCCAGCGCCCTTGCACGCTTTGATGCAGGCCGGTTGAATCTGGCATGGGTGGTGATCCGTCTGGGACTGGCCGTGGCGATTTTGATGCGCCCGGACACCGTTCATCTGATCGCCATTGTTGCTGCCATCGCGATGTTGATCTGGCACCGGTTGCAGAACCGCGAAACCGTGCCGTCCTAACGCATTCCAGGAGACCATGTTGTGAGCAAACGCCCGAATTTTCTGTTCTTCATCACTGATCAGCAACGCGCGGATTGGTTGGGCTGCTACGGCCATCCGGTTCTGAAAACGCCCAACATCGATGCCATCGCGGCCAAAGGCACCCGGTTCGAGAATTTTCACGCCGCGTCGCCCGTGTGCATGCCCAACCGCGCTTCACTGCTGACTGGGCGTTATCCCAGCTTGCACGGGCTGCGCTTTAACGGCTGTCGCTTGCCGCTGTCGGCCAACACCTTTGTCGATCAATTGGCGGGGGCGGGCTATCACACCGCCGCTATCGGCAAAAGCCATCTGCAACCCTTCACCGACATCCCGCCCCTTGGATTGACCCATGCCGAGGTTCCGGGGCGCCCGGATGCCTGGAAACAATCGAGCGAGGATTACGGCCAGGAAGATCCCGCACGTTACGCGGCGGACGGGCGCTATGATTTCAAAACGCCGTATTACGGCTATCAGCACGTCGATATGGTCACTTCGCACGGTGACAAATGCGGCGGGCATTATCATCAGTGGTTCCGCGAAAACGCTGAGGACTGGCAGGCGCTGCACGATCCCAAAAACCAATTGCCGCACACCTACACCTGCCCGCAAGCCAACCGCACACCGATCCCCGAAGATCTCTATCCCACCGCCTATATTCGCGACCGTGCGATTGAGTATCTGAGCGCGCAAGCCGATGAGGACGCGCCGTTTTTCACATTTGTGTCCTTTCCCGACCCGCATCACCCGTTCAATCCGCCGGGCAAGTATTGGGACATGTATTCCCCTGAGCAGTTTGATCTGCCGCTGCCTTACAGCGCACATCAAAATCCAATTCCGCCGATGCAATGGTTGCATGATGATTGGCAGGGCGCGGGCGCGCAGGCGACGCCGCAGACGGCGATGATGCTGGACGACCAGCAGATCAAAGAGGCGATGGCGCTGAGTGCGGGCATGATGGCCTTCATCGATGACGCGGTCGGCGATATCATGGCGGCTTTGGAACGCACCGGGCAGGCCGACAACACGGTGGTTTGCTACAACTCCGATCACGGCGATTACTTGGGCGATTACAACATGTTGCTTAAAGGGGCTTTGCCGTTCCGCTCGATCACGCGGGTGCCATTCATCTGGTCCGATCCCGATCATCGCCAAGAGGCGGTATCGCCCGCGCTGACCTCAACCGTCGATCTGGCCGCGACCATTTTGGAACGCGCCGGGCTTGAGCCGTTTAATGGCAATCAGGGCAAAAGCTTTGCATCTGCCTTGCAGGGTGGCGACGGCGTGCGTGACGAGGTTTTGATTGAATACAATGATGGCGGCAAACGACTGGGCTTTGAGCAACCGGCACGGGTGCGCGCCCTGGTCACGCCGCAATGGCGCTATACGGTCTATAAAGATCAAGACTGGGGCGAGCTTTATGATTTGCACGCAGACCCCAACGAGTCCCACAACCTTTGGGACAGCGCCGCGCATGCCACAACCCGCGCACATTTTGCACAACGTATGAGCCAGCATTTGATCGCGCAAATGGACGAAAGCCCGCTGGCCGAACGTATTGCTTAGGTGCTGATGCGCACGGGCAGGTGCGCCAGGCTGTGAATGGCGCTGTTGAGCGCTGGCACCGGCGGGCCGGCGATCTCAAAACCGGTGATGCGGTCTGCCAAGGCATTGAACAGACAGGTCATCTCAAGCCGCGCCAGATGCATGCCCAGACACGCGTGCACGCCGTGGCCAAAACCCACATGACCGCGCGTGTTGCGGGTGATGTCGAACCTATCGGGGTCAGGGAATTTCGAAGCATCGCGATTGGCAGCACCAAACATCATCAGCGCCCGGCCCTCGGCCGGCAAGGTAAAGCCGGCGACATCTACATCATCCTGAACATAGCGCGACAGGGTTTTGATCGGCGTGTTCAGGCGCACAATTTCTTCGATGGCATTTGCCACCAATGTGCGGTCTGCGCGCAATTTGTCCCATTGTGCAGGATGGTTGGCAAATAGCCAGATCGCATAGCTTATCGCGGAAATCGTGGTGTCCAGACTGGGTGCAATATAGTCGCGCATCAGCGAAATGGCGCGGCTTGGCTCGATTCCGGCGTCAATCGCAAGGCCGGTGGCGCGATTGGCCCACCCCTCGGGGCTGAGCGCGTTCAACACGTCAGGATCACCCAAAAACGCGCGCAACCCGCCCATGTTTTGGTGCGCTTTGTCGCGCCGGTCGCGCGGATCGCCCATCATTTCAAAGGTCGCTCCGGCCCAGTCCAGCATATTTTCGCGCCCATGCGCGCCCAGCCCAACAAGATCGCGCACAATGCTGAGCGGCAGATGCGTGGCAAGATCGCTGACCGCATCAAATTCGCGCAGTTCGATCACCCGTTCGGCGATGATGTTGGCCTCGGCTTCAATGCGCGCGCGCACCTCTTTCAGCGCACGCGGTGTCAAAGGCGCAAAGGTGATCGCGCGGGTCTGGTCGTGATCAGGCGGGTCGGAATTGAGCGTCGAGCCGATCAGAAAGGCATTGACCTCTTCATTGATCGACACGCCTTTGCCCGAGCGAAACACCCGATGATTTCGCAACGATGTGGTCAGCGCTTCAAATCCAACAATGGCGTGCAGACCGTTGCGAGGCAGCCAAACCACTGGTCCAAGATCCAGCATCTGATGATAGGCGGCCACCGGATTGCGCAGAACCTCGTCGCTGTAAAAATCCAGGTTGCAAACCGGCGCGTCACCATGGTGCGTTTGGATCAGGGTCATTGGGGGCTCCGGTCTGGGTTGGAAAACTCTAAAAGTGCAGCGCAGAATTGACAATGTGATCTGCTCGATTTGATGCTGGACATGCGGTGCAGGCCGTCGCAAATTTTCGACCTCAACACAGGGATCAGACGATGCTGATACAGACCACGGGCGTGACCTTTTCAAACCTGCGCAAAGCCACACCGGGTTATGTGCTGTTTGCCCCTTCTGGTGGCACTGAGGTCTATCTTGTTGATTATGAGGGCACAGTTGCGCACCAATGGCATGTTGGCACCGGGTTGACCTTTTGGTGCTATCTGCTGCCCAACGGCAATTTGTTTGTGAATGAACGCGCGCAAACCCGGCGTGGCGTGGCGCTGACCAGCAGCGGCGTGATGCGCGAATATGACTGGGACGGCGCTCTGGTTTGGGAACACGTCGACCCGTTCCAACACCACGATGCGCGCCGGCTGAGCAATGGTGGAACCGTCTATCTGGCCTACACCGAGTTGAGCACAAAAGCCCAATCACGCATTCAAGGCGGGGTTCCCGGCTCGGAAACCGACGTCGGCATTTGCGGCGAAGTGATCCGCGAGGTGGATCAATCAGGCCAGGTTGTGTGGGAATGGGATTTTGAGGAATTCCCAGAGGATCAGTTCCCGATCCATCCCAGCGCCAATCGTTGGTCGCGCGGGCACACCAACACAATCGTCGCTTTGGCGGATGGTAACTATTTGGTCAGCTGCAAGGTTTTGAACCTGCTTTTCATTGTCTGCCGAAAAACCCGCCGCGTGATCTGGCATCTGCAAGATGATGCGATGGGCGGGCAACACGACGCGCAGCCGCTCGAGAACGGCAACATTTTGGTGTTCGCCAACGGCGCCTTTGCCGCCGATCTGCATCATTCGCAAGTCTGGGAAATTGATCCTGCATCCAACGAAATTATCTGGCGGTACAAGGCTTTGAACAACCCGCAGAGCTTCTTTTCGCCGCATATCGGAGGCTGTCAGCGGCTGGCCTCGGGAAACACTCTGATCTGCGAAGGTGCCAAAGGCTGTGTGTTCGAAGTGACGCCCGAGGGCGAAGTGGTCTGGGAATACATCTGTCCTTTTTCCAATCACGTTGAAGGCTTTGGCCAAATCAATTGGTTGTTCCGCGCGCGCCATTACCAGGCCGGCGCGCCAGAACTTCGCCACCTCGGATAATAAACAGAGCTTTGGCCAGCGGTCTTTTGTCAAACAACCTTGCAAAATCTGCTCCATTCGGACGGCTGAGAATCCCTGAACGCGAAAAAAGTGTCGTCATAAACACCAACGTCACAGTCGTTGGTGGGGATTTGGTTTTGACCAACAATGGGCGAGTTTCGTTGGGAACAAACACGCGTCGAAAGGACATGCCCGCTCAGATTGGCCCGTCGCGGTTGATGGCCAGACCAAGGTCCAAGCCGCTAAAATGAGCTGACACTGCGCTTGAGAACGTCCACGCCCGGTTTTTGAACTGCCGAGGTGCCCGGTTGGGCGGATTTGACGTTGTTCAGATTGACGGCGCTTTCAAATTTACCAGTTTGCAACGAACCAGCCGCCGCTGTGATTTGGCTGAGCGATCGGTGTTTGTGCCCCTGAGCAAATGTCATATCGCGCGCTGCGTTGGATCAATCTTCGGCCCGGTCCGCATCACCTATGAAAAGCAAAGCGAAATTCAGCAACGTTCCAGATGGTTCATGTCACGCTCATATGTTTGGCGATCGCGCAGCGCAAAAACACACTTTGCTGGTCGCGCCGCAAGCGGGCGCAACGCTGTGGTGCGCCCAAAAACGAGCGACCTTCAACCATGATATCTGGATCCATCAACACGCAATTGGAATTGTGCACGGATTCGGGCGCGTCGCCTTCCAAAGCCGTCGACACTCCATTTCAACACACGTCTGCAGCCACCAAAGCGGTTTCAGTGGCGCCGATGTTCGCAATGGCGGTGAAACGGGCCAAGCTGCCCGAAATGCTGGCCTTGTGGATGACCGCCACAACCACCTTCAGGCCTCGTTTTTTGAAGCTCTGTCGCGTCGCGCTTGTGTTTGTTTTGTTGATCTCCGGTTGGCACAGGTGCCGCAACGGCCTTTGATGTTTGTGCGTTGGCGTTTTTTTGGGTTTGATCGATCAGACACGCGTATCCCCCCGGGCGTCAATTGCGGCTCTCGGCCATTGGTCTTTCTGGCAATAGCGCGGCGTTTTCAACTGATGTAGGACAATGCCACAAAAGGGGCGCGTGCGGGCTGAGCCGGATCGTGCGCCCGGCACACCAAGCGGGGACAGCAGATGAATTTTGACCACATTGAGCGCGATTACAATGCGGCGCGTGACAGTTATAAACTTGATATCCCTGCGCATTTCAATTTTGCGTTCGATATTCTGGACAAGCGCGCAAAAGACGCCGACAAGGCGGCGCTTCTGGCAATTGATGTGACGGCGGGCACGCAAAAAACAGTTTCCTATTGCGAGCTTGCAGACAGTTCGGCGCGCTTTGCCAAGGCTTTGCTTGCTTTGGGAATGACGCGGGGCGACGCGGCCTGTGTGGTGATTGGGCGTCAGCCGGAGTGGCACAAAGTGTTGTTTGGCTGCATGAAAGCAGGTGTGATTTCCATGCCGGGCACCAATCTGCTGACGGCCAAAGATATTGCATATCGGATCAATCAGGCCGGGGCCAAGGCGGCCGTTGTGTCGCCAATGCATGTTGAAAAAGTCGATCAGATCCGCGCAGAATGCCCAACGCTTGAGCATGTGATTGTGGTGGGCGAGGCGTCGGGCGATTGGCTGTCCTTCGAGACCCTGTGCGCCGGGCAGGACGCCGATCTGACAGCGGCGGATCTGGCGCCTTTTGCCTCTGATGACACCATGATGATCTATTTCACCTCGGGCACCACGGCTTTGCCCAAGATGGTGCCGCGTGATTTCGGCTATGCGCTGGCGCATGCGGCCACGGCGTTGTTCTGGATGGATCTGCGCGAAAGTGACATCCACTGGACTCTGACCGACACAGGCTGGGCCAAAGCTGCTTGGGGGATGTTGTTCCCGCAAATGTTGATGGGGTGCACCACGGTTTTGTACGATGCGCCGGGCATGGATGTTGAGGCGCATCTCAAGGCGATCGCCACCTACGGCGTCACCACATTTTGTGCGCCGCCCACTGTTTATCGGTTGTTTGCCCAACAGGATCTGACGCAATTTGAACTGGGCTCGCTGCGTCGATGTTTGGGCGCGGGCGAGCCGCTGAACCCTGAGGTCATTCGTTATTGGCAGAGCCACACCGGCACCGTGATCGCCGATGGCTATGGGCAGACCGAGACGATCAATATCGTGGCGAATTTTCCAGGGATCGAGACGCGGTTTGGCTCGATGGGCAAGCCAGTGCCCGGCCAAAACGTTGACATTGTGGATGATGCGGGCACTGTTTTGCCGGACGGCGAGGTGGGG
>JBGCDD010000066.1:0-66446 GCA_045105075.1 Sedimentitalea sp. | reverse complement strand
GCGTGATCATATGCGCCAAAGCGTACCGGGGGCTGCGCCCTTTGTTTACACGTCGCTGGGTGGCGGTGAGTTTGTGATCAATCCCAACAGCACGACCGGTGCGACCAAACCGGCTGTGGTGCGCCAAACCCCTAGCCCTGCACGCTCGATCTCTGAAGCGTTTGTGTCCATTGACCGGGCGGGCAGCTTTGAGGATTGGAACACATTTTTGGTGACTTATCAGGGGCAAAGTGATCATCCGCTTTATGCCTTTGCATTGGAAAAGCGCGAGTCCTTGCGACCCCAAACGGCATCGGTGCTTGAACCTTCTTTGCGGATCGTAACCCCGACACCGCAACCCGAACCTGCACCGGTCCCGGTCCTCAGTGACCCGGAAGCGGCGCGCAAACTACAGATCCTTTTGCGTGACCGTGGGTGTTATCGCGGCGCGATCGACGGTATTTTGGGGCGGGGCTCGCGCGCGGCGCTGACCCGGTTTACGTCCGCCTCCGGCGTGCAATTCGCGTCAAATACAACCAAAGGCGGCGCGCCTTTGCGGGCTGCGATCGGGCTGGTCGAAAACAGCGCCAATGTACGCTGCATTGTCACTCAAACTGTCCGGAGCACACCCAAAAAGACGCCGCGCAAACCAACCGCGCCTGCTGTCGCGCCGCCAGTCGCTCCTGCTGTCGCGCCACAGGTCGCACCGACAGTTGTGCCCTCGGGCAGCCGCGAACCCAACCGTACCAAGTTGATGCCCGAAGCTGGCATGAACGGCGCGGATTGTCGCGGCAATCGCGCCAAGTTCTTTCAATGCGAATGATCTGAAACCCGTTTTCAGGGTTTGAACGGTTTCATCCCAGCGCGCGCCAGCTCGTCGGCGCGTTCGTTTTCGGGGTGGCCGGCATGGCCTTTGACCCAGGTCCATGTCACCTTGTGGCGCGCCTGCGCCTCGTCCAGCCTTTGCCAGAGTTCGACGTTTTTTACGGGCTTCTTCGCCGAGGTTTTCCAGCCGTTGCGCTTCCAGCCGTGAATCCAGCTGGTCACCCCGTTTTTGACATATTGACTGTCGGTTACAATGGTGATGTCGGACGGTTTCGCCAATGTTTCCAGGGCGTTGATAGCTGCCAACAGCTCCATCCTGTTGTTGGTTGTGTTGGCTTCGCCGCCGCTCAGCTCGCGTTCTTTGGCGATGGTGTCGCCGGTCATGGCACGCAGCAACACGCCCCATCCGCCGGGGCCGGGATTGCCCGAACAGGCGCCATCCGTATAGGCGAACAAATCAGCCATGGGCGCGCATCAACACATAGTCTGCCATCACTTTGTCCAGCCCCATGCTGCGCCCGGTCACGTGGTCCGTCACCGTAAAACCAGCCTGCGACAAATGCGCCGTCAACCCGTCAACGGTATAGTAGGTATAATGGCGCCCAATGCCGTCGCGGGCATCGCCCTGACCAATTTTCATGCCAATAAAGAACGCGCCACCTGGGCGCAGCGCACGGTACAAGTCTGTCAGATGGCGGTCGAAATCAGCGCGTGGTGCGTGCAGCAGGCTGAAATTGGCCCAAATGCCATCGTAAATGGCCTCACCTTTGATCTGATCAAACGTGGCTTGCCAGGCGGTGACACCGGTGTGGGCACCCGCCAGCGCCACCATTTCACGCGATCCGTCGGTGGCATCCACAACCAAACCGGCACGGGCCATCAGGTTGGATGATTTGCCCGGTCCGCATCCCAGATCCAGCACCCGTCCGCCAGCGGGACAGGCAGTGATGAAGGCGTTCAAATGCGGGTCTCCACTGGTCTCGCTTTCACCCAGATCGGCGTATTCCTGAGCCCGTGCATCATAGACGTTCAGGGTTTCTTCGTCGCTCACATCACCACTCCTACGGCCAGACAGACAATCACGATACTGCTCAGGATCAATCGCAGCGGCATCCACCATTCGGGGGTCAATCCCCAGCGGCTGAATGCAAAATCCAGCAGCAACAAGCCGGCAAAGCCAAAAATCAGGTTGATGGCCGCACTCGTTGGCCCGCCGCCTGTCATGAAAAACGCCCAGAGCGCCGGGATCACCGACAGCGCGAATCCGGTCGCCGCCTGCGAGCCCGACGCGCGCGCGGCGAACCCCCACAGCACGCCCGACATGAACGACAAGATCACCGAGCCATAGGCAAGTTGGACGTAAGGCCCGACAAAACGTGACCCCAGATTGGCCGCACCCCAGGCTTGCAGCGGATCGTTCAGATAGGTGGCTGCGCCCCAGATGAACGGCAGCAGCCCCGCCAATCCAAGCCACAACGGGGCAGGGGGGATCGCCCTGAGCTGGGTCATATCCTGGCCGCCGTCACGCCGGTTCGCGCAGCACGCGCGGCACTTTGAATTCCACGTTCTCCACTGCGGTTTCAACCACTTCGGTGGTGACATCGAAACGATCGCGAAAAGCGTCGATGACTTCATTGATCAGAGTTTCAGGGGCTGAAGCGCCGGCGGTGATGCCGATGCTTGTGATCCCGTCCAGCGCGCGCCAATCGATGTCATCGGCGCGCTGAACCAACTGTGCATAAGAGCACCCGGCGCGCGCGCCCACTTCCACCAAGCGGCGCGAGTTGGAGGAGTTTGGCGCACCCACAACCAGCATCGCATCGGTGTGGCGCGCCATGGCCTTGACCGCTTCCTGGCGGTTGGTGGTCGCGTAGCAGATGTCTTCTTTGTGCGGGCCTACGATGGCCGGAAACCGGTCGTGCAAAGCGGCAACGATATCGGCGGTGTCATCCACAGACAGTGTGGTTTGTGTCACAAAAGCAAGGTGTTGCGGGTCGCGTACATTCAGCTTGGCCACGTCTTCAACGGTTTCCACCAACAGCACGTCGCCCGCCGGCAACTGGCCCATTGTGCCCACTGTTTCCGGGTGACCTTCGTGCCCGATCATCACCATTTGCAATCCGTTGTCGGCGTGACGCTGAGCCTCGATGTGAACCTTGGAAACCAGCGGACAGGTGGCATCGACAAACAGCATTTCGCGCTTTGCCGCTTCGGCCGGGACGGATTTGGGCACGCCGTGCGCCGAGAAAATGACGGGTCGGTCATCGGGGCACTGATCAAGCTCTTCGACAAACACCGCGCCCTTGTCGCGCAGCCCGTCGACCACGTATTTGTTGTGCACGATCTCGTGGCGCACATAGACCGGCGCGCCCCATTTTTCGAGCGCCATCTCGACGATTTTGATCGCGCGGTCCACGCCAGCGCAAAACCCGCGCGGGGCGGCCAGATACAGGGTCAAAGGGGGATTTGTCATCGGCGTCTCCTTACCAACAGTAGGTAGGGCTTTGCGCGCGATTGGTCCAGAGGTCGGCGGGCACCAATGCGGCGCCCGCCTTTGGGTTCAGCTGCCACTCGCCACTGCGACATTGCGCGGCTCGGCAGGCATTTCACGCGGGGGGCGCCCGATCACTTCTTTCAGTTCTTCCAATTCGATGAAATTGTCCGCTTGACGGCGCAACTCATCCGAGATCATTGGTGGCTGGCTTCGGATCGTGGAGACAACAGAAACGCGCACGCCCTGCCGCTGCAGACTTGCCACCAGAGGGCGGAAATCCCCATCACCTGAAAACAACACAATATGATCGACGCGCGGCGCCAACTCCATTGCATCGACAGCCAGTTCGATGTCCATATTGCCTTTGACTTTCCGACGCCCCATGCTGTCGGTGTATTCCTTGGCCGGTTTGGTTACCATCGTGAACCCATTGTAATGCAACCAGTCGACCAAGGGGCGAATTGGAGAATACTCGTCGTTTTCCAAAAGCGCTGTATAATAGAAAGCCCGCAACATTTTTCCACGTCGCATGAATTCCTGACGCAGAAGTTTGTAGTCGATGTCAAACCCAAGCGACTTGGCAGCCGCGTACAAGTTCGATCCATCGATGAACAGCGCGAGCCGTTCGTCCTTGTAAAACATTTAAATCGTCCCTTCGGTAGACCATCATGCCGTGTCCGTGAGTGAGTGAGTGTGTAAAGTTAGCATGACAGTAATAAATAAAATAAGTGAACTGCTTGGTATCGCAAGTGTAAAGATTTAACGGCGGGGCGTCAAAAATGATCAGATTCCGGTCAGATATCGCAGTTGCCTTGGGCGGAAATATGCCTTTTGGTGCTGTTTCGACTTTGGAAACGTTGGTTGCCGCCACGGAAATGTTAGCGGCCTCCGGGCTTGCGATTCGTGGCGTCAGTCGTTTTTTTACCACGCCCTGCTTTCCAAAAGGGGCCGGGCCCGACTATGTGAACGCTGTTCTGTGCGCCCGTACGACCCTGAATCCCGGTGCCGTCTTGGACGTTTTGCAGCAGATCGAGCATCGGTTTGGACGCGCTCGGGTCGAGCGTTGGGGGCAGCGCACGCTGGATCTGGATTTGCTGTTTCACGGGGATAGTGTTCTGCCGGATGCGGCCATTCAACAGCGTTGGGTGACGATGGCGCCTTCCGAACAGGCCAAATCAACGCCGCAAACCTTGATTCTGCCGCATCCGCGGCTGGCGGATCGTGCTTTTGTGCTGGGTCCGCTGATGGATGTTGCGCCGACTTGGGTGCATCCGGTGACAGGGCAAAGCACGGCGCAGATGTTTTATGCGCTTCCCGAAGACGAACGGCGCGATATTCGCCCGCTTTAGCGCGTTTTTGCGGGGATTGAGCGCTTGTCAAGCCTCGGATTCGCGACTACATAACGCGCTTCTGGACATATTCTCAGATTGGAGATCCCGCCATGGCCCGCGTAACGGTAGAAGATTGTGTGGACAAAGTTCCCAACCGCTTTGAACTGGTGATGTTGGCGGCCCATCGCGCGCGCGAGATTTCGGCGGGTGCCGCGATTTCGGTCGATCGGGACAACGACAAGAACCCGGTTGTGTCCCTGCGCGAGATCGCGGACGAGACTCAGCGCGCCGACGATCTGCGCGAGCGTCTGATCGAAAGCAACCAAAGCCAGATCGAAGTTGACGAGCCCGAAGAAGATTCGATGGCTCTGTTGATGGGGGCCGAGGCCGACAAGCCAGTTGAAGACGACATGTCCGAAGAAAAACTGCTGCGCGCTCTGATGGAGGCCCAAGGCCAGGGCTAGACCGCCGCGCGAAAGGGGGCGCTGTGGATGAGTTCTGCTGATGATCTGATTTCGCTGGTTCGCGCCTACAATCCCAAGACAAACGCGGACAAGATATTGGCGGCCTTTGATTATGGTCGCCAGATGCACGACGGCCAGTTCCGCCATTCGGGTGAGCCCTATTTCACCCATCCTGTTGCTGTTGCTGCCATCCTGACGGAACAGCGGCTCGACGATGCCACGATCATCACGGCCTTGCTGCACGACACGATAGAAGACACCAAGGCGTCCTACGGCGAGGTTGCAGAGCGTTTTGGCGCCGAGATCGCCGAGCTGGTCGATGGCGTCACCAAGTTGACCAATCTGGAACTGTCCAGCGTTGAAACCAAGCAGGCCGAGAATTTCCGCAAACTGTTCATGGCCATGTCCAAGGACCTGCGGGTCATTTTGGTGAAACTGGCCGACCGCTTGCACAACATGCGCACTATCAAATCGATGCGCAGTGAAAAGCAGATGCAGAAGGCGCGCGAGACCATGGATATCTATGCCCCGCTGGCCGGGCGTATGGGCATGCAGTGGATGCGCGAAGAGCTGGAGGATCTGTCGTTCAGAGTGCTGAACGCCGAAGGGCGTCAGTCGATCATTCGCCGATTTATCACCCTGCAGCGCGAAACCGGCGATGTGATCGAACGCATCACCGGCGATATGCGCCACGAATTGGAAAAGGCGGGCATCGAGGCCGACGGGTGTGGGCGCGCCCAAAAACCCTATTCGATCTGGCGCAAGACGGAGGAAAAGGGGCAGGGGTTTTCGCGTCTTTCCGACATTTATGGCTTTCGGGTTGTGCTGGCGAGCGAAGAGGATTGTTATCGCACTTTGGGCGCCATTCACCAACGTTGGCGCGCGGTGCCGGGGCGGTTCAAGGACTATATCAGCCAGCCGAAATCCAACGGTTATCGCAGCATTCACACCACGGTGTCCGGGCGAGATGGCAAGCGGGTCGAGGTGCAGATCCGAACCCGCCAGATGCATGATGTGGCCGAAACCGGGGTCGCCGCGCATTGGTCTTATCGCGACGGTGTGCGCAGCCAGAACCCGTTTGCGGTGGACCCGGTCAAATGGATTGCCTCGCTGACCGAACAGCTGGACGGTGAGGATGATCACGAGGATTTCCTCGAGGCAGTCAAGCTTGAGATGTATTCAGATCAGGTGTTTTGCTTTTCGCCCAAAGGCGACGTGGTCAAGCTGCCACGCGGTGCCACGCCGATTGATTATGCCTATGCCATTCACACGCGGATCGGGGGGGCCTGCGTTGGCGCCAAGGTCGACGGCATTCGCGTGCCGCTCTGGACCCGGTTGAAGAACGGGCAAAGCATCGAAATCATCACCGCACAGGGCCAGACACCGCAGGTCACATGGCTTGAGATTGCCACCACCGGCAAAGCGCGCACCGCGATCCGCCGGGCGCTGCGTGAAGTGGATCGCGAACGATTTATCAAGCTGGGTCAAGAGCTTGTGCGCCCTGCCTTTGAAAATGTCGGGCGCAAAGCCACCGACAAGGCGCTGGATACGGCGGCGCGCAATCTGCGTCTGCAAGGCCGTGAAGAGCTGCTGGCGCGTCTGGGCAGCGCAGAGTTGACGGCCCATGACGTGGTGCAGGCGGTTTACCCCGATCTTGCGCCGGATCAGGGCGAGCAGGTGCCGTTGCGGCGCGCGGTGATTGGCCTGTCTCCCGGGCAATCCTTTGAACGCGCCGGCTGTTGTCAGCCGCTTCCCGGCGAGCGCATCGTGGGGCTGACATTTCGCGGCAAAGGCGTTGTGGTGCATGCGATTGACTGCGACAAACTGACCGAATACGAAGAACAGCCAGACCGCTGGGTGGATCTGCATTGGCAAAGCGGCACACATCCGCCGGTGTATGCCGCCTCGCTGGATCTGACGATTGGCAATGATGCGGGTGTTTTAGGCCGAATCTGCACTTTGATTGGCGAAAAAAAGGCCAACATCAGCGATTTACAATTTCTTGACCGAAAACCCGACTTCTACCGCCTAACTGTCAACGTTGAACTGCGCGACATAGAACAACTTCATTCCTTAATGCTGACACTGGAAGCTGATAGTGATGTTGCAGCGGTTGACCGGTTCCGTGAAAAGGCCAAGTTAGCCGCAAAGGCCATGTGAAACGCGACCGGGACCAGCAAAGGACGATCCCTTGGTATTCAGACGCCGTGACAAACGCCCGGTGCTGCGCACGATCGGCGAGGCTTTGTATCCGCGCGGCGGTTGGGCGCGGGCGTTTCACTATGTCAAACACCGCGTGCGCCGCTTGCCCGATTCGCCCGAACGCATCGCGCGTGGCATTTGGGCCGGTGTGTTCACCACGTTTACCCCGTTTTACACGTCGCATTTTCTGGTGGCATTCCTGCTTTGCCGACTGATGCACGGCAATGTGCTGGCCGCGTTGATGGCGACATTCTTTGGCAACCCGCTGACTTACGTGCCCATCGGATTGGTGTCGCTGCAAACCGGGCACTGGCTGCTGGGCACTGACTTTGACGAAGGTGAACACCGCTCGTTCGGGGGCAAGTTCATTGACGCGGGCGGAGATCTGAAGAACAACTTTGTTGCGCTTTTCACCGACCGCGAACCGGATTGGCACGGGCTGAGCGTGTTTTACGACGAAGTGTTCTTTCCCTATCTGGTGGGCGGATTGATTCCCGGCGTTGTTGCCGGATCGATTGCCTATTACCTCAGCGTGCCGTTGATCCGCGCCTACAAACACCGTCGCAAGGGCGCGATCAAAGCGAAATTTGAGGCGATCAAAAAAAAGGCCGCTGTAACGGCTGACGCCAAGCGAAATGCAGAATAAGGTCACATCGACTGACGTTTGATGGGACAGCTCGACATGACAGATTCTGCTCTGCGCCTTGGCGTAAACATCGACCACGTGGCCACTGTTCGCAATGCGCGCGGCGGTGATTACCCCGATCCACTGCGCGCAGCGCGCATTGCACAGGAGTCGGGCGCCGATGGCATCACGGCGCATTTGCGCGAAGACCGCCGCCATATCTCGGATGCGGATATTGACGGGCTGATGGAGGTTTTGACCATTCCGCTCAATTTCGAGATGGCCGCGACCGAAGAGATGCAAACCATCGCGCTGCGTCACAAACCGCATGCGGTTTGTCTGGTGCCCGAAAAGCGCGAAGAGCGTACCACCGAGGGCGGTCTTGAAGTGGCGCGCGAGGAAAACAAGCTGGCCCATTTCATCGCACCGCTGCGTGAAGCTGGATGCCGGGTGTCGATCTTTATCGCCGCCGACATGCGCCAGATCGAAGCGGCGCATCGCATTGGCGCGGAAGTGATCGAGCTGCACACTGGCGCTTATTGCGATGCCCATGCCGAGGGCGATTTCAAAACCCGCGACGCTGAACTGGCCGCCCTGCGCGAGATGTCGACATTTGCCCATTCGCTGGGGCTTGAGGTGCATGCGGGCCACGGGCTCAGCTATGACACTGTTGCCCCGGTGGCCGCCTTGCCGGAAGTGCGCGAGTTGAACATCGGGCACTTTCTGATTGGCGAATCCATCTTTCTGGGCCTTGCGCCGGCGATGGCCGAAATGCGCCGGCTGATGGACGAAGCCCGGTCATGAGCGATGTTGCCACTTTGGCCACGGTGGCCGGTGCGTTCTGGGTGGTGGCCGCGTCGCCGGGCCCGGCAAACCTGTCAAATGCTGCGATTGCAATGCGTTATGGCCGGCGCGCCAGCCTGATCTACGGGCTGGGGTTGTCCACGGCTTTGGTGTTCTGGGGCCTTCTGGCCGCCACCGGCATGGGCGCTGTTTTGCAAGCCTCAGGCACGGCTTTGGTGGTGATGAAGGTGATGGGCGGGCTCTATTTGCTATATCTGGCCTGGCAAACTGGGCGCGCCGCTGTGCAACCCAAAACGCGCGCCGCCCAAGACATTGCAGCGGGGCGATGGTTCTGGCGCGGCGTTTTGTTGAACATGTCCAACCCCAAATCGGTGTTGGCCTGGATGACGGCCCTGTCGATGGGGCTGGATCCCACGGACACCACAGGGGCGGTTGTTCTGGCCACATCTGTCTGCGTCATCGTCGCATTTGCCAATAATTTCAGTTACTCCATGGTCTTCTCGCTGTCGGGCATGATGGCTGCTTATCGTCGCTTTGCCGCCTGGATCGATGGCATCAGTGCCGCGCTGTTTGCGATGGCCGGTGTGGCGCTTATCCGCTCGGCCTTTTCGCGATGATCCTGGGCGTGGGCACCGATCTGGCCAATATTGAGCGGATCCAGGGCACGCTTGATCGTTTCGGAGATCGTTTTCGCGACCGCGTGTTCACGGCCACGGAACAAAACAAAGCGGAACGCCGCCGCGATGTGGCGGGCACCTACGCCAAGCGCTGGGCCGCAAAAGAGGCCTGTTCCAAGGCGCTTGGCACCGGGTTGCGCATGGGAATCGCTTGGAAAGATATGGCCGTCAGCAATTTGCGCACGGGCCAACCGGTGATGGAAGTGACGGGCTGGGCCGCCGAACGCCTGGCCAGCATGACCCCGCCGGGGCACACGGCTGTGATCCATGTCACGCTGACCGATGACCACCCTTGGGCGCAGGCCTTTGTGGTGATCGAAGCGCGCCCGGTCGCACCGGCTTGACACCACGGCGTTGCCCCCGCATGAACCCCCCAACCCAGCCGAAACCCGGAGAGCCCGATGGCCGAGACTGAAAACAAGGGAAATCCCATCGTCGAGGGTATAAAGACCATCGTCTACGCTTTGCTGATTGCAGGCGTGTTCCGGACCTTGTTTTTCCAACCGTTCTGGATCCCATCCGGTTCGATGAAGGAAACATTGCTGATTGGTGACTTTCTGTTCGTGAACAAAATGGCCTATGGCTACTCCTATGCGTCCTGTCCCAGCCTGAAAATGCCGCGTTTCGGCATCAACATTGATGCAGAAGACGTGTGTGGTTTTCTCAAGGGCAACAATGATCGCATCATCGGTGGCAAACCAGAGCGCGGCGATGTTGTGGTGTTTCGCCATCCCGTGTCAGGTCAGGATTTCATCAAACGCGTCATCGGCCTGCCCGGCGATCGCGTACAGGTCACCAATGGTGTGCTCAAGCTGAACGATACACCGGTTGATCTGAGCGAAGGTGGGCAATTTGAAGAAATCGCCGAGCCGCAAGGACCACAGCGCCTGCGCCCGCGGTGTGAAAACGGACCTGTCGGCGAAGGCGCAATCTGCACCAAAACCCGCACCATCGAAACCCTGCCGGGCGGGAAAAGCCATACGATATTGAACATAGGCTCGCAAAATTCCGACAACACCGGCGTCTATGTCGTGCCAGATGGGCATTACTTTTTCATGGGCGACAACCGCGACAATTCCAGCGACAGCCGTCTGCCACAATCTGCGCGCGGCGTTGGTTATGTGCCTTACGAAAATCTGATCGGGCGCGCCGATCGCATCATGTTCAGCTCGGCGGGTCAGTCAATGCTGTACTTTTGGACCTGGCGCAGCGACCGCTTCTTCAAGGGAATCGAGTGAAGCTTTCGGCCGACCTGAAAGCGTTTCAGGCGCGGCTGGGGCATGACTTTGCTCAACCTGATCTGCTTGTGCGCGCGCTGACCCACGGCTCAATGTCGTCTCCAACGCGTGGCGATAATCAACGGCTTGAGTTCTTGGGCGACCGGGTTTTGGGTCTGGTCATGGCCCAGGCGTTGCTCGACCACGACACCGAGGCCAGCGAAGGTTTGCTGGCGCCCCGCTTCAACGCCCTGGTGCGCAAGGAAACCTGCGCCGAAGTGGCCCGCGATGTTGATTTGGGCGCAGTGCTCAAGCTGGGGCGGTCTGAAATGATGTCGGGCGGGCGACGCAAACAAGCGCTTTTGGGTGATGCGATCGAAGCGGTGATTGCCGCCGTTTACCTGGATGCGGGGTTTGAAACCGCACGTGCGCTGATCTTGCGGCTTTGGTCAAATCGGATCGGAACTGTCAAAGACGATGCGCGTGACGCCAAAACTGCGCTTCAGGAATGGGTGCAGGCGCGCGGTGACAAGCCGCCAGACTACGTCGAAGTCTCGCGCAGCGGACCAGATCACGCCCCGGTTTTCACCATCGCTGTGCAACTGGTCTCTGGCGAAATGGCCCAGGCCTCGGCCGGGTCCAAACGACTGGCCGAACAAGCGGCGGCCGCCGCACTGCTTGACACACTCGAGGTTTCATCATGACCAGAGCCGGCTTCATTGCCCTGATCGGCGAACCCAACGCCGGAAAATCGACCCTGTTGAACCAAATGGTGGGTGCCAAGGTTTCCATCGTAACCCACAAGGTGCAAACCACGCGCGCGCGCATTCGCGGTGTCGCGATGGAAGGGCAGGCGCAGCTGGTCTTTGTCGACACGCCCGGCCTGTTCCAACCCCGCCGCCGGCTCGACCGCGCGATGGTTGCAGCCGCCTGGGGCGGCGCGGCGGATGCAGATATCGTGGTTCTGCTGATCGAAGCCCATCGCGGCCTGACCGAAGGCGTCAGTGCCATTCTGGAAAACCTCGCCGAGGTTGCGGGCACGCGCCCCGTTGCCCTGGCAATCAACAAAATCGACAGGGTCAAAGCCGAAACGCTTTTGGCTTTGACCGAGCAGATGAACCAAGCTTACGATTTTGCAGAGACCTTCATGATTTCCGCCGAAAAGGGCCACGGCGTGCCCGCCTTGCGCCAGTGGCTGGCCGACGCCCTACCCGAAGGTCCCTGGCTTTACCCAGAAGACCAGATTGCTGATTTGCCGCTGCGCATGATCGCGGCCGAAATGACGCGCGAAAAGCTGACTTTGCGCCTGCACCAGGAACTGCCTTATCAAATGACCGTCGAAACCGACACCTGGGACGAGCGCAAAGATGGCAGCGCCCGCATCGACCAGATCATCTATGTGGTGCGCGATGGGCACAAAGGCATCGTGTTGGGCCACAAAGGCGAAACCATTAAAGCCGTCTCAAAAGCTGCGCGCGAAGAATTGACCGAGTTTTTGGGCCGCAAGATCCATCTTTTTCTTCAGGTCAAAGTACGCCCCAACTGGCTGGACGAAGCCGAGCGCTATGACCAAATGGGTCTCAATTTCAAAGATGGCGCCTGATGCCGTGCCGCACATTTTCCTCTTGCTGAAAGTATCCCCGCCGGAGGCTCCAACAATAGCCAAGGTCCAAAACGCCGCTCCGATGCGCCCATGAGCCGCCTCAGAGCCGACTTCTGGGTGCAAGCCTATCTCACACGATTGCGTTTGTTGGACATTCCCGCGTTCGTTGTGTCGCATGGCGACGATTCTGCGGGGGCTGTCTTGATCAAGCTCAACACGTTGGATGGCCAGGCTTTGGTGTTTCAACGCAGCTTTGACCTCACCAGCGGTGAAAAAACCTGGATCGTTCTGCAAACCGGCACGGAGGCGGAAGCTGACGCCACTCTTGGCCGTCAGCGCGGCTTTGATCCAGATCTTTGGGTGATTGAAGTCGAAGACAAACACGGGCGCCATTTGCTCGATGATCCGAGCCTGATCTAAGCGGGTCTCAGACCAGTGGCTCAGGAAACAGGCACTCAAATCGCGCTTGCCAAGACGCTCCGGTGATCCATTCCGCCAAACCAGCCTCGCTCAACGCGTCCCATCGACTGCTCTGCGAAGCCGCCCAGGCCAAGGCCAGGTTGCAGGAAACCGCCGGTGCCAAGCCCAGTTTTTGCCCGGCACGCAGCGCCTCCAACGTCGCCATGCCGGTCCCTAACATCAAAACCGCATCAGGCCTTTTGTCCGACAAGGCGTGATATGCTGCCAACACGCTGGCGGGCGTCATGGTGTAGATCGGGTGACCTTCATCTTTCACAGGTTGCGGTGCGGCCTCGCCGACCAATCGAAACCCATGCGCCTGCCAATACCCGCGTGAGGCTTTGGTCAAACTTTGGGGATAGGGGCTGAGCAAAGCAATGTCGCGCGCACCCAATTGGCGCAACGCGGCCACCGACGCCAGCGCGGACGTGATAAAAGGCACGCGTTTTTGTCGCTCAACCTCGGCCACAACATCGCGTTCTTGCGCGGCGCCCATCAGATAGGAGGCGCCACTGCAAGCTGCTGCCAACACATCAATCGGCGCATCTGCAAATTGATCTGCCGTGGCCGCAAATTGCGTGCCGTAGTCCAACAAACGGGCATGAACATCGGTTTTCCCAGACACCAGCCGCGCACTCAGCACCGACCAACCGGGAGGCATCATCGCCCAGAATTCCGGCTCGACCGTGGTGTTGGCTTGCGGCACCATCACCCCGACGACCCCTTTCGTTCGATAAGCGCTCATCGCGACAGGCAGGGCTGTTGGGCAATCTGTGGTGGCTGGCGGCGTTTGATAGTGGCTTGAACAACCCCGCAAATTGTCATGGCATGAAAGCCCCGCCATTGACGTGCAACACCTGCCCAGTGATGTAGGCAGCGGCGTTTGACAGCAAAAACAGGATCGGCCCCGTCACATCCTCAGCCAGCGCGATGCGCTGCAGCGGTATGGCGGCGCGGTAGGCGTCAAGGTTCAGGTTGATGTCTTGATCTTCGTCCGATCGCCCGGTGCCGCCGCGCAGAAATGCCGTATCAACCGCCGATGGCGCAACGCAATTGACCCTGATGTCGGGCGCCAATTCGAGCGCCAACTGTCGGGTCAACGCAGCGATTCCGGCCTTAGACACCGCATAAGGGCCATAACCCGGGCGTGCAAAATGACCCAAACCTGAGCCGGTCTGCACCATGGCGCCGCCCTTTTTGATCAACGGCGCAAACGCTTTGGCGGCAAAAAAGGCAGCGTTCAAATTGCCGTCAATCACGCTGGTCCAGACATTGGGGTCTTGCTCGGTGACGGGGGCTGCGTCGCTCATGAAGCCACATAAATTCACAAACCCATCCAGCGGCGGCATACCTTGAACCGCCGCATTCAGACTGGCGGGATCACTGGCATCTACGGGCAGGCATTGCACGCCAGGCAGGGGATGGCGCGCAAGCGAGGCAGGCAAGTCAAACACGATGGGGCAAAAGCCCTGTTGCGCAGCGGTGGCCACCAAATCACGACCGATGCCACCGCACCCGCCCAAAATGGCCAAATTCCGGCTCATGCGAGCGTCTGCGCCCGGCGCAGCCCTTCTATCATGGATGAGCGCAACAAAAACGTGCGGGCCTTTTCGCAATTATCGGCAATGGCTTGCAGCTTTCGCAATTGCTCCAAACGTGCGCTGGGGTCGGTCACATTCATACGCGCGCGGTTTTGATCCGCTTGTTGCAAAATGTCATCGCGCGCGATCGGACGCCGGGTTCGATCGTAGCCTTCAAGGTGCCGGGTGGGTTCGCCGTTGGCCACCGCAATCAGGCGGTTCGCCAGATCCCACGCATCGTGAATGCCACCGTTCATACCCATGCCCCCTTTTGGACTGTTCAGATGTGCAGCGTCGCCGGCCACGAACAATGCGCCATTTTGATAACATGTCGCCACCCTTCGATGCACGCGGTAGATGCGTTTTTCAACGATATCAATCGAGGCCGCTTCTGGCACCACGGCTTGGATCTGGGCGCGAATGGCATCATCTTGCAGAGCGTTCTCGATGCTTTGCCCGGCTGCGGGATGCAACGAAATGCGCCACAGATCAGGCAGGCGCAAAAGCGAAAACGTGCCGCCAGCTTTCCAGATGTAATTGACGCCACTCAGGCCTTGGATGTGATCTTCAAACGCAAAACCCGACGTGACCAGAACCGTGTTTTCGGGGTATGTTTCGCCGTCAAATGCAACCCCCATTGCCCGGCGCACAATGCTGCGCGCGCCGTCACAGCCGACAATCACCGCGCCGCGGTGACGCCGTTGATTGACCGTGACAAACGCGCCATCATGGTCTTGGTCTACGGAACTGACGGGCGCCGAAAACGTAACGCAATCGTCAGGCAAACGGGCCAGCAAAGTCCGGCTGAGTTCGGCCTGCGGACATTGCAACCGATAGGGATGGGCCGTGTCATCGCGCAGCACGCCCAAGTTGAATTCGGCGCGGTCCCCAGTTTCAAGCATGCGCACCTGCCATGTCGGTGTGATGCGGCCCTGGCTTATCAACGCATCGGTGATGCCGGATGCGTCAAACATGTCCAAAGTCGGCGGATGGAAGGTCGAAGCGCGCAGTTGTTGTGGAATTTCGGCCTCTGCCTCAAACACCTTGACGCGCATCCCGGCCTGAGAAAGCCGCCACGCCAATGTCAGCCCAACAGGCCCGGCGCCGACAATCACGACGGGATCGCGTTGGAAATTCACTCTAAACTTGGTCGCAGATGCACATCTTTAAAATGATATATCGCTAGGACAATTTGGCAATTAGGATAATGACACGCGTCCCTCTCAGGTGAGTTATGACCCAAAACAACGCTCAGTCGATGTTCCAAGAAACGCATCAGCGATTGGACAGCAACTCCAAGGTGCCGCTTTATCAGCAGTTGTTTGTGATTCTGCGCGCGCAAATTCAATCTGGCGATTTGCAGGCCGGCGCGCGCGTCCCTGGTGAAATCGATCTGTGCAAGATTTTTGGCGTTTCACGCATCACCGCGCGGCGGGCGCTGAGTGAGTTGGCGCTGGCCGGTTTGGTCCATCGACAACGCGGCAGCGGGACACGGGTGTCATCCAGCATTGCTCCCGCGCCGCTCAAGGCGTCGATCGATGGGCTGCTTGAAAGTGTTGAACATATCGGGCGCACCACATCGGTTCAGGTTTTGGCCTTTGGCTATGTCACGACGCCCATGGACATCGCCAAGCAACTGGCGCTGGCGCCGCATCAGCAGGTCTTGCGTGCGCTTCGGGTGCGCATGTTGGGCGATCAACCGATGTGCTATCTGACCACCTGGGTGCCGGACGACATTGGAGCGTTGATCGAAACGCAAGATACATCGCAAACGCCGCTGCTGCTTTTGCTCGAACGCGCGGGCGTGCCGGTTGCCTCGGCCACCCAAACCATCACAGCAACTCTGGCCGATACAGCGGCCGCCGGCGCCTTGAAAATCCCGGCCGGAGCGCCTTTGATTGATGTACGTCGCGTGGTTTTTGACCGCTCGGACCGCCCTGTCGAAGTAATCAAAATCCTATTTCGTCCAGAGCTTTATCAATTTGAAATGTCCATGCGGCGGGTTCAGGGCGCGCACGGCAAAGCCTGGCGCTCTGATCCGATGAATGAGACGTGACATGCGCGGTCGCTTGCGCCAAAAGAACGCATCAAAACAGGGGCAGGGCCGACTATGATAACAGCAGACGGGTTTGATCGCATCGGAGAAGAAAACGCGTTCGCCGTGCTGGCGCGGGCGCAGGCCTTGGCGGCTCAAGGCAGCGATGTGATTAACTTGGGCATTGGTCAGCCGGATTTCCCCACACCCGAGCATATTGTTGAAGCCGCCGTCAAAGCGTTGCGCGACGGTCAACATGGCTATACCGCAGCCAACGGAATTGCGCCCCTGCGCGAGGCGGTTGCCGCAGATCTGCACCGACGATTTGAGGTCGACGTGTCGGGCGAAAACATCATGGTGGTTCCGGGCGGCAAAGTGACGATGTTTTCGGCGATTTTGATGTTTGGCGCGCCGGGCGTCGAGATCCTCTATCCTGATCCTGGGTTTCCAATCTATCGCTCAATGATCGAATTCACCGGTGCGACGCCGGTTCCTGTGCCGATCCGTGAAACCCAAGGCTTTGGTATTTCAGCGCAAGAGACCTTGTCGCTGATCACCCCCAGAACACGGCTTATCATCTTGAATTCTCCGGCAAACCCGTGTGGCGGTGTAACCCCAAAGGCCGAGATTGACGCGTTGGTTGCAGGGCTCGACGCGTATCCAGACGTCGCGGTTCTGTCGGATGAGATTTATGATCAAATGCTTTATGATGGCGAGGAACACGTGTCGTTGCTGTCCTACCCCGAAGTGCGCGACCGCCTGATCTTGCTGAACGGCTGGTCCAAAACCTATGCGATGACGGGCTGGCGATTGGGGTATTCGGTCTGGCCTGATGGGCTTTATGACAAGGTGCGCAAACTGGCGGTCAATGCGTGGTCTTGTGTTAACACACCGGCGCAGTTTGCAGCATTGGCGGCGTTGACGGGTCCGCAGGATGCGGTTGGCGACATGCTCCGGGCTTTTGACAGCCGCCGGCGCATTGTGGTGGACGCGCTGAATGCCATGCCCGGTGTCAGCTGCATTGTGCCCAAAGGCGCGTTTTATGCCTTTCCCAATATCTCTGATACGGGATGGAGCGCGAAGCCACTGGCCCATGAGCTGCTTGAGCAAACCGGTGTCGCCACGATCGGTGGGCCAGATTTTGGCACCTTGGGCGAAGGCTATATTCGCATCAGCTATGCCAACAGCGAAGACAATATTCGCGAGGCATTGGGCCGGATGCATGCCTTTCTGGAGCAATCTGGGGCTTAGATCAGGCGGTTTTTTGGCTACTTTCAGGAGTGACCCAGGGAGGTCTGACCGTGGGCGCGCCAAAAAGATAGCCTTGCAGGCAATCCACGCCGATTGAAACCAGGTACTGCGCATCGCGTTTGTCCTCGACCGATGCCGCAATGGTCAGCATCTCAAATCTGCGCGCCATCATCACCAGCGATTCAACAACTGCCTTGTTGTCCGGGTTGGCATGCACGCCGCGGACAAAACTCCCGTGCAGCTTGACGGCGTCAAAGTAAAGATCACGGAAATGGCGCACGCTGATGCTGCTGGAGCCAAAATCGTCCAGGGTGAAGCAAATGCCTTTGCTTTGCATTTCCGACATGAAATCGGCCACAACCTCGGGCACCGTCATCGCAGAGCCTTCATTGATTTCAAGGACAAGACGTTCTGCCAAAGTGGAGTCGCGTTTCAGAAATCGATCCAGAATGCGCATCCAGCGCTTATACCCGATGGATCGCGCCGACATATTGATGGCCAGTCGAAGATGTTCATTTTGGCTCAGCGTGCGCAGTCCTGTCTCAAGCGAGGCACAATCCAGTTCGCGACCCAGTTCGCTGTTTTCAACCTGGCCAATGAAATCTTTGGCTGGAATCACCCGCCCGGTGGCGTCCAGAACCCGGATAAGACCTTCGAAGAAAGCGGCGTCATGGGGGGGGCGTGCCTGCATGATCGGCTGAAACGCCAGCATCGTGTGGTTGAACTTGAGCGCGTCGCGCACCATGTCGACAGTGCCCTGATCCCGCCCGCGCACAGCGGTGGCAAGCGGGCTTTCCGCGCCAACGGGCAAGTCGATCCGTTTTCGGTTTTGCGTTTTCTGCATCACTGTTTTGATCCCTTGCCCATTTCGGGCCGTTTCAATCCAACACAGATGTTGCGGGCTTAGATGAATCTCTGCTTAACCTTCGCAATTATGAGAATTTTCGTTCATATTTTCGCAATCAAAAGGTGAGTTGACGATGGAACGATGCGGATGGGCGGGAAACGAAGAAATTTATGTGCAATATCATGATACTGACTGGGGTGTGCCAGAATATGACAGCCGCGCGTTGTGGGAAAAGCTGGTGCTGGACGGGTTTCAGGCGGGACTGAGTTGGATCACAATACTGAAAAAGCGAGAGAACTTTCGCGACGCGTTCGCCGGTTTTGATCCAAACATCATCGCAAGTTGGGGTGAGTCGGAGGTCGCCACCTTGCTGCAAAACCCCGGCATCATTCGCCACCGCGGCAAGATCGAAGCCACGATCACCAATGCACGGGTCTGGCAAACCATCGAACAGCGCCAGGGTTTCGATCGGTTTTTGTGGGATTATGTTGGTGGCAAACCTCTGCAAAACACCTGGAAAACACTGGATGAGGTGCCCGCGTTCACGCCGCTTTCCACACAAGTGTCCAAAGATCTGAAAAAGGTCGGTTTCAAGTTCTGCGGCCCCACAATCGTCTATGCGTTCATGCAGGCCACCGGGTTGATCAACGACCATTTGATTGGCTGTCCGCGCCACAAAGCGGTGCAAGACTTGGTGCGATGAACGTTCTGTTCGTCTGCGGCAAAGCCCGGATGCGCAGCCCGACGGCAGCTGACCTGGTGCGCAATTGGCCGGGGATCCACGCGGATTTTGCTGGGCTCAGCAACGATGCGGACGAGCAACTTTCATCCGAGCATATCGACTGGGCCGACCTTATCGCGGTGATGGAAACGCGCCAGAAAAAGCGCCTGACGGCCCTGTTTGGCCCGGCTGTGCGGGAAAAGCGCGTTGTGGTTCTGAGCGTGCCTGACCGGTATGACTATGGTGATCCGGACTTGATTGCCCGGCTCGAGCCGATATTGCGACGGATCCTGCCGTCCTAACCGTCTGCTTTGGCGATCAACGCCGCGACAATCGCGCGCGCACTGGGCGAGTTCCAGTCGGCGTCTCCGATCAGCCGTGCGATTTCTTCGCCCTCAGGGTTCAAAATCACCGTCACCGGCAGCCCGAGCACGGCCATCTCGCGCGCCACACGTTGTTTGGGGTCTTGGTGACGGGTCAGACTATCGATGCCGTTTTCTGCAAAAAATTTCTTGATCCCGGCGGGCGAGTTGCGCCCGGTGGCCAATGTCACGACCTGAAAGGCATCGCCGCCAAAATCGCGTTGCAGGGCCTCAAGATGGGGCATCTCCTTGCGACAAGGCGCACACCACGTGGCCCAGAAATTCAGCACAATATATTGGCCTTGGTACATCGCCAGCGTGGCCGTGCCGGCGTCATCGGCCAAAACAAAGTCCTGCGATGAGGCCGCGCGCGGCTCGGAATGGAAGTTCAGCTTTTTCATATCGCCCGTGCGCAACCCGGCAATCGCGCTTTGATCGGCCAGCGCGGCGTTTGCACCCAAGGCAAGGGCCATATAGAGGATCATCAGACGAAACAGGTGCATTTTTCCCTCGCGAGATATCATGGCAGACAAAACCTCGAACCAGATGTGGGGCGGCCGCTTTGCCGCCGGACCGGACGCAATCATGGAGGCAATCAACGCCTCGATCGGGTTCGATCAGCGGATGGCGGCGCAAGACATTGCCGGCTCCAGGGCCCATGCCGCGATGTTGGCAGCCACAGGCGTGATCAGCGATAACGATGCGGAGGCGATTGGGGAAGGCCTTCTCACGGTGTTGTCAGAAATCGAAAGCGGAACGTTTCAGTTTTCGACCGCCTTGGAAGACATCCACATGAACGTCGAAGCGCGCCTTAAAGAGGTGATCGGCGAACCTGCAGGGCGTTTGCACACAGGCCGGTCGCGCAATGACCAGGTGGCGACGGATTTCAAACTTTGGGTGCGTGACCAGCTTGATGCGGCCGAAACCGGGCTTTTGGCGCTGATCCGCGCGTTGTTGGGCCAGGCCGAAGCGGGCGCCGATTGGGTGATGCCCGGCTTTACCCATTTGCAGACCGCGCAACCCGTCACCTGGTGTCATCACATGAGGGCTTAGGTTGAAATGTTTGGTCGCGATCTCAGCCGTGTGCGCGATGCGCGCGCCCGCATGAACGAATCGCCTTTGGGAGCGGCGGCTTTGGCCGGCACCAGCTTTCCAATTGATCGCGACATGACCGCAAAAGCGCTGGGATTTGACCGCGCCGCCGCCAATTCGCTGGATGCGGTCAGTGATCGCGACTTTGCGCTGGAATTCCTGTCCTGCGCGTCGATCAGCGCGATGCATCTCAGCCGGTTTGCAGAAGAACTGGTGATCTGGTCGTCGGCGCAATTCCGATTTGTGACCCTGTCAGACCGCTTTTCCACCGGCTCCAGCATCATGCCGCAAAAGAAAAACCCGGACGCCGCCGAACTGATCCGCGCCAAAGTGGGGCGCATCATGGGCGCCAATGTCGGGTTGATGATGGTGATGAAAGGGCTGCCGCTGACCTATTCAAAGGACATGCAGGAAGACAAGGAACAGGTGTTTGATGCCGCCGACAGCTGGATGCTGGCCCTGGCCGCGATGGAGGGGATGGTCAAGGACCTGAGCGCCAATCGCGACGCACTGGCGGGCGCGGCGGGGGCGGGGTTCTCGACCGCAACAGACCTGGCCGATTGGCTTGTGCGCGTGCTGGGCCTGCCGTTTCGCGAAGCGCATCACATCACCGGTTCGCTTGTGGCGATGGCCGAGGCACGTGGTTACGATCTGCCCGACATTCCCCTTGAGGACATGCAAACCGTTCATGCTAACATCACCTCCGACGTCTATGCTGTTCTAGGCGTGGAAAATTCGGTCAACTCGCGCGTCTCTTATGGCGGCACGGCGCCGGCTCAGGTGCGCTCGCAGATCGAACGATGGAAGGGGATTTTATCATGACCAAACTTCGTATTGCTGCTTTTTTGATGGGTCTTGGCGTGCTGGCTGCGTGCGGTGCCGATGGTGAACCGATCACGCCAACTTTGAACGCCGGAATAGGGATTGGCCCGGGCGGCGTTGTCCCGCGCATCAATCTGGGCATCCCGAACTTGCCGATTGGCCTGAACCTCGGGTTGTAAACCGGCCTTGTCAGTGGCGCGGGGCGGTCTAGTGTTGTCTGTGACCAAACTGACCCGGAGCCGTCCATGCGCTATGTCTATCTGGCCCTCGCGATCTGGGGCACCATTCATCCAATGTATTATTTTGTGCAATGGTTTCAGGCCAATGGCTTTGACATCATGGGGATGGTCAATGCCTGGCATGTCAACACGGCCGCCAGCGGGTTGGTCTGGGATCTGACCATCGCGGCCGTCGCGTTGACGGTATTCATCGTTGTGGAAACGGTGCAGCGGCGTGCCTGGCTCAACCTTGTGGCGATCCCGGCGACGTTCTGCATTGGCGTAAGTTGTGGCTTGCCGCTCTATCTATATCTGCGCCTGCGCGGCTGATTTTCTTCGAATTGGCGACAATCGCGTCAAATTTTGGCCATTTTCCCAAATTACTCCGAGCTCAACCTTCGATCTGTCAGCAAGGAGAGCAGGCATGAGCACGGCAACACAAGACAACAAAGCGCTTTTGGCCGCCCCGCAGGACGCCGCCGCGCCCGCTTCGGCGACGATGGTAGCGGTTGCGCGCAAGCACAACATCAGCCCCTTTCGTCAGATGCGTGAGATGATGTCGCTGCGCTATGGGCCGGGCAAAATCGCGCTGCCTGAGTATTATTCCAACGGTCTTTACGACCCCGAGATGAGCGATGACCAAAAGCGCTCTTACGTGGGGCGCATCGGCAGTTACGAGATCAACGCGCGCCTGTCGCCGGAAAAACTGACGCAATCGCGGGTCTTTGTGGCGGATAAAGTGATGTATACCGCATTGCTCGATCGTTTGGATCTGCCGACGACACACACACAGGCAGTGGCTTCAAAGCTGCGCAACTTCGGTGCGATTCCGGCGCTGCGCAATCCGGCCGAGGTGTTGGATTTCCTGCGCCATGACGCGCACTTCCCTTTGTTTGGCAAACCCTGTGAAGGGCGCGGCAGCGTTGGCTCGGCTTTGATCGCCACCGTTGAGGACGGCCAGATCGTCATGGGCAACGGGCGCCGCGCGGATATGGATGCTTTTTGCCAGGAGATTTTTGAAGATTATCCCGAAGGTTTTATTTTTCAAACCGCGTTGACGCAGCACAATGACCTGACCCGTATCGCCGGCCCTGCGGTGGGCACCCTGCGCGTTGTCACTGTGCGCGACACCGACCAACCGCGCGTGCTTTACACTGTCTGGAAAGTGCCGTCACCCGATGCGATGTCGGACAATTTCTGGCAAAAGGGCAGTATGGTTGCGCAAGTGTCCGAATATGGCCAGGTCGGCTTGTGTCGCAAGGGCACGGGGCTCGACGGCGCCTTCATCGAAACCCATCCGGTGTCGGGCCTGCGCTTTGATTCGTTGCAAATGCCCCATTGGGAAGCGGTCACACGCATTGCCTGCGACGCTCATGGGCTGTTTCCGGAATTTGGCATTGTCGGTTGGGATATCGCAATCACGCCCAAAGGCCCTGCGATCGTGGAATGCAACGACAACCCCTATCACGTGCTGTGGCAACTGCCCAACGGGCAGGGCATTCATAACGAGGATTTCAAGCCCGCCTTTGATGCCGCTGCGGCCTATAGCCAAGCCATTTTGGACGAAAAAATTGCGATGTTCAAAGCCCGTCAACGGGCCAAGGGTCGTAAAGGATAGCGCAACAAAACTGTTTGATCTGACGCGCGGTTTCTCGTAACCGCGCGGTATGGATCATTTTCTCTATCACAACGGGCGACTGCACGCCGAAGACGTTCCCATCGCCGATATCGCGGCGGCCGTGGGCACACCGTTTTATGTCTATTCCACCGCCACATTGCTGCGCCATTTCAACTTGTTTGACGAGGCCTTGGCAGGCGTGGACCATCTGGTGTGCTATGCGATGAAAGCCGCCAGCAATCAGGCGATTCTCAAGACATTGGCGCAGGCCGGTGCTGGCATGGATGTGGTGTCGGTCGGGGAATATCTGCGCGCAAAGGCCGCCGGTGTGCCCGGCGATCGCATTGTGTTTTCCGGCGTTGGCAAAACAGAAGATGAGATTCGCACAGCGTTGATCGGCGGCGTGCGTCAGTTCAACGTCGAATCCGAGCCGGAAATGGCCGTGATCGACCGTGTTGCCCAATCCTTGGGCAAAACCGCGCCGATCACGATTCGGGTCAATCCTGATGTGGATGCCAAGACCCACGCCAAGATTTCGACAGGAAAATCCGAAGACAAATTCGGCATCCCGATTGCCCGTGCCCGCGAGGTTTACGCGCTTGCGGCGAGCCTTCCAGGGCTCGAGGTCATCGGGATCGACGTGCATATCGGCAGCCAACTGACCGATCTGGCACCGTTTGAGACGGCCTATGACAAAGTGGCCGAGCTGACGGTGCAACTGCGCGAAGACGGGCACACGATCACACGGCTCGATCTGGGCGGGGGCCTTGGCATTCCCTACACGCGCTCGAACGAGGCACCACCCTTGCCCAGCGACTATGGTGCTATGATCAAACGCTCTTTGGGCCATCTCGGGTGTGAAATTGAGATTGAACCGGGTCGTTTCATTGCTGGCAATGCCGGATTGATGGTCAGCCAAGTGATTTATGTGAAGTCGGGCGAGGGGCGCGAGTTTCTTATCCTTGATGGGGCGATGAACGATTTGATCCGCCCGGCGATGTACGAAGCACACCATGACATTGTGCCTGTGCTTGAACCGGCGCCGGGGGTTGAACTTGCGCCTTATGATATCGTGGGTCCGGTCTGTGAAAGCAGTGACACATTCGCCAAACAGCGCGACATGCCACCCCTGACAGCGGGTGATCTGGTCGCATTCCGCAGTGCGGGGGCCTATGGCGCAGTGATGTCGAGCGAGTACAATTCGCGGCTGCTTATCCCCGAGGTTCTGGTCAATGGGGATCAATTTGCGGTTATTCGTGCACGTCCGACCTTTGACGAAATGATAAATCGAGATACCATCCCAGAGTGGCTGTAACGCGGTGGTGCGTTTGCGGCCCTGATGGAGACGCTGATGTCGAACCGTTCAAGCTCTGATTCTGTGTTGCGCAATCTGCGCTGGCCGCTGTTTTTGACCCGCGCCGGTCTGGTTGCCGAACGAGGATTGCGCGCTTTTTGGCCTTTGCTGAGTGTGATCATGGCGGTTCTGGCGGCGTTGATGCTGGGCTTGCATGACATTCTGGCGGTCGAAGTTGTTTGGGGCGTCGCTGTCATCGCTTCGCTTGGTACCATTGCTGCACTGGTCTACGGCTTTCGCCGCTTTTCCTGGCCAAGCCACGCCGATGCTTTGGTGCGTTTGGACGAAACTCTGCCGGGACGGCCCATCCAAACTTTGATGGACGAACAGGTGATTGGCGTGCAGGACGCAGAGTCGGCAGCCGTATGGCGGGCGCATCAGGCGCGCATGGCAAAACGTGCCAGCGCCGCGCGCGCGGCCGCTCCGAACCTCAAGATTGCCAGCCGTGATCCCTTTGCCCTGCGTTATGTGGCTTTGGTGGCCTTGGCTGTGGCCCTGGTCTTTGGCTCGGTTTGGCGCGTTGGATCCGTCGGCGATATTGCCCCGGGGGGCGCGTTGGCCGCTGATACGGCGTCTTGGGAAGGCTGGGTCGAACCGCCGCGCTATACTGGACGCCCGACGGTGTACCTCAAGGATGTGACCACCGAGCGGATGAACGTGGCGCAAGGCAGTAAAATTACCCTGCGTTTTTATGGTGATGTGGGAACGCTTACTCTGGCCGAAACGGTGTCGGGCCGCATTGGCGAGCTGCCCTCTGCGGCCGATCAGGTGCAGGATTTTACGGTCGTCCAGGACGGCGAGCTGCGCATTGATGGGCCGGGTGGGCAAAACTGGACCGTCGCGGTCATTGCCGATACGGCCCCACAAATCACCGTTGCGGGCACCGTCAGTTCCGAGGCGATGGGCCAGATGTCGCTGCCCTTTACGGCCAGTGATGATTACGGTGTCGTCGCCGGAGAGGCGCAGATCGCGCTGGACCTGCCCGAGATCAGCCGCCGTTATGGTCTGGAAATTGAGCCGGATGCGCGCGACGGGTTTTCCGTTCCGCTGCCAATGCCGATTGCAGGCGACCGGCGCATGTTCACCGAAACTCTGATCGAAGACTATTCGAAACACCCCTGGGCCAACCTGCCGGTGACTTTCAGCCTCAGCGCTGAGGATTCCGCAGGTCAGGCCACGCTTGCCGATCCGGTCTCAGCTGTGCTGCCGGGGCGGCGGTTCTTTGACCCGATGGCGGCGGCGATCATCGAACAGCGCCGCGATTTGCTGTGGTCGCGCGCCAATGGTCCCCGCGTGGCGCAGATGCTGCGCGCCGTGTCGCACCGCCCTGACGATGTGTTCCGCTCGCAAACTGCGTACCTGCGATTGCGCGTCGTTCTGCGCCGTTTGGAAACAATGGTGCGTTATGAGCTGACTGTTGAACAACAGGACGAAATCGCCGAGGCGATGTGGGATCTGGCGACGCTGTTGGAAGACGGCGATCTGGGCGACGCGATGGAGCGGTTGCGTCGCGCCCAGGAGCGGTTGAGCGAGGCGATGAAAAATGGCGCCAGCGATCAGGAAATTGCCGAACTGATGCAAGAGCTGCGCGAAGCCACCGATGATTATATGCGCCAACTGTCGCGTCAGGCACAGGAAAACGGCGAGGTCATGGACCAGAACGAAATGGCCGATTCCAACACGATGCAGATGGATCAAAACGATCTGCAACGCATGATGGACCGCATCCAAGAACTGATGGAACAAGGCCGTATGGCCGAGGCGCAGCAAGCCCTGCAAGAACTGCAGGAAATGATGGAGAACATGCGCATCGCCGAAGGTGGCGGGCAGGGCGGCCAATCAGAAGGCCAACAAGCGATGGAGGGTCTGGCCGAAACGTTGCGCGAGCAGCAAGGGCTGTCCGATCAGGCATTCCGCGACTTGCAAGAGCAGTTCAACCCGGGTGCTCAGGCTGGCGAAAGCGAGGGAAATCAGGGTCGCAATGGCGGGCAGGGTCAGGGCCAAAGCCATGAGGGCCAGCAAGGTCAGGGCCAGGGGCAGGGTCAGCCCGGTGGCCAAGCGCAAGATGGGCAAGGCGGCGAAGGCCAGTCTCTTGAAGAGTCATTGGCCAACCGCCAGCAGGCATTGCGCGATGAGTTGTCACGCCAGCAGGGCCAGATGCCCGGTGGTGGAACACCCGAAGGCGACGCCGCGCGCGAAGCGCTGGATCGGGCCGGTCGCGCTATGGAAGGCGCCGAAGAGTCGCTGCGCCAGGACGATTTGGCCGGTGCCATCGATCAGCAGTCCGAAGCGATGGAAGCGCTGCGCGAAGGCATGCGGTCGCTTGGCGAAGCACTGGCGCAGGAAAACCAAAGTCAGCCCGGCCAAGGCAATCAAGAAGGTGACATGCGCGCGCAGAACCGTGATCCATTGGGGCGCAACTCGGGCTCAAACGGCTCGCTTGGTACCGACGAGGGGCTGTTGCAAGGCGAGGACGTTTATCGCCGTGCCCGCGAACTGCTGGACGAAATCCGTCGCCGCTCGGGCGATCAAGAACGTCCGGATGTCGAGCGCAACTATCTGGAACGCTTGCTCGATCGTTTCTGATCGGGTGATTTAATTGGGGACGATGCCGCCCAAGGCACCGTCCAACCACACCCGTGCTTGATCGACGATGGCCACATAGGATTGCAATGGCCCTTCCAATGCCGGAACGGCGGCGGCAATGTCGGGCGCGCCAATATAGAGCAATACCAGCAGGATCGCCAAAATCACGATCAACAGAAATCCGCGTGCGAATCCACTGCGTTGCACCGGAACGGCAGCAGCGGTAGCAGCAACTGCGGCGGGTGCCACGGCTTCGCCAGACGCACGCAGTGTTGAATTGATTTCCTCGATATCGGGCAACAAGCCCCGGCGCGATCCGGTCTCGGCTTCGGCATCCTGACCGCGCATCCGTGCCATTCGATCGCGCGCCTCGCGTGAGCGGCGTTCGGCCTCGTCAACCGGCAGATCATCCAGCCCCAGATCAGCCTGACTCTCCAGGCTTGCACCCGCATCATTGGCACGCAGTCGGGTTTCGTATTCCGCCTCTTGGCGCAAAATATCTGCGACCGCTGGGTCAAGCTGTTGCTGGTCGGACGTCTCGGGTGCGTGGTCGATCTCGTCTTCTGGCTCGGGCAGATCCACATCGTCAAACGTGTCTTCAAGTAGCTCAGGGTCGACCGGTTCTGCAACGGTTTCGACCTCTGGCGCTTCAGTCAGAGCGTCCGCATGGGCCTGAAACCAGGTGTCGCCGCAATTGGAACACTGCACATCTCGCCCTTCGGCAGGGATCACCTCGGCCGGGACTTCGTACTGAGCTCCACAGTTTGGACACGTCAATCGCATGCGGTCACTCCCGATCTTACCTACTGGCTTGTCTCAACTTTTTCACAGACAATATGCATTTCGTCCACATCCGCAAAGGGCGAAAAGCCCAATCTGGCGCAATGCATCACGAGCCGTGGCTTTCAGGGCATTGAAACTGCCCCTACAGTCGGGCACAAGGCGTTAGTTCACAGGGGGCAAACGTGATCGAGCTGGACAATGTTGGCTATAGCTATGGCGGTGGCGAGCTGCTGAGCGATGTGTCAGTGCGGTTGTCGCCCGGCGCATTTTACTTTCTGACGGGACCATCGGGCGCGGGTAAGACCACGTTGATGAAACTGTGCTATGGCGCGTTGCGGCCCACATCCGGCATGGTGCGGGCCTTTGACAAAGATATGAAAACGCTGGACCGGGACCAAATGGCGCTTTTGCGACGCCGGATTGGCGTAGTGCATCAGGATTGCCGGTTTCTGGATCATTTGCCACTGGCCGACAACATCGCGCTGCCGCTGACAGTGTCTGGGCGCGACGCGGCGCAGGAAAGCGCAAATCTGACTGAGTTGATGAAATGGGTGGGTTTGTCGGGGCGCGCCGATGCGCTGCCACCGGAACTTTCTGGGGGCGAGCGGCAACGCGCGGCTTTGGCGCGGGCTTTGATTATGTCTCCCGATGTTGTGTTGGCCGATGAACCCACGGGCAATGTGGATTGGGAAATGTCCCAGCGTTTGCTGCAGTTGCTGGTCGAATTGAATAAAATGGGCAAGACAGTTTTGATTGCCAGCCACGACCTGGCCTTGATCCGCACAGCCAAAAGCCAGGTTCAGGCACGGGTGCTGCGCATCTCGGACAAACAGCTGCATTTGGCCGGAGCGGATCTATGAGCGCGGGCGATATTCGCAGTTTTTTTCTGGGTGATGCGCAAGCAGATCGGGTGGTGCCACCCACAGGTTTTACCGCGCAGCTGACAGTTTTTGCTTCGGCTGCGATGGCGTTTTTGGCGGTGTTTGCGCTGGCTTTGTCGATGGCGGCCGGGCGTCTGGCAGATCGCTGGGCCAACGAACTGGCCCAAAGCGCAACACTGCGCATTTCTGCTCCGCCAGATCAACGGGCAGCGCAAACCGAGGCTGCGTTGTTGATTTTGTCACAAACACCTGGGGTTGCCAGCGCCCGCGCGCTGACCACCCAAGAGCAGGCGGCGCTTCTGTCGCCTTGGTTTGGTAGCGATTTGCCATTGGAAGGCTTGCCGATTCCGCAGTTGATTGAAGTGATCGAAGGCGCTCCGGGCTATGACTCCGCAGGTCTGAGGTTGCGGCTGAGCGCCGAGGTTCCGGGCGCGGTTTTGGATGATCACACCCGTTGGCGCCGCCCGCTGGTGGAAGCAGCTGGAAGTTTGCGACGTTTGGGTTTTGTTGCTTTGGTTTTGATTGGCGGTGCGATGGCTGCAATGATCACCCTGGCGGCCAATGCGGCGTTGTCGGCCAACGCACAAGTCATCGAAGTGCTGCGCTTGATCGGTGCGCGCGACACTTACATAGCGCGCGCTTTTGTGCGCCGCTTTACGCTGCGCGCAATTCTGGGTGCCGGTGTCGGGGCGGTGTGCGGGATGATCGGCGTTGCGTTGCTTCCGTCTGCTTCGGACGAGGGCGGCTTTCTGACCGGCTTGGGCTTTCAGGGCATGGGTTGGCTGTTGCCAATCTTAGTGCCTTTGCTCGGCGCGTGTGTGGCATTTGCGGCCACTTGGATTGCTGCACGGCGCACATTGAAAGGGGTCACGTGATGCTGCAAGCTGTGCGATCTTTGCTGTTTGTAGCACAGATTTATGTTGCTATGCCATTGATCGGGCTGGCTTTTGCGCCCTGGGCCCTGTTCAGTAAGGCGGGGGCGCGGGCCTGTTGCAAAACCTATTCGCGCTATGTGTTCTGGAGTGCGCGCTGGATGGTTGGCATCCGCGTTGAAGTGCGCGGCACGCCGCCACAAGGCGAAGCGCTGATTGCCGCCAAGCATCAGTCGTTTTTGGACATCATGATGATCTTCACGGCGCTGCCGACTGCTAAGTTCATCATGAAAAAGGAAATTCTCTACACGCCGGTTGTGGGTCAATACGCGCGGCTGCTCGATTGTGTGGCTGTCGACCGAGGCAAACGCGGCGCCGCGATCGACAAGATGGTCGAAGATGTCAAAGCGGGTGTTCAGGAAGCCGGCCAGTTGATCATCTATTCGCAAGGCACACGTGTGAAACCGGGCGCCAAGATGCCTTACAAGATAGGTACCGGTGTTCTTTATGAACAACTTAACCAGCCCTGCGTTCCGGTTGCGGTCAATGTTGGCGTGCTGTGGCCCCGCAAGGGCATCATGCGCTATCCTGGCGTGGCTGTTGTGGAATTTATGGATCCTATGGCACCCGGGCTGGACCGCGAGACGTTTCTGGAAGAGTTGGAAAGCCGGGTTGAGGCCAAATCGAATGAGCTGATGCGCGAAGCAGGGTTTGAGGTGCAATGACTGCGGTGGACACAATAGCCAAACTCGAAGCGCTCTATGGAACACCCGGTGCGCCGGCCTTGCGCAAAGTGGCCCGGCAGATGACGCCGCTCTATCGGAGTTGGATCATGACCTCTCGGTTTTGCTTGCTGAGCACGGTTGGCCCGGACGGCACCGATGGCAGTCCGCGCGGAGATGACGGCGCGGTGGTGCTAGAGCTTGATCCGGGGCATCTGGCAATACCCGATTGGCGTGGAAACAACCGTCTGGATTCGTTGCGAAATATCGTTTCCGACGGGCGTGCGTCATTGTTGTTTTTGGTGCCCGGCTCCAATACGGCGGTCCGGGTGAATGGGCGAGCGGAGCTCAGCATTGATGATGATTTGCGCGCGCGTTTTGAAAAGAACGGGCGTTTGCCGACAACGGTGATCGTTATTGCGATCAAAGAAATCTACACGCAATGCGCGCGCGCTCTGATCCGCGCTGATCTCTGGGCACGCGACGATAGCGCGGATTTGCCGACACCTGGCGCGATCCTCGCGGAAATGACCGATGGCGAAGAGGGCGGCGCGCCTTACGACAACGCCTGGGATGCCCGTGCGGCCCGCACCATGTGGTAGTGCGGGCGCTGCACTTGGTTACATATGGATCGGACCGTCGCCACAGGCCAGAGCGGCCTCGCGCACGGCTTCGGAATAGGTTGGGTGCGCATGACAGGTCATTGCCAGATCTTCGGCGGAGGCGCCAAATTCCATTGCGACACAAACCTCGTGAATGAGATCGCCAGCTCCGGGGCCGATGATATGGGCACCTAGAATCCGATCGCTGGCGCTGTCGGCCAGGATTTTTACGAAACCGTCCGCTGCAAAATTGGCTTTTGCGCGCCCGTTGCCCATGAATGAAAACTTGCCCACCTTGTAAGCCCGCCCTGCGGCTTTGAGCGACTCTTCGGTTTCGCCCACATTTGCAACTTCTGGATGTGTGTAAATCACCCCTGGAATCACGCCATAATTGACGTGCCCATGCTTGCCTGCGACCTGTTCTGCTGCAGCCATGCCCTCATCTTCGGCTTTGTGCGCCAACATTGGGCCGTCAATGCAATCACCAATGGCATAGATCCCTTCGATGTTTGTTTGCCAATCTTTGCCAACTTTTATCTGCCCCCTTGGACTTTGTTCGATGCCCAGTTCGGAAAGACCAAGGCCGTCTGTGAAGGGTTTACGCCCTGTGGCGACTAGCACCACATCGGCGTCCAGACTGTGTTCGCTTTCGTCTTTTCGCATTTTGTAATGGACTTTGGCCTTGGTCTTGGTCGCCTCAGTTTTTTGCACGGCGGCGCCCATGATGAACGAAATGCCTTGTTTTTTTAGAATCTTTTGAAATGTTTTTTGGACTTCGGCGTCCATTCCAGGGGTAATGTCATCGAGGAATTCAATGACGCTGACCTCAGAGCCAAGGCGCGCATAGACACTGCCCAGTTCCAAACCAATCACGCCAGCGCCAATCACTGCCAGTTTCTTGGGTATTTTCGACAATTCTAACGCACCGGTCGAGGTCACAACGATTTTTTCATCGACGCTAACGCCCGTTAGCGAAGCAGGTTCGGAACCTGATGCAATAATGATGGCCTTGGCGGTATACTGGGTTGTGCCAACCTGAACCTGCCCGGCGGCTGGAATGCTTGCCCAGCCCTTGATCCAATCAATCTTGTTCTTTTTGAACAGAAATTCGATACCCTTTGTGTTTTGGCCGATGGTATCGTCTTTGTAGGCCAGCATTTGTTTCCAATCGACCGATGGGCTTTTGCCTTTCAAGCCCATCGCCGCAAAATTATGCTCTGCCTCGTGCAGCATATGGCTGGCGTGAAGCAGAGCTTTGCTGGGGATGCAGCCGACGTTGAGACAAGTGCCGCCCAGAGTGTCTCTGCCTTCGACGCAAGCGGTTTTTAGGCCCAGTTGTGCACAACGGATGGCGCAGACATAGCCGCCTGGGCCGGAGCCAATGATGATAACGTCATAATGTGCCATTGTTCAGATCCTTTGGATTTGTGCCGAGGAAGGGGGCGCTGCCCCCGCCGCCCTGCGGGCGTCCCCCCGGGATATTTGAAGCAAGAGGAAGCACTAAACTAGCGCTGCCACTAACATGACAACGGTTGCGACAAAGCCGACGGCCCAAATCAAGCTGCGCCAGGGATTGAGACCGAAAGCATAAGCTGGGATGTAGCCGATACGTGCAGCCAAAAAGATCCAACCGCAAATTTGAGTCAGAAGAGTCGATTGTTCTGATAGCACGACAACGGTGCAAGCAATTGTAAACAGAATCAAAGCTTCAAAGTGATTGTCCAGCGCGCGAAATAACCTGGCTGTTCTGGGGCTGACTTGATCAATCAGAGGGCCACCCGTATCTTTTGGATCCCGCGATGACAGTGTTTTGGCGGTGCCTAACTCCAGATTTGCAGGGACGCTCATCAATGCAAACTGGGCGATCTGCACCAAGGCGGCGCAAGTCAAAGCGAAAAGTTCCGGGCTCATTTGTGCCATGTTGATTGTGATTTTGCCTGGGTGTTTCGAAGTCTCATGCCAGCCTCAGCACAACCGCGCCGCAGCTGGGGCAACACAAAACGTCTTGTTGGCGGAGCCAACCGTTGCTTCTGTGTAGGTTGCGTTGTTTTTGGCGCGGTTTCTCGTGGCGAGAAAAGCTCGTAACCCATTGGATTGTTTCCGTTCTCTGACATGATGTGCAGGTTAGGGCTTGCTCGTTGAGATAGGCCAATCACAAGTCCATCAAGAGGCGGCGAGGATCTTCAAGTGCATCCTTTATGCGCACCAAGAAAGTAACGGCGCCCTTGCCATCTACAATGCGGTGATCATAGGACAGAGCCAGATACATCATTGGTCTGATGACAACTTCGCCATTCAGTGCAACGGGCCGATCTTGAATTTTGTGCATGCCCAGAATGCCGGATTGAGGTGGATTCAAAATGGGGGAAGACATCAAGGATCCGTAAACGCCGCCGTTGGACAGCGTAAAAGTGCCGCCTTGCATTTCCGCCATAGACAGCTTCCCGTCTCGTGCGCGACGTCCCTTTTCTGCGATGGCTTTTTCGATTTCGGCAAATGACATCGAATCTGCGTCCCTAATGACCGGAACAACCAAACCCGTTGGGGTGCCAGCCGCGACGCCCATATGAACGAAATTCTTGTAGACGATATCTGTGCCGTCGATTTCTGCATTGACCTCTGGCACTTCTTTGAGCGCATGGCAGCAAGCTTTGGTGAAAAACGACATGAACCCAAGTCGCGCGCCATGTTTCTTTTCGAACTCGTCTTTGTACTGTTTGCGCAAAGCCATTACTTCGGTCATGTCGACCTCATTGTAAGTGGTCAACATTGCGGCCGTATTTTGGCTGTCTTTGAGCCGTCGTGCAATGGTCTGGCGCAAACGGGTCATTTTTACCCGCTCTTCCCGGGCGGCATCATCTGCTGGAATTGGCGCTCGTGGAATTTGGGCCGAAGGGGTGGGCACAGTCGCCGCAGGCGCTGGGGCGACGCCTTTTTCCAATGCGGCTTGAACATCATTTTTCATGATGCGACCGTCGCGCCCGGTTCCGGTTACGGCGTCCGCACTGAGCCCAGCGGCGGCCATAGCTTTTTCAGCGGAAGGGGCGTTGGCAATGTCGTTCGATTTTGCTGAGCCTGGCGCATCTTTTTCGCTTTTGCCAGAAACCACAGCAGTGCCGCCCGCGATGTTTGAAAGCACGGCGAGTTTGGATGTGGCCCCAACAGTCGCGCCTTCCGCAGCCGTGATTTCCGACAATATTCCAGCGACAGGAGCCGGAACTTCGACACTTACTTTGTCAGTTTCCAATTCACAGAGCATTTCGTCCTGCGCGACGACATCACCCACAGACTTGAACCAAGTTGAAACCGTAGCTTCGGTCACGCTTTCGCCCAGCGTTGGCACCATTACGTCTACCGAACCGGACCCTTCTGCAGCCGGTGCTGGCTTGGTTTTGGCAGGGGCAGCGGCTGCTTTGCCTTGCGTGATTGTGGCCAATAGTGCGTCCACGCCAACCGTGTCGCCCTCACCTGCAACGATTTCGCCCATCGTGCCGGTGGCTGGACTAGGCACTTCTACAGTAACCTTGTCGGTTTCCAATTCACACAGCATTTCGTCAACGGCCACTGCATCACCGGGTTTCTTGAACCAGGTCGCAACGGTGGCTTCGGTGACGGATTCGCCCAGCGTGGGGACACGTACTTCGGTGGTCATCGGTTACTTTCCTTCGAGAGTCAGCGCATCATTGATAAGCGCGGTTTGCTGGGCTTTGTGTTGACTGGCCAAGCCAGTTGCAGGCGAGGCCGACGTGGGGCGACCGGCGTAAACAGGCCGGGCGTTTTTGGCTTTGATCCGCCCTAAAACCCATTCGATGTTAGGCTCAATAAACGACCACGCACCTTGGTTTTTGGGTTCTTCCTGGCACCAAACCATGTCGGCGCCTTTGAAGCGCTCAAGTTCTTTCACCAAGGAAATCGCTGGGAAAGGGTAAAACTGTTCAATGCGCATCAGGTAAACATCGTCAATGCCGCGCGCATCGCGCTCTTCAAGAAGATCATAATAGACTTTGCCCGAACACATCACCACGCGTTTGATTTTGCCGTCGCTGACCAGTTTCGTGTCCGAATTGCCCATTTGCGCATCATCCCAAAGGACCCTGTGGAAACTTGACCCAGTGGTGAAATCGCTTGCTTTGCTGACAGCCATCTTGTGACGCAATAGCGATTTCGGCGTCATAAGCATCAAAGGTTTCCGAAAAGACCGGTGAATCTGGCGTCGCAAAATGTGAAAATAATTTGCTGGCGTGGTGCAATTGGCCACAATCCAGTTGTCCTGACCACACATCTGCAAGAACCGCTCAAGACGCGCGGAAGAGTGTTCCGGTCCCTGACCTTCATACCCATGCGGCATCAGGCAAACCAGGCCAGACATGCGTAACCATTTGCTTTCGCCGGAAGAAATGAATTGGTCAAACATGATCTGTGCGCCGTTGGCAAAATCGCCAAACTGCGCTTCCCATAAAACCAGAGCGTTGGGTTCGGCAAGCGAGTAGCCATATTCGAAACCCAAGACGGCATATTCCGACAACATCGAATCGATTACTTCATATTGGGCCTGGCCAGCACGAATGTTGTTGAGAGGGAAATATCGTTCTTCGGTTTCTTGTTGGATCAATCCGGAATGGCGTTGGCTGAAGGTGCCGCGCGTGGCGTCCTGACCGGCAAGGCGCACGGGATAGCCTTCGCTCAAGAGCGATCCAAAGGCCAAGGCCTCGCCTGTGGCCCAATCAAAGCCTTCGCCGCTTGCGAACATTTCCTTTTTTGACTCCAGTAAGCGCCCAATCGTGCGGTGCAATGGAAAGCCATCGGGGACACGGGTCAGACCAGCGCCGACTTCGGCAAAGGTTTCTGGCGCGATCTCAGTTGTGCCGCGCACATAGTCTTCCTTGTTCTTGTCCAGATGTGACCAACGCCCATCCAGCCAATCGGCCTTATTGGGTTTGTAGTCCTTTCCGGCTTCAAACTCGTCATTCAGATGGACCTGAAAAGCGGTTTTCATATCCTCGATTTCGCCCTCGGGAATCAAACCGTCCTTGACCAGACGTTCCGTGTAGAGCGCCAACGTGGTTTTGTGGGTCTTGATCTTTTTGTACATGATCGGGTTGGTGAACATGGGCTCATCGCCCTCATTGTGGCCAAACCGGCGGTAACAAAAGATATCGAGCACAACATCCTTGTGGAACTTCTGGCGGAATTCGGTTGCAACCTTGGCGGCATGCACCACGGCTTCGGGATCATCACCGTTCACATGGAAAATGGGGGCTTCAACCATCAATGCAATGTCGGTTGGATAAGGGCTTGAACGGCTGAAATGCGGCGCGGTGGTGAAACCAATTTGGTTATTGACGACAATGTGCATCGTGCCGCCGGTTTTGTGCCCTTTCAGACCAGACAGACCAAACCCTTCTGCGACCACACCCTGACCAGCGAAAGCCGCATCGCCATGGAGCAAAATCGGCAGGACCGAAATGCGATCCGGGTCATTGTTCTGGTCTTGTTTGGCGCGCGATTTGCCGAGCACCACAGGATTCACGGCCTCAAGGTGGCTGGGATTGGCCGTCAGCGATAAATGTACGGAATTGCCATCGAATTCACGGTCGGAACTGGCACCCAGATGGTACTTCACATCACCCGATCCATCGACGTCTTCAGGCTTGAAACTGCCACCTTGAAATTCGTTGAAAATTGCGCGGTAGGGTTTTTGCATCACATTGGCAAGCACGCTCAGCCGGCCACGATGGGGCATGCCGAAAATGATATCACGCACGCCCAGACTGCCGCCGCGTTTGATGATCTGCTCCATCGCGGGGATCAAACTCTCACCGCCGTCCAAACCAAAGCGTTTGGTGCCCATGTATTTGACGTGCAGGAATTTTTCGAAACCTTCGGCCTCTACCATCTTGTTTAGAATGGCCTTTCGTCCTTCGCGGGTGAAGGTGATTTCCTTGTCGAAACCTTCGATGCGTTCCTTCAGCCAACCGGCTTCTTCAGGGTTCGAAATATGCATGTATTGCAGCGCAAATGTGCCGCAATAGGTGCGCATCACGATTTCAACAATCTGGCGCATCGAAGCCATTTGCAGGCCGAGCACATTGTCGATGAAGATCGGGCGGTCCATGTCCGCTTCGGCGAACCCGTAGGTCTTTGGGTCTAGTTCCGGGTGGCGGTTTTGTTCGCGCATGCCAAGCGGGTCGAGGTCGGCGACCAAATGGCCCCGAATTCGATAGGCACGGATCAACATCAGCGCGCGGATCGAATCCAGCACGGCGCGTTTGATTTGTTCGTCGCTGACAGCGGTGCCCGTTTCGGCCGCTTTGGCCGAGATTTTCTGCGTCGCCGCTTTGGCTTCCACATCAACGCCTTGCCACTCGCCAGTCAGCGCTTGGGTCAAATCATCCTCAGGTACTGGCGGCCAATCCGTGCGCGCCCAACTGGGTCCTTCGGCTTCACGCTTGACGCTGACCTCATCATCCCCCAACGACGCGAAAAACTCGGCCCAAGCGGCATCTACAGCGTTGGGATCGCCGGCATATTGGGCATACAATTGCTCAAGATACTCGGCATTGTGCCCCTGCATGAAGCTTGAGGCATGGAACTGGTCGTTGGGGGAATGTTCGGTCATGGAACTTTGCCTTGGGTTGCTCCGCTTCAGCGGAAGATTTCTGTCATCACCAGTTTCAGTGCAGGCGTGTTGAGAGTGCGCCAGCCGTGGCCCGCGCCGGGAATCTTGATAAAAGTTGCATCAAGTCCGCGTTCCTTGGCTTTGGCAACATAGTCACGGGCAAGTGCTGGCACCGTATTGCTGTCACTGGCGCCGGTTGCCGCGATGATGCGGGTGCTGCGCGGGACAGACTTCAAGAAATCTGCTGGTGATTCGCTTTGTGGCCAGGGTGAGCCGCGCATCTGCCGCCAGCGTTTCACAAAATACGGTGTGCCGATCATCACTGCCGTGTCGATCAGCCCTGGAGCGCGGCCAATAATCACCCCGATTTGATTGCCGCCGCCCGAATGCCCCACGGCAATCAGGCGGCTGTGTGGGAACGTCTGCGCCGCAGCCTTGATACCATCCGCCAGAAGCAAGTTGTTGCGTCTGGTGTGATGGTTGCGTTTGCTGCGCAGTGAGCCTTTGCTACGTTCACCGCTTGGCAGGGAATATCCCGGCCGTGCCATATGAATAACGGTGGCGGTAGGGGCATTCTGGGCCAGCGTAGCAACAAAATTGGCGATGTATCCCGCTTTACTGTCGCCGTGGGTGACAATCACTAAAGGTCCAGTGCCCTTGCCATAGACTTGCCCGGCAATCGGTCCAAACATCTCGGCCGAGGCAAAGGGCGCGATCAAACACCAGGCACAAAATGCCACGACCACCCTGGTCATTCGCGGCAAGAGTGACGCAATAGCCATTAGCCAATGGCCTCTAGCACGGCTTCGCCCAATCCGGCGGGGCTTTCGGCAACAATGATTCCGGCGGATTTCATCGCTTCGATTTTGTCATCGGCGCCGCCTTTGCCCCCAGCCACGATCGCACCGGCGTGGCCCATACGACGGCCGGGAGGTGCGGTGCGTCCCGCAATAAACCCGGCCGTGGGTTTCCAACGGCCCTTTTTCTTTTCATCCGCCAGAAATTGTGCGGCGTCCTCTTCGGCACTGCCGCCAATCTCGCCGATCATTATGATGGAATGGGTTTCGTCATCCGCCAAAAACCATTCCAACACGTCCAGATGTTCGGTTCCCTTGATTGGATCGCCACCGATTCCGATACAGCTCGACTGACCCAGGCCCACATCGGTGGTTTGTTTGACCGCCTCATAGGTTAATGTGCCCGAGCGACTGACCACCCCAACGCTGCCACGTTTGTGGATATGGCCGGGCATGATACCGATCTTACACGCATTTGGCGTGATCACACCGGGGCAGTTCGGCCCAACCAAACGGCTTTTGGACCCTTCGAGCGCCCGTTTCACGCGCATCATATCCAGCACTGGAATGCCTTCTGTGATGCACACAATCACTTCCATTTGCGCGTCAATCGCCTCAAGGATCGAATCTGCGGCGAAGGGAGGCGGAACATAAATCACCGTCGCATTGGCTTCGGTTGCGTGTTTCGCCTCGTGTACCGAATTGAAAACCGGCAGATCCAGATGGGTTATCCCACCTTTGCCGGGGGTCACGCCGCCAACCATTTTGGTGCCATAAGCAATGGCCTGTTCAGTGTGGAACGTTCCCTGCGAGCCGGTCAGGCCCTGGCAGATGACTTTGGTGTTTTCGTCGATGAGGACGGCCATTTTGTTAGGCTCCTTGATTGATCATTTAGATGCTTGAACAATGGCGCGATAGTAACCTCTGCCATTGTGCCGCTGTACGGGATTGAAAAGAAATTCGGATCCACCAATCAGTTTGGTTGACGCGGAATTTGTGTTTGGATTGAGTGCAAGTGTTGCGTTGGGCTTTGAGGCGCCCTTTCTCAAAGCCGCACTCGACACGAGCAACGCAATTTCGCCAGCTTTGTCGCGTGAGCCGAACACCATCGAGCAAGACCCGTCTTCACTACCGCCTCGCTTGTTGAACCTGACCGACAAGTCCAGTTTTTGATGGTAATACGTGCCCGTCTCCGGGTTCTGTTTGAACGCGGCGGTGTTCAAGCGTGCTGGTAATTGCGTAAAGTTTGGCACTGCTTCGATGCAAATACTGCTGAACATTGTCGCCGCGATGACGCCGTCGACAACGGATGTTCCTGGCCGAACCGAACTTTGACTCGCAGATTGCGTTGACAAGGTGTCTTCACACCCAGCCAAAACAGCCAACACGCCAAGAACACCAATCAAGCGACGCAGACTCACCGGACTAACCTTTAACGGCTTTCACGATTTTCTCGGCACCATCTTTCAGGTCATCCGCCGCGATCACATCGACATCAGAATTGTTGATAATGGCTTTGCCTTCTGCGACGTTTGTCCCCTCAAGGCGCACAACCAACGGCACCTTCAGGCCGACTTCTTTCACCGCAGCCACCACGCCTTCGGCGATCACGTCGCAACGCATAATGCCGCCAAAAATATTGACCAAGATGCCTTTGACCTGCGGGTCCGACGTGATGATCTTGAACGCTTCAGTGACCTTTTCCTTGGTCGCACCGCCCCCGACGTCCAGGAAATTGGCAGGTTCCGCGCCATAAAGCTTGATGATGTCCATGGTCGCCATCGCCACTCCGGCGCCATTGACCATGCACCCAATTTCGCCGTCCAAAGCGATGTAGTTGAGGTCGTATTTTGACGCTTCAAGTTCTTTGGGGTCTTCCTCAGTGGTATCGCGCAATTCCGACACGTCCGCGTGGCGATACACGGCATTGCCATCAAAGCTGATCTTGGCGTCAAGCACCTTCAGGTCACCTTTGTCCGTTACGATCAAAGGGTTAATCTCAAGCATTTCCATGTCTTTTTCCATGAATGCGCTGTAAAGAATGCCCATCAACTTTACGCATTGCTTGACCTGCTGGCCGCTGAGACCCAAAGCAAACGCAATACGACGGCCATGGAAGGCTTGGTATCCGGCCGCTGGGTCAACGGCGAAAGACAGAATTTTTTCCGGGGTTGATGCGGCCACTTCTTCGATGTCCATGCCGCCTTCGGTCGAGCACACAAAGCTGACCCGGCTCGAACCACGATCAACCAGCAGTGCCAGATACATCTCGGTTTCGATGCCGCTTCCGTCTTCGATGTAGACCCGATTGACCTGTTTGCCGACTGGACCGGTCTGGTGTGTCACCAATGTGCGCCCTAGCATCTTTTTGGCTTCATCGGCGGCCTCTTGCACCGACTTCGCTAGACGCACGCCGCCTTTTTCGCCCGCATCAGCTTCTTTGAAGGATCCTTTTCCGCGCCCGCCGGCGTGAATTTGGGCTTTGACCACCCAGAGCGGTCCGTCCATTTCGCCCGCCGCAGTTTTTGCGTCTTCGGCTTTCAACACGACTCGCCCGTCCGAGACCGGGGCCCCATAACTGCGCAGGAGGGCCTTGGCCTGGTATTCGTGGATGTTCATAAGGTGCTATCCCGTCTTGGTATGCTGTACCCCCGGGTATACGCCCCCGGTTTAGAACCGGTTAAACGATTTATTGCCGCAGTGTAGTGTAAAACGCCAAAAAACCGACATTTGTGATCACACGATTTTCAGGTGTGATCACAAATTGACTTCAGCGGCTGGAATTTCAATGCGGAAAAGGGAATCATTTCTTTGCCGATTGCCGTGCGCGCGCTAGTTTCCGCCAAAGTGATTTGGAGAATACTATGAAATTACTTACAATCTGCACAGCGGTTCTGGGTGTCGGCCTGGGACAATCCGCAGTTGCACAGGATTGCACATCGCGACTTTCCGTCAAATTTATCGAAAGTGCACCGCGCGACTATTTCGTGATTCGCCACGAAGGAGATGGCTCAACGCTGATCTCAGGAATTTCGTTAGATTTGGCAGCATCATCCGGGAGTTTGATTTTTGACAGCGCAGACGGAGGGGCCGGTGTCGAGGTCAATCAGCCGTTCCGCAGCGAGACAACCACGCCAATGTTGACCCAAGAGCCTTCTGTGCTTGACGGGAGCACGGCCTTGCGTTTGGCTTTTTCGGGTTTCAAACCCGGCGAGGAATATCGCTTCTCGATTGACGTCGATGACCGTGCCACGAATTCAGATTTGGGCCAGATCCGTGTGACTGGAGGCGAAATGAAAGGCGCTGAGGTTGAGGTGGCCTTCGCCACGCCTTCGGGCGAAACGCAAATTGCAATGGCTGAATTCGATGCGAACAACGCGGCCCAAACGACACTTGTCTGCAGCTAGTGTTCTGGCGCTGGTTTTGGCGCCAGAACAAGTTTCCTGACTTTAGCTAAGTGACGAGTCGATGCCTCTACAGGCGTCGACCAAGCCTTTGACGGCGTTGATCGAACTGTCAAACATGGCCTGTTCGTCTTTGGTCATCTTGATGTCGATGACCTTTTCGATTCCGCCCGCGCCAATCACGGTCGGAACGCCAACATACATCCCCTTTAAGCCCAATGCCCCATCGACATAAGCGGCGCAGGGAAGCACCCTCTTTTGGTCCTTCAAATAGGCTTCAGCCATCTCAATTGCGCTGGTGGCGGGCGCGTAAAAGGCACTGCCGGTTTTGAGCAAGCCCACGATTTCAGCGCCACCGTCCCGGGTGCGTTGCACAATGCCGTCAAGTTTTTCTTGGCTGGTCCAACCCATCGACACAAGATCAGGTAGCGGAATACCAGCGACGGTTGAATAGCGCGTCAAAGGGACCATCGTGTCGCCATGTCCGCCCAGCACGAATGCTGTCACGTCTTTCATCGACACACCAAACTCTTCCGCCAGAAAATGCCGAAACCGCGCTGAATCCAAGACGCCGGCCATCCCACACACCTTGGCATGGGGCAGTCCGGAAAATTCGCGAAGCGCCCAGACCATAGCATCCAACGGGTTGGTAATGCAGATGACAAATGCATTCGGCGCGTGATCGCGGATGCCCTCGCCGACGGATTTCATAACTTTAAGGTTGATGCCCAGCAAATCATCGCGGCTCATGCCAGGTTTGCGAGGAACACCTGCTGTAACAATGCAAACATCTGCGCCGGCGATATCCTCATAGGACTGGGTGCCGCGCAGACTTGCATCAAAGCCTTCTGACGGACCGGACTCGGCGATATCAAGCGCTTTGCCTTCGGGCACGCCCTCTGCGATGTCAAACAGAACGACGTCGCCCAGTTCTTTCATAGCGGCAAGGTGTGCGAGTGTTCCGCCGATCTGACCTGCGCCGATCAGCGCGATCTTGGGTCTGGCCATGAGATGTGTCTCCGATCCAATAAAATCTGGGCGTTGCCTAGAGTGTTCCGCGATCACACGCAAGCGTTGTACCATGTCCTGCGGCATGGGGACGCCTGCGCCCATTTGCGAAGCGATTCGTCTAAAACATTGCAGTGAAACGGGTTAAAGGGCGCTGAATGCTTGAATTTGATCTCATGTTTTTCGCCATCGGTGTGCCTGCCGTGTTGTTTGCAGGCGTGTCCAAAGGCGGTTTTGGCTCGGGCGCGTCTTTTGCGTCGGCTTCGATTCTGGCGTTGTATCTCGAACCAGGGTTGGCGTTGGGGGTGATGTTGCCGATGCTGATGCTGATCGATTTGTCCGCATTGCGCCCCTATTGGAAACGCTGGCACTGGTCTGATGCGCGCCTGCTGATAGCCGGTGGCGTGCCCGGCGTCGCGCTTGGTGCATTGCTGTACGAAGCCGCTGATGCGGATCTGTTGCGCTTGTTGATCGGCGCAATATCGATTGGATTTGTCGCGTGGCAGCTTGGTTTTTCAAAATTCCGCCAAAGGATGAACAGAGCGCGTTTGCCTGCGTTTGCAGGTTTGTTTGCGGGTCTCGTGGCGGGGTTCACCAGTTTTATCAGCCACGCGGGCGGACCGCCTGCTGCCGTTTATCTGTTGTCGCAAAAGCTCGACAAAACTCAGTACCAGGCGACGACAGTGCTGGTGTTCTGGGTTCTCAATATCGTGAAATTCGTCCCCTACGCGTTTTTGGGGCTGTTCACGATGCAAACTCTTTTGGCCAACGTGGTGTTGGCACCGTTTGCGGTGCTTGGCACTTGGATGGGGGTGCGCGCGCATCAACTGGTGCCCGAGCGGCTTTTTTTCGCAATGACCTATGCGCTGTTACTGGCGACGGGCAGCAAGTTGATCTGGGATGCGTTGGTATAGGTGCGGCCCCAGATCATCGAATTTCGATCAGGCATCGTTGCCGTCATCGGGCAGAGCTTCGGCAAGGGTTTCAAAAGACTGCCCTGATGCCACGAGACAGGTCAAACCGTTGGGCATGGTCACTGTGATGGTCCAGGTGCGTGTGTCGCCCGAGGCAAACACCTCGACCACCGCGCCCTGCGCACCAAGCCCGATGCTTTGACGCGTCTCGCCGTAACTTGTCGAAAGCCGGTCAACGACCACCTCACGTGGGGCGCAATTGCGCGTTTGTTGGGCTTGTGCCTGTTCAGCCGCGCCTGCGACCAAACCCAGTCCAAAAACAGCCTTGATAAGTGTCTTATACATAGGTCTATTCCTTTTCACTGTGGTGCCCCGGTTCGGTAAGGCCCGCCGGAAACTCCGGTGTGCCGAGCGAGAAAACCCAGTCTACATCAGGTGTCAGTCCCGCTGCCCGTACGATCGGTGGCCTTTCCGATTTGGCCCTCTTGTTTGGGTCTGACCTCAAAAATGTGCCCCACGAGTGCTGAAGAAAGGTTAAGGGATCGTGCGGGAACCCTTAAAATTATCTGGAAATCTGCAGTTTGCCTAATATTGCTGCGTTGCAGCGGTTTTGGCCTTGAATTTTCCGGCAATAAATGGCCCTTACCGCGCAACAATATGACGCAGGAGACTTTGATGGACCCCAAATCGCGCCCCTACCGTTCGGTTCTGTACATTCCCGCGTCAAAGGCACGCGCGCTGGATAAGGCGCGAACGCTGCCTGTGGATGCGATCATCTTTGATCTCGAGGACGCGGTGACCCCAGACGAAAAGCCAGCGGCGCGTGCGTTGTTGGCGGACACGTTGCACACCGGTGGGTTTGGCGATCGGATGAAAATTGTCCGCATCAATGGCCTGGACACGCCTTGGGGATCGGACGACGTCGAAGCGGTCGCGAATATGGCGACCGACGCGATCTTGGTGCCCAAGGTGGAAACCCCACAACAGCTCGATGCCGTTGCCGCGATCACCGGGGATTTGGCAATCTGGGCGATGATGGAAACCCCGCGCGGCATGATCAACGCACCAACCATCGCAGCGCACCCCAAGTTGCGGGGTATGGTGATGGGCACCAATGATCTGGCCAAAGAACTCGACAGCCGCTATCGCCCCGACCGATTGGCGATGATGAGCGGATTGGGGCTGTGTCTACTGGCCGCAAAGGCCGAGGGTCTCGTCATCGTGGACGGTGTCTACAACGCGTTCAAAGACGAAACGGGACTGGCCGCGGAATGCGCACAGGGGCGTGACATGGGCTTTGACGGCAAAACCTTGATCCACCCGGCCCAGATCGACGTGACCAACACCGCTTTTGCGCCATCAGCGGACGAAGTTGATCTGGCGCGACGCCAGATTGCCGCCTTTGAAGAGATTGAAGCCACTGGGCAGGGCGTCGCGGTGGTCGAGGGGCGCATCGTGGAAAACCTGCACGTTGCAACCGCACGTGATTTGCTGGCAAAAGCCAAAGCAATCGAGTCTTTGCAAGCGGGGTAGTGCGATATGGGCTTTGGTCTTTTGATTTTGGGTCTGCTGATGTGGGCCGGAGCACATTTTTTCAAACGCGTGGCGCCTGATCGGCGCGCCGGCATGGGCGATGCAGGCAAAGGCGTGGTGACCGGTTTGCTGGTGGTCTCGATCATTTTGATGGTTTTGGGCTATCGCGCCGCGCCGTTTCTGCCCGTCTGGTCGCCGCCGTCGTTTTTCACCCATATCAACAATCTGCTCATGGTGCTGGCGATCTTTATGCTCAGCCCGGCGCCCAAGCGCGGTCTGGTGCTGAACAAGGTGCGCCATCCGATGCTGATTGGCTTTAAGACCTGGGCGGTATCGCATCTCTTGGTCAACGGTGATGTGGCTTCGATCTTGTTGTTTGGCGGCTTGCTCGCCTGGGCGGTTGCCTCGGTTATCGTGATCAACAAGTCCGAACCCGATTGGGCGCCGCGCCCGGCGGGGACCTATGCAAAGGATGCCATGTTCCTCGGCGGATCCGTGGTTTTGCTGGTTATCATCGGTGGCATCCACGGCTGGATCGGCCCGTGGCCCTTTGGCGGATGAGCGTGCTTTACCGCTTCCTCAGCAGCGAAGACACGTCTGAATTCTGCCACAAGGTCAGCGCTGCGTTGGCGCAAGGCTGGGCGCTCTATGGCTCGCCCACGCAGGCCTTTGACGCTGCAACCGGCACGATGCGTTGTGGTCAGGCCGTCACCAAAGACGTCGACGCCGCGTACGCGCCCGACATGAAGCTTGGAGAGCAGTGAATGGCCAAAACCAATCCGGGTCGGTATTTTGAAGATTACACGGTTGGTGACGTTTTGCCCCACGCCGTTCCGCGCACCGTGTCGGGAGGCGAGCGCGCGCTTTACCACGCGCTTTATCCTGCACGCCACGCGCTTTACTCGTCGGACAGCTTTGCGCAATCGTGTGGTTTGGTGGCCAGTCCGATTGACGATCTGGCGGTGTTTCATGTGGTGTTTGGCAAGTCGGTGCCGGATGTTTCGCTCAATGCGATTGCCAATCTGGGCTATGCTCAGGGGCGTTGGCTGGCGCCGGTCTTTGCAGGTGATACGTTGCGTGCCGTGTCCGAAGTTGTTGGATTGAAACAGAACTCCAATGGCAAGTCCGGTGTTCTTTACGTGCGCACCCAAGGCTTTAATCAAAATGACCAAACGGTGCTGGATTATGTGCGTTGGGTGATGGTGCGCAAACGTGACCTGAACGCACCGGCGCCAGAAACCGTGATCCCAGAGTTGCCCAAAGCGGTGAGGGCCGAAGATCTGGTTGTGCCCAAGGGGCTGGATTTCATCAATTACAACTTTGACCTGGCAGGCGAACAGCACAGATTTGACGACTATGAGATCGGCGAGACCATTGACCACGTCGATGGTGTGACAGTGGAAGAAGCCGAACATATGATGGCCACGCGGTTGTGGCAAAACACATCCAAAGTGCATTTTGACGTCTCGGCGCGACCGGATTCCACCCGCCTGATCTATGGTGGTCACGTGATTTCCATGGCGCGTGCGTTGTCTTTCAATGGGCTGGCCAATGCGCAGATGATTGTTGCTCTGAATGGCGGGGCGCATGCCAACCCTTGCCTCAGTGGGGATACAATTTACGCTTGGAGCGAAGTGCTCGACAAAGCACCCACGTCCGCGCCAGGCGTCGGTGCGATGCGGCTGCGTTTGGTGGCCAGCAAAGGTCACGCGCCGGATCAACTGCGCGGAGAGGGCGGCAAATATCACCCCCAAGTGCTGCTGGATCTGGATTATTGGGCTTTGGTGCCAATGTGACCGCTTCGTGATGGGACAGCGGCGCAACTGTTGATAGTGTCAGCCCATGCGTGCGATGATTTCAGCCATGATGTCCGTTCTTGCAGGTCCAATTCTGGCCTGCGATTTGGCGTTGGTGCTGGCCGTTGATGTGTCCGGGTCGGTCGATTCGGATGAATTTCGCATTCAGATGGACGGGTTGGCCGAAGCGCTGCGCGACCCTTTGGTGTCAGAGGCTTTGGTACGCGCCCAGGCGCAGGTGATGTTGGTGCAATGGACCGGCTCTTCGCGTCAACAAGTCACCATTCCCTGGACCGGGATCGACAGTTTTGAAACGCTCGAGCGCTTGGCCGACGACATTGCCACCGACCAGCGGGTATGGCGCAATTATTCGACGGCGATTGGCGAAGCCTTAACCTTTAGCATGGCACAGTTTGGCAACGTTTCGCAGTGCGCACGCCACCTCATCGATGTCTCGGGCGATGGCAAGTCGAATGAAGGTCTGGCTCCAACCGAGGTGCACGCCGCATTGCGTGCCGCTGGAATCGTGGTGAACGCAATTGCCATCGAAGAAAGCGACCCAGAACTAACCGCCTACTTCTACGAAAACCTGATCGTGGGTGAGGGGGCTTTTGTCGTTTCAGCTGCTGGGTTCAAGGATTATCCAGAGAAGATTCGCAAGAAACTGTTGCGCGAGGTTGCGATGCAATCTGCCAGTCTGAACTTGGGACGTTGAGTGCATTTGGGCAAAATCATCTCCTTTCGCATAGACCTCGAACCCAAAACAGCCTTTGAGGTGTCACCGTCGGTCATGCGTCCTTGCGATGATTGCAGGCCTTGATTGAAACATTCCAAACCTTGCGACGCAGTGCGCTGGTTGATTTGTCACATGCAGAAGCGCGCGGATGCGAACCAGAAATGTATGAGACGTGACCGCAGCGATTTGCCAGTTGGGATTTGTCCATGAGACGGGGCAATCAATAACGTAACCCAAGCCTTTTCCACAGTTTTGTGATCACAACGGTTTTGCGTGTGATCACAACTTTTTAGAATCTGCGCCAACCGCGCCAAATCACCGCGCCCAGAGATTGTCTCTATGGGTGACTTATTCATGTTTTGGGGCGATAACCACGACACCTGTTATGCAAAGGATCCGCCATGGCTGATGTCAACCGAGGCAATCGCCCTTTATCGCCGCACATCACGATCTACCGACCACAGCTGACCTCGATCACCTCGATTCTCACTCGGATCACAGGCAACGCCATCTTGCTGGCGGCTTTGCTTATTGTTTGGTGGTTTTTGGCCGCGTCCACTTCGGCGCAAGCTTTTGCTGTCGCGGACGGTGTGATCACCAGTTTCCTCGGTGATGTGATCATGACATTGTCGTTGCTGGGTCTGTGGTATCATACGTTGGCGGGCGTTCGGCACCTGGTTTGGGACAATGCGATCGCGATGGAGATCGAGACCGCCGAAAAGCTGGGATATGCTATTCTTGGCGGCTCGGTGCTTCTGACCATCATCACTCTTTTGATCATTGCTTAAGCCGGAGCATTGCACATGCGTTATCTGACCGACCGAAAACGGGCCGTTGGAATGGGTTCGGCAAAATCTGGCACTGGCCATTTCTGGGCGATGAAGATCAGTTCGGTGGGGCTGCTGTTGCTGATCCCGCTGTTTTTGCTGACCTTTGGGCCGATGCTGGGCGCACCACATGACGAAGTCGTCACCTATTTCGCGCGCTCCTTTCCGGCGATCGTGGCAGCGTTGACGATCCTGATCGGCTTTATGCACTTCAAAGACGGTGTGCAGGTGATGATTGAAGACTATGTTCACGGGCTGACGCAAAAGATTTTGATCATCGCGATGATCTTGCTGTCTTATGCGGCCGCCGCGACTGGCATTTTTGCCATCGCGCGGATTGCCCTTTAACTGCGAACCCAAGAGGCTGGATATGGCTGCTTACGATTACGAAACGCACGAATATGATGTGGTTGTAGTGGGCGCTGGTGGCGCCGGACTGCGGGCAACGCTGGGGATGGCTGAACAGGGCCTGCGCACGGCATGCATCAGCAAAGTCTTTCCAACCCGCTCGCACACTGTTGCGGCGCAGGGCGGGATTGCGGCCTCGCTGTCAAACATGGGTCCGGACAACTGGCAGTGGCACATGTACGACACCGTCAAGGGAAGCGATTGGCTGGGCGACACCGACGCGATGGAGTACCTTGCACGAGAGGCTCCCAAAGCGGTTTACGAGCTTGAGCACTACGGCGTGCCCTTCAGTCGCACCGAAGAAGGCAAAATCTATCAGCGTCTGTTTGGCGGCCATACGACGGAATTTGGCGAAGGTCCCCCTGTGCAGCGCACTTGTGCCGCCGCCGACCGCACGGGCCACGCCATCTTGCACACGCTCTATGGACAAAGCCTTAAGAACAACGCCGAGTTCTATATTGAATACTTCGCAATTGATCTGATCATGTCGGACGATGGTGTGTGCCAGGGCGTCCTGTGTTGGAAACTGGATGATGGCACAATGCACTTGTTTGCTGCCAAGATGGTCGTTTTGGCGACGGGTGGATATGGGCGTGCCTATTTCAGCGCGACGTCTGCCCACACCTGCACCGGCGATGGTGGTGGCATGACAGCGCGGGCGGGTTTGCCGCTGCAAGACATGGAATTCGTGCAGTTTCACCCCACGGGCATCTATGGCTCTGGCTGTCTTATCACCGAGGGCGCGCGTGGTGAGGGCGGGTATCTGACCAATTCCGAAGGCGAACGTTTCATGGAGCGTTACGCGCCAACGTACAAAGATCTGGCAAGTCGCGATGTTGTCAGCCGTTGTATGACCATGGAAATCCGCGAGGGCAGGGGCGTTGGCGCTGATGGCGATCATATTCACTTGCATCTCAACCACCTGCCGCCGGAAACACTGGCTTTGCGACTGCCGGGCATTTCGGAAAGCGCGCGTATTTTCGCCGGCGTCGACCTGACGAAAGAGCCAATCCCGGTGTTGCCGACGGTTCACTATAATATGGGCGGCATTCCGACCAATTATTGGGGCGAAGTGCTGGCGCCGACCAAAGGCAGCCCTGACAGTGTTTCCCCCGGCTTGATGGCTGTGGGTGAGGCCGGATGCGCATCGGTACACGGCGCCAATCGCCTTGGGTCTAACTCTTTGATCGACTTGGTTGTTTTTGGCCGGGCGGCGGCAATCCGCGCCGGCGAAGTGGTGGACCCCAAGGCGCCTGTCCCGCGTCCCAGCACCCGGTCGATAGAGGCCGCGTTCAGCCGGTTTGATGGGTTGCGCTACGCCAAAGGTCACGTTCCCACGGCCGAATTGCGCCTTGAAATGCAGCGCACAATGCAAGCGGATGCCGCTGTTTTCCGGACGGACAAAACCCTTGCAGAAGGGCAAACCAAGATGGAAGCGGTGTCAGACAAGCAAAGCGATTTGAAAGTCAGCGATACGTCTCTGGTTTGGAACAGCGACCTTATGGAAACCCTTGAGCTGACCAATCTGATGCCAAATGCTGTGGCCACGATCACCGCAGCCGCTGCGCGCAAGGAAAGTCGCGGCGCGCATGCGCATGAAGATTATCCGGACCGGGATGACGAGAATTGGCGCGAGCATTCTCTGGTTTGGTTCAAAGGCAACGAGGCCAGCCTTGGCTACCGCGGTGTTCATCTTCAACCGCTGACCAGTCACAATGATGGTGGGATCGATTTGAAAAAAATCGCTCCCAAGGCGCGGGTCTATTGACGATGGGGCGTATGTTAAGAATCGTGATCTGCGGGACTTTGAGTGGTGCAGTTCTGCAAGGGTGTGCGTCTTCAAGCGGAACCGGAAAAAACCCGGATTTTGTGATGTTCGACTGCGCTCGTTCGGTTGGTTTGAGCAATGTTACCACGTTTTCACGCGCTGCAGAACGCTCGCCAGTCGTGTTTGAAGAATTTGTGTTTGAGCCAACCGTTCAAATGACCGGTGATCAAAGATCACGCCTGAAGTCCTGCTTTGATGCGATGATGGCAGCGTAAGGAGTTAAAAATGGTACAACTGACACTGCCCAAAAACAGCCGCATGACCACGGGCAAAACCTGGCCCAAACCTGATGGTGCCAAAAATCTGCGTAAATTTGAGATTTATCGTTGGAATCCAGATGATGGAAAGAACCCGCGCGTTGACACCTATTGGGTTGATATGGACACGTGCGGCCCGATGGTTTTGGACAGTCTGATCAAGATCAAAAACGAAATCGACCCCACGCTAACGTTCCGGCGGTCCTGTCGCGAGGGGATTTGCGGATCCTGTGCGATGAACATCGACGGGATCAATACGCTTGCCTGTATTTATGGAATGGACGAGATCAAAGGCGATGTGAAGATCTACCCTTTGCCGCATATGCCTGTGATCAAAGATCTTATCCCGGATCTTACACATTTTTATGCTCAACACGCCAGCATCATGCCATGGCTGGAAACCAAAACCAACCGTCCGGCAAAGGAATGGCGTCAGTCGATTGACGACCGAAAAAAACTTGACGGTCTTTATGAATGTGTGATGTGCGCGTCCTGTTCAACATCCTGCCCGTCTTACTGGTGGAACGGGGATCGTTATCTTGGGCCTGCAGCGCTTTTGCATGCCTATCGCTGGATAATCGATTCGCGAGATGAAGCCACCGGCGAGCGATTGGATGAATTGGAAGATCCATTCAAATTGTACCGCTGTCACACGATCATGAATTGCACCAAAACCTGTCCCAAAGGGCTGAACCCCGCCAAAGCGATCGCCGAGATCAAGAAAATGATGGTCGAGCGGACGGTCTAAAGGTTGTTCGTTTCGTGACATGAAAAAGTGAGTGAAATGGCAATGGCGCCGGAAGATGCAGACCAACGTCGCGGCATTGCCCCGGTGATTTGTTACCCAAACGACGGATTGCCAAAACCGGACCTTGATCTCTATGCCAAGGCTCGTTTGGGGGCGAAAAAGACGACTGAAATCACGGTTCCACCACGGGAGGCCGCTTGTTTTGAAGTTCCTGCAGGCGGCTTTTTCAGAATCACGTGCATCGATGGACCACAGGTTGGCGATTTGAATCTTTGGAACGCCCATGATCTGGGCGAGAGGTTCTATTCTGGTAAAACCCGCGCATTGCATGGAACACACATCAGTCGCGGCGAGCGAATGTGGAGCAGTTTTCCTGCGCTACGCGCTATGGCCACGATTGTTGAAGACACGTTGGACTGGTACGGAATTGATCCTTTCGGGGGCTCGGTCCACGACGTCATTGGCACGCGCTGCGACCCCTACACTGGGGTGTTATTGAGCCAACAAAACTATCACCATTGTTGCCATTCCAACCTTGCACGTGCTGCCGCACGGCATTTCGACATTGATATCGCCAAGGCCGAGGTTTTGGTGCATGATGTTTTGAATGTTTTCATGTGCACGGGGTTTACCCGCGATACCGGGCAGTATTTTATGAAAGCCAGTCCAGTTCGCCCTGGTGATTATCTTGAGTTTTTTGCCGAAATCGATCTGGTGGGGGGCTTAAGCGCTTGCCCTGGTGGAGATTGCAGCGCACAGCATTCAAGCGATGTGGCAGCGTGTTTTCCGCTTAAAGTCGAGATTTTTGCATCTGAACAGGCCGATTTGACAGGGTGGGTTTCGCCGCAAACCAATGGCTATGATCAGACCCACGGGCTGTAGCTGATTGCGTTCGCTTGACTGATTCGCAGCCGTTTAGATTTGCTCAAAGCTTTCCGAATCTATTTAGAAATTGTGAAATTTTGTACATTTTCGTGAAAGAATCTGCAAATTGTGGCGTAATTGTGCCCTTTTCGACATATTTACGGTTGTCTGACGTCAAGGCATTTGAAAAAATAGGCTTGGGCTCAGCGCTGGGGGCTGGGCGATTTTTTTGGAGAGTAAATTATGAACTTGATTAAACTAACTGCAGCCTCTGCTGTCATGGCCTTTGCGGGCTTTGCAGCCAACGCGGCGTCCGTTGACACGGTCGAAGCGGGAACAGGCTTTTTCACACCCGTTGGTGGATTTGAAACGTCTTCCCCGTATTATCGTGGCGAGGGAGACAATTGGGGATGGACCCATGGTGCGATCGCAGCTGGATTTACTTCTGCTGCTTTGAACATCAGTGCCTATGACGTTGATGCAGCGCCTTGCGGTTTGACCAGCTGTGAAGTCAACAACATCGAAGCCTATGATGCTGCCACGGACAGCTGGTTGCTGTTGGGCGCGTTGGAAGGTGCGAGCGATGTTTTCTCGTTCACGGAATTTGACATCTATGGCTACGACGCTGGCGTGTTGATTGACGACATCGTTGCCGGTCTGCAATTGCGCATCGACATCGACGTGCTTGGTGCTGGCTGGTTGGTATCGCTCAGCAAATCTGTGATCACCACAGATGGCGCGGATCCGGGCAACCCGAATCCAGGCACAAACCCAATTCCACTGCCTGCGGCCGGTTGGCTAATGATTGCAGGCATCGGTGGTTTGGCGGCCGTGCGCCGTCGTCGCAAGTCTGCGTAAATCAAACTACAATGTTGTGAAAAACAGCGCTGGAAACGGCGCTGTTTTTTTATGTGAATGCGGCCGCGAGGGCGATTTCAACCATATCGCCAAAACTACGTTCGCGTTGTTCGGGCGGCAGGGCCTCGCCTGTGATCAGGTGATCCGAAACCGTAAGGACAGCAAGGGCGCGTCGATTGTATCGCGCGGCCAATGTGTACAGTTCGGCGGCTTCCATTTCGACGCCCAAAATGCCGTGGCGCACCATTTGTTCGTTTAAATCTGGGCGCTCATCGTAAAAGACGTCGGAGGAATAAATGCCGCCGACGTGCAAATTGCAGTCTTTTGCCCGGCTGGCGCGAACCGCGCTTTCCAAAAGCGACCAATCTGCGCAGGGTGCAAAGTTAACTTCGCGAAAAATACCGCGCGACGGCGTGCTTAGGGTTGTTGCGGTCATTGCAAGAATTATGTCGCGCAGCCCAACGCGTTCTTGCATGGCACCACATGAACCAATGCGGATCAGCGTTTTGGCGTCAAAGTCGCGGATCAATTCGTTGGCATAGATCGACAGCGAGGGCATACCCATTCCGCTGCCCTGAATTGTCACGCGATGCCCGTTCCAAGTGCCGGTATATCCCAACATTCCGCGGGTTTCGTTGACAAGAACGGCATCGGTGAGAAAAGTCTCTGCGGCCCACCGCGCACGGTAGGGATCGCCAGGCAACAAAACTGTGTCAGCAATGTCGCCCGGCTGAGCGCCGATATGGGTGGTCATAGCCGCGCCTCTCAGTTTGGATCAGATTTCCAAAGTCGCAAGATCGGTGCCGTTTGCCAAGGCATCATGCACCCAATTCGGCTTGCGCCCGCGTCCAGACCAAGTTTGGTTGCCATTTTCTGGATTGCGATATTTTGCCTGCGATTGAGCTTTGGGCGCCGCATTTTTCCGCGACGGCTTGCCAGCCAATTCGCCCAAAGAAAAACCGAAATCCGCCGCCGCTTTTTCTGCTGCTTTCAGTGCCTCGGCGCGCTCGCGGCCTTCTGCTTCCACAAGCGCTTTTTCGACGTCTTTCCCCAGCTTCAACAGCTCTTTTCGCGACATCGATTTTAGATTGATTGTCATTCCTAACCTTTTTTTTTCTTCAAGTGCAGCCGAACTCAGCTAGAGAGTACCCTAGCGACCAACTTGAAGCAGATCAGCGTCAATTTTGCGTTAATTCCGGTTAATTTTTCATTCTGCAGCCAACGACCCGACGTCAACCAGAGTCACTATGTCCATCATTATCGTATTCAGCTCGAAATCTTTAGGGGTATAGATTTTGGACACACCCATGAGTTGCAATTTCTCGGCATCTTCGTCCGGAATAATACCGCCCACAATGACGGGGATGTGCTGTAACCCTTCTGCATTGAGGCGATCCATTACATCCTGAACCAGCGGCAAATGACTGCCTGACAAAATTGACAAACCTATGACGTGGGCATCGTCATTGCGTGCTGCCGAAACGATTTCTTCGGGGGTGAGGCGAATGCCCTCATAGGCAATATCCATGCCGCAATCGCGGGCGCGAAAAGCGATTTGTTCGGCACCATTGGAATGACCATCCAGGCCCGGCTTGCCAACCAGGAATTTGAGACGTCGCCCAAGACGGTCGCTGACCGCATCAACGGCTTGGCGGATGTGGTCGAGCCCTTCGGTTTTGTTGGACACCGACCCTGACACTCCGGTCGGGCCGCGATAGGTGCCAAAAACGGCGCGCATTTCTTCGGCCCATTCGCCCGTCGTGACACCGGCCTTGGCGGCTGCAATGGACGGGGCCATAATGTTTTTCCCGGTTTGCGCGGCATTTCGCAATGCGCTGAGCGCGGATTGCACGGCAGCGGTATCACGATCGGCGCGCCAATCGTTCAAACGGTCAATCTGTTCCTGCTCAACTGCGGGATCGACCACCATGATGCCGCCATCTTCGGTCTGCAGTGGCGAAGGTTCGGTCGTGGTGAATTTGTTGACGCCAACAACTGTGGTTTCGCCGGCCTCGATCCGGTTTAATCGATCCGCGTTGGAATCGACAAGGCGCGATTTCATATATTCAATTGCCGAAATCGCACCGCCCATGCTTTCCAGATTGGCCAATTCCGCCCGTGCGCCTTCTTTCAATTCTTCAACCTTGGCATCCACATTCGGATTGCCGTCAAACAGATCACCGAATTCCAAAAGATCGGTTTCATAGGCCAGGATTTGCTGCATGCGCATCGACCACTGTTGATCCCAGGGACGCGGCAATCCCAACGCTTCATTCCAGGCCGGCAGTTGAACCGCGCGCGCGCGTGCCTTTTTGGAAAGTGTGACGGCCAGCATCTCGATCAAAATACGGTAGACGTTGTTTTCAGGTTGCTGTTCGGTCAGGCCCAGCGAATTAACCTGCACCCCATATCGGAAACGGCGCATTTTTGGATCACTCACGCCATAGCGCTGTTCGCAAATCTCATCCCACAGGTCGACAAAGGCACGCATCTTGCACATTTCGGTGACAAAGCGGATCCCTGCGTTCACAAAAAACGAAATGCGCCCGACCAATACGGGGAAATCCTCGTCCGGAACTTTGCCCTTCAGCCCGTCAAGCACCGCCTGCGCTGTGGCCAAGGCAAAGGCCAATTCCTGTTCTGGCGTCGCGCCGGCCTCTTGCAGGTGGTAGGAACACACATTCATCGGGTTCCATTTGGGCACGTTTGTATAGCAATAGGCCGCAACATCGGTGATCAGATTGAGCGACGGTTTGGGCGGGCAAATATAGGTGCCGCGCGACAGATATTCCTTGATGATGTCGTTTTGCACGGTGCCCTGCAATTTGGTGATATCGGCGCCTTGCTCTTCGGCGACCGCAATATAGAGCGCAAGCAACCAAGGGGCGGTGGCATTGATCGTCATCGACGTGTTCATCTGTTCCAGCGGAATGTCCTGAAACAAGGTGCGCATATCGCCCAGATGCGCCACGGGCACGCCGACTTTACCAACCTCGCCGCGCGCCAAGGTGTGATCGCTGTCATATCCGGTTTGCGTGGGCAAATCGAAAGCCACAGAAAGCCCGGTCTGACCTTTGGCCAGATTGCCCCGGTAAAGCGCGTTCGAGGCTTTTGCAGTCGAATGTCCGGCATAGGTCCGGATCAGCCAGGGGCGGTCTTTCTGCGGATGCGTCATGTGGGCCTCGCGAGGTTGGGTGCGTAATAATCTTGCGTCACGGCTGGGTAAATAGCAATTTCCGGGACAAGTCAATTCGCTGCGTCGCGGCATACTATGGTGTTCGAAGGCATTGTCGCAATTGAATTTTGCTGTCACCTTCACACTATGACGTCGACTGTTGATATGCCCGTATGGGCGCTGGTGCTGATCCTTGGCTTTGCGGCGATTGCCGCGCTGGACCGGGTGATGCTGCCCTCTGTTCGCTGGTTTTTTCGCAGGCGGCTGGAAAAGGTGGTGTCGCAGCTCAACAAAAATCTTGATCGCCCGATCCAGCCATTCAAGCTGGCGCGCCGTTTCGACATGATCCAGCGGCTGATTTATGACCCCCAGGTCAGCCAGGCGGTGGCCGATCATGCCCGTCAAGAAGGCATCCCCGAAAACGTCGCCTTTGAGGCGGCGCAGCGCTATGCCCGTGAAATTGTGCCGTCTTTTTCCGCCACGGCCTATTTCAGCGTGGCCATCCGACTGGCACGGTTCTTGTCAAATTCGCTTTATCGTGTGCGGTTGGGCCATTACGAAACCGCCGGTCTTTCTGACATTGATCCCGATGCCACGGTGGTTTTTGTGATGAACCATCGCAGCAATATGGATTACGTGCTCGTCACTTATTTGGCGGCCGAACGCTCGGCGCTGTCTTATGCGGTGGGCGAGTGGGCGCAGGTTTGGCCGCTGAGCGGGTTGATCCGGGCCATGGGGGCTTACTTTATTCGGCGAAAATCCCGCAATGAACTTTATCGCAAGGTTTTGTCGCGATACGTGCGTTTGGCAACAGATGCAGGCGTAACGCAGGCAATGTTTCCAGAAGGGGGATTATCGCTGACGGGCGCGTTGATGCCGCCCAAACTGGGTTTGTTGAAATACATCACCGACGGGTTTGATGACACCAGCCGTGATGTGGTTTTTGTGCCGGTCGCGCTGAACTATGACCGGGTGTTGGAGGATCGCATTCTGACGGCTGCGGCCAAGGGCCCCAAACGCCAGTTCAATGCGCGTATTGGCGTGATTGCGGGCAATGCGTTGCGCCAGATTTGGCTGCGTCTGACCGGGCGCTATCACCGGTTCGGCTATGCGGCGGTCAGCTTTGGGGCGCCGGTGTCCCTGCGTGCCTTTACCGAGGGGCTGAGCGGTGATCCGACCGTGCCGCTGGCGCGCGATCTGATGAAGCGAATAGGCGCGATTATCCCTGTTCTGCCTGTGCCGCTGGTGTCGTGGCTGTGTCTGCGCGATGGTCCCTTGACCCGCGCCGAGGTTGAGCTTGGGCTGTCGGCGCTTATCGCAGACCTGCCCACGGCGCATGTTCATCTGCCCCGCGACAATCGTGATTATGCGGCCGAGGTGGGATTGCGCCATCTGATTGAACGTGGCGTTTTGACGATGCAGGGCGACACCTATGTGCCAGACCCAGAGCAACTTGCCATTTTGCAATATTATGCCAACTCGATCCGCCATTTGATGCCTCCGGGTGCTGCGGATCCTGCTGCGAGTGCAAAGGAAATTTCTGCACCTGCTGGGTCATAAAATTACAAAAGTACGTGCAAAATCTGTTGCAATGTTGCGCAACTCTTCTTATCCCCTCTTGACCGGCACGGTTCTGCGGTGCGGCACATTTTTTTGGTTATCAAGGAGGCCAACATGGCTTTGGACACAGACACCGATATTGCGCCTTACGACGCGCCCGAAAAAGACCTGTATGAGCTGGGTGAAATGCCGCCCCTGGGGTACGTGCCCAAGCAGATGTACGCCTGGGCGATCCGGCGCGAGCGCCACGGCGAGCCCAACACAGCGATGGTCGAAGAAGTGCTGGACGTGCCAGAGCTGGACAGCAACGAAGTGCTGGTTTTGGTGATGGCCGCGGGCGTGAACTATAACGGTGTCTGGGCCTCTTTGGGCCAACCGATCAGCCCGTTCGATGGCCACCAGCAACCCTATCATATCGCCGGTTCTGACGCGTCGGGCATCGTCTGGGCCGTGGGTGACAAGGTAAAACGCTGGAAAGTGGGCGACGAGGTCGTGATCCATTGCAACCAGGATGACGGCGACGACGAAGAGTGCAACGGCGGCGATCCGATGTACTCCGCCAGTCAGCGGATCTGGGGCTATGAAACGCCCGACGGATCGTTTGCGCAGTTCACCAATGTGCAGGCTCAGCAATTGATGCCACGCCCCAAGCACCTGACCTGGGAAGAGGCCGCGTGCTATACACTGACGCTGGCCACTGCATACCGGATGCTGTTTGGTCATGAACCCCACGATCTGAAACCCGGCCAGAACGTTTTGGTCTGGGGCGCGTCGGGCGGTTTGGGCTCTTATGCGATCCAGCTGATCAACACGGCGGGCGCCAACGCGATCGGGGTGATTTCCGATGAAAGCAAACGCCAGTTCGTGCTGGATCTGGGCGCCAAGGGCGTCATCAACCGCAAGGATTTCGACTGCTGGAGGCAATTGCCCACGGTGAACACGCCGGAATATGCGGTGTGGTTCAAGGAAGCGCGCAAGTTCGGCAAAGCCATCTGGGACATCACCGGCAAGGGCGTGAACGTCGACATGGTGTTTGAACACCCCGGCGAAGCGACGTTCCCGGTGTCGACCTTCGTGGTCAAAAAAGGCGGCATGGTTGTCATCTGCGCGGGCACCACTGGCTTTAACCTGACCTTTGATGTGCGCTACATGTGGATGCACCAAAAGCGCCTTCAGGGCAACCACTTTGCCCACCTCAAGCAGGCCAGCGCGGCCAACAAGTTGATGCTGGAACGTCGTCTTGATCCATGCATGTCCGAGGTGTTTTCCTGGAACGATCTGCCCGAGGCGCACATGAAAATGATGCGCAACGAGCATCTGCCGGGCAATATGTCGGTGTTGGTGCAATCGCCCAAAACCGGACTGCGCACTTTGGAAGAGGTCCTGGACGCCAAGTCTTAACGACTCGGTTGTTCATGGATTGAGTTAATCAAAACCCGCGAATCACCCATTTGGGCCGCGGGTTTTGTTGTTTTAAGAGGTGCCGCGTTGCTTTTCAGTGGGTTGAAAATCCCACTCTCCCTACTTCTGGGGAGTTGAAAGAAGCGAATTCCCTAACTTTTTTCTGCATGCTATGGTTGTCTTAATCATTCATTAACCACTCTGGAGCGAGTTTCATGGCACAAAATGACTGGATATTGGACGTCCTTGCGGACCTCAAGGCTTTTGCCTCGGCAAACGACCTGGGGGCGCTGGCTGAACAGCTTGATGACACTGTGTTAATCGCAGCTGCCGAGATCTCGTCACAGAAACAAAAGGTGCGTGTGGGGATCGATGGTCAAGACTGTCAATTTGAATCAGATAATAGAGGAATTGGACGCCACCAAAGCGCTTGATGGCCTCTACAGTGTCATCTTCCAGCTGAGGGATGCCTTCGAGATCGACCATATGGTCTATCACTGGGTGGACAGCGCTGGAGAGCAATATGGGTGTGGAACCTATAGCGACGAATGGGTCGAAAGGTACTTGTCGCAAAACTACATCCGCACCGATCCAGTCATATTAGGGTGCTTTCAACGCTTTCACCCGGTTGATTGGAAACGCCTGGACTGGTCTACAAAGTCGGCGCGCATATTTCTGGAGGATGCGCGTGTGCATGGGATCGGCAACCAAGGATATTCAATTCCCATTCGTGGCCCCAACGGGCAGTTTGCATTGTTCACCACCAGCCACACCTGTGACGACCAAACGTGGGCAGACTTTACTGAAACACATGGGCGCGATCTGATCCTGATGGCGCATTACTTCAACCGAAAGGCGCTTGAGTTCGAACCCGACCGCACGCCAGAGCAAGCCCGAGCGCTGTCCCCGCGCGAGGTCGACGCGATGACGTTGCTGGCCATGGGATACAGCAGGGCGCAGACCGCCGACACGCTGGCGATTTCGGAGCATACGTTAAGGGTCTACATCGAAAGTGCGCGATTCAAACTGGGTGCGTTGAACACAACACATGCGGTGGCCCGGGCGATGAGCCGGGGACTGATTGTTGTATAGTGCAAAGAATTTGAAACCAATACGAACGGTTGTCAGAGCGCTTGTTAACCATTGTGCCCCAGGTTTAGTCTCATTGCAGGACGACAAGGGGACAAGATCATGCTGCGCTATGTATATGCTAACGACCTTCACACACACAAAAAACTGTCGCGTTCGATGTTTCAGGACCGTGCGGATCAGTTCCGCACTCGCCTGGGTTGGGACGTAAACGTTGATGCCAATGGCGAGGAGCGAGACCAGTACGACGCGCTGAACCCGCTATACGTGATCTGGGAACAGCAGGACGGAACCCATGGCGGTTCGATGCGGTTTTTGCCCACCACGGGCCGTGTGATGGTAAACGAGATTTTTGGTCATCTGACCGACGGAGTGGCCATCACCAGCCCGGTGATCTGGGAATGCACCCGGTTCTGTCTGGCGCGCGGCGCAGGCTCAAACGTGGCGGCGGCTTTGATGCTGGCGGGCGGCGAGATCATGTCAAACTTTGGAATCCGTCACTTTGCCGGCGTGTTTGATGCCCGCATGGAGCGGATTTACAAAGCCATTGGCTCGTGCCCCGAGATTTTGGGCAGTGAAGGCGATGGGCGTGACAGGATCAGCGTCGGGCTCTGGGAATTTGACGATGCGGCCAAGGCGCGGGTGGCCAAACGGGCCAATGTTTCGCCCGAATTGTCACGGCTGTGGTTTGATCGCGCGTTTGGCCAGGCGACAGTGCAAGAGTTCGCGATGACGGCCTAGCGCCTGACACGGCGCGACTGTAGGGTCGCGCCATGACCGCACCCGCCCTTACATTTTCCGACGATCAGGCCAGCGCTTTTGATGCGGTGTCCGAGATGTTGCGCAATGCCGGCATTGATCTGGACGACAGTCTGATGATGCCGCCCAAAGGCAAGGGCACCGGTGTGATGGCGGTGATCGGCAAGGCGGGGTCGGGCAAAACCCTGCTTTTGGCCGAACTTTACAAAGCGCTGGAGCAGGCCGGGGTCGATGTGGTGTCCGGCGACTATGAAAGCCGGCGGCGTCGCGACTCGCGCACATTGGCGATTTTGGCGCCCACCAACAAGGCGGCAAGCGTGCTGCGTCTGCGCGGTGTGCCCGCCACGACGATCCACCGAATTCTTTACACGCCGGTTTATGACCCCGAATACGAACGCATTGCGGAATGGCTGGCGGGCAATGGTGATCGCCCGGAGGTTGAAGGGCTGACCGATCAGGCGCTGGATCGGGCTGAGGCGTTTTATGCGGGCAACAAATCGATCCCCGGTGCTTTGGCGGCGGCCGGGTTGCGCGGTTCGGACTTTATCACGGGCTGGAAACGGCGCGAAGACCCTTTGGACATTGGGTTTGTCGACGAAGCCTCGATGTTGGATGATCGTCAGTTCAATGACCTGAAAGAGATTTTTCCCAATCTGCTGCTGTTTGGCGATCCCGCGCAGCTGGCGCCGGTGAACCAGTCCGGGGGGATGGTGTTTGACGGTCTGAAAGGGCCGCGCAAGCTGGAGTTGAGCCGGGTGCACCGTCAGGATGCCGGCAACCCGATCCTTGATCTGGCCCATGCGCTGGGCGATCCCGCGCTTGAGTTTCACCAGTTTGAAAACATGGTCGAAGAATTGTCGAAATCCGATGACCGTGTGGTCTGGGGCCAGCGGGTCGAAGTGGATCTGATGGCACGCTCGCCGGTGCTGGTCTGGCGCAATGCCACGCGGATCCGGTTGATCAACGCCTTTCGCGCGGTCCACGGCGCCCCCGATACCGAATTGCTGGAAGGCGAGCCGCTGATTTGTGATGGGCTGGAACTGCCGTTGAAACATCGCAAAAAACGGCTCGATCTTGAGGCGCGTGGACTGATCAAGGGCGCCCAGGTGGTTTACCTTGGGCCTGGCCGCAAACCGGGGTTTTCGCGCCTGCATGTGATGGGCGCCGAAGATCCGCAGGTGAGTGCGGCGAGCATTGTCAAAATCGAAAAACCTGATGAAGAAGAACCGTTTATCCCCTTTGCCGCGCGCATGGGGGCGACATTTTTGCATGGCGCGGCGGTGACCATTCACAAAGCCCAAGGCAGCCAGTGGAACACGGTTCAGGTCTTTGCGCCGGATCTTTTTGTGGCCGCGCGAATGGGCCGGGTCGAAGCCGGGCAACCCTTGTGGAAACGGCTGGCCTATGTGGCGATCACCCGCGCGCAGGATCGCCTGATCTGGGTGGTGCGCAACCGATTGTCCAAGCCGCAGCACGCGTTGCAGGTGGATGATTTGCGCACCGCGGCCGTGGCACCATTGACGCTAGAGGGAGGGGAAATATGAAAACCATTTTAATCACAGGCGCCAGTTCGGGCATTGGCCGGGCCACGGCCGAGCTGTTCTTGCAAGAGGGGTGGACGGTGGGCGCATTGGCGCGCCGGCGCGGCCCGCTGGAGGACTTGGCGGCGATTCATGCCAATGCGATTCCGTTGGTGGGTGATGTGACGAACCCGGACGCCGTTGAGCAGGCGTTTCAGGATTTTCTGAACCAGACCGGGCGTTTGGACGCGCTGTTTAACAACGCTGGCATCTTCACGCCCGGCGGCACCATTGACGAGATCGCGCTGGAAGACTGGCACACGTCGGTCAATGTGAACATGTCTGGCATGTTTCTGTGTGCCCGCGCGGCTTTTGCGGCGATGCGTGCGCAAGACCCTCAAGGGGGGCGGATCATCAACAACGGCTCGCTTGCCGCGCATGTGCCCCGCCCGGGATCAATTGCGTATACTGCGACAAAACATGCGGTTACGGGCATCACCCGCAGTCTGTCTCTGGATGGGCGCCCGTTCAATATTGCCTGTGGACAGATCGACATTGGCAATGCTGAAACGCCGATGATTCAAGCGCTTAACGACAAGCTGCGCGCCGAGGACCCCGCTGCGGAGTTGAACAAAACGATGGATGTCAGTGACGCGGCGGCTTCGGTTTTGCACATGGCTGAATTGCCGTTGTCGGCGAATGTTCAGTTTTTGACCGTTATGGCCACCACGATGCCCTTTATCGGGCGGGGCTAGCCGCGACGCAAAATCTGGAACGCGGCCGATGCGCCCCAGCCGGCGGCGATGGCAATGGCCAGCGACATCAGGCCATAAAGCAGTGGTTGTTCGCGTGACAGAGCGAACAACCAGCGTTCCAACCCGACCTTGCGCACATCGATAGATGTTTGATATTGCGACACAATCTGTCCGTTTCTGGTCAGAAAAATGCGGGTCTTGTAGTCGCCTTCGGTCAGGTTGGCTGGCATCTTCAGCGCCATCCGGAACAGCGTTTGCTCGTCCAGAACCACTTGGCTTTCAAGGATCTGGTATAGCCCCTGATCGCGCCTGATGCGGATCACCGCATCGGTGAAACTGGCGGCGTCCGAAATGTTGGAGGGCGCGCCGACCGACCGAATGGCGCGGTCGATGCTGATCTTCTGGCGCAAATCGGTCACGTCGCTGAGCACTTGGGACATCGGCGCCGAGGTCGCCACAGCATAAAAACTGGGCGCGGCGTCCACTTCGAGCGCATCGGTGTTGACCCAGATGCCAAACCATTTGGCCTTGCGGCGCACCATAACCGGGGTCGAGGGGCCGGCGATTGTGATGACAACATGCAGCGGCGCGTCGGTGGGGATCGGCTGTTCGCGTTTGACCGCGCCAAAAATCAGGATCTCAGAGCCGTCAAAACTGGTGGTGATGGCGACCTTGTCCTGGGACAAACCCAGCACGACCTCTTCGGCTTGCGCGACAAAAGGCAGTAGCAAAAACAACAGGATCCACCGCATCAGTGCCCCCCCGCCACGCCAAGTGAGTAAAGCTCGGAAGGCATCAGCAGCAAATCGAAGGCCAGTTTGCCACAGACCGCAAGCACCATCATCGCCAGCAAAATCCGCAGTTGTTCCGCCTTCATGCGCACCCCGATCTGGGTGCCGATCTGCGCACCTATGACACCGCCAACCAGCAGCAGAACGGCCAGCACAATGTCGACCGTAAAGTTCGTGGTGGCGTGCAGCATGGTGGTGAAAGCGGTGACAAAAATGATCTGAAACAGCGACGTGCCAACAACAACCTTGGTGGGCATGCCCAGAATATAGATCATCGCGGGAACCATAATGAAGCCACCGCCAACGCCCATGATTGCGGCCAGAATGCCGACCAGAACGCCAACGACCAGCGGCGGAATGACCGAGATGTAAAGCCCCGAGGTGCGAAAACGCATCTTGAACGGCAGCGCCTGAATCCAGCCACGTTGACGGCGCTTTGGTGGCGCTCCGCCGGATTTGCGGCTTTTGCGGATCGCGTTCAGGCTTTCGATGAACATCAAGCCGCCAACAACGCCCAGGAAAATCACGTAACATAAGCGTACCAGCAGATCGACCTGACCGATGGCTTTGAGGTAGTTGAACACCACCACACCCAGCGCCGCACCGATCAAACCGCCGATCAGCAGCACGGTGCCCATCCTCAGATCCACCGTTTTTCGTCGGAAATGCGCCAGCACGCCCGAGAATGACGAGGCGACGATCTGGTTGGCTTCGGTTGCCACAGCGACGGCGGGCGGGATGCCAATGAAGAACAGCAACGGTGTCATCAAAAAACCGCCGCCGACCCCGAACATGCCTGACAAAATGCCCACCATGCCGCCCAAACCCAAAAGGAGGTATGCGTTAACCGAAACTTCGGCGATGGGCAGGTATATTTGCATGACCGTTCCTAGACCCTTCGCAGTTGTAAAATCAATGCGGCGTATCGCCGATGAGACGACAGGTCTCATCTAGCGCGTCAAACTGGACTTATCTTTCCTTCACATACGGTTCACCACCGGCGCGAGGGGGGATGGCCTTGCCGACAAAACCGGCCAGAATGACCACCGTCATCAGATAGGGCAGGGCGCTGAGCAACTGACCCTGAACTTTGATGCCAATCACCGCCTCGATCACGTCCGGGCGGGTTTCCAATGCGCCGAACAGGCCAAACAAAAGCGTGGCATAAAGCGCATACCAAGGGCGCCATTTGGCAAAGATCAGGGCGGCCAACGCGATAAACCCGCGCCCTGCACTCATGTCTTTGACAAAACCGGCTTGCAACGCGGTTGACAGGTAGGCGCCGGCGATTCCACACAGCACGCCGCAAATGGCCACGGCAGCATAGCGCAGCCCAACGACCGACACCCCAGCGGTGTCGACGGCGGCCGGGTTTTCGCCAACGGCGCGCAGGCGCAGACCAAACCGAGTGCGAAACAGCACCCACCAGGTCAGCGGCACGGCGGCAAAGGCGATGTAGACCAGGATGGAGTGGCCTGAAATCAGTTCGTGATAAAACGGGCCCAAATAGGGGATGTCTTTGATCGATTCCGCAAAGGGCAGTGTGACAGGGCCAAAGCGGGCATCGCCGGTCAGGGCCGGGGTGCGCCCGCCTTGGCGAAACCAATCCTGAGCGATCAAGACGGTCATCCCGGCGGCCAGGAAATTGATCGCCACGCCGGAAATAAGTTGATTGCCGCGGAACGTGATCGAGGCAACGCCGTGCACAGCGCTCAGGCACAATGACGCGCCGATCCCGGCCAGCAATCCAACCCAGACCGAGCCAGTTGTGGC
>JBGCDD010000065.1:0-21565 GCA_045105075.1 Sedimentitalea sp. | reverse complement strand
GTTTCCGGCTTAGGTCTGAAACCGGCACACCGCCCGCTTCAAGACCGCCCCGCTCATATATGTAAACACCCGCTGCCCGGCCGTGCCTTTTAAAAGTACGATCTGTGCGCCGCTGTGCTTCGAGTGTTTCATCAAAACCTCTTCAGTCAAAGAGTTGAGAAAACGCCACACCTAAACACCACCAATTTCCGGGGGGGGTATCGAGACATAAACGAGGCCGAGATTCGGTTCCAGAACAGACGTGCCAATCCTGCCTTCGGGACCGCAAAGATGCACCCCGGGGTTGCTTGTCGAGCGGTCTCACCAGCTGGCCGCTCTTTGGCTGCATTCCGGAGATTTTTCGAACAATTGCAAGATCGGCGCTCAGCTAACCCCTGCGCGTTTCACGCTGGATTGCTTTGACGCGCTTGTCTGCCGGTCCATCTGACCCTACCTGCGTTTGGACCAGGTTTTGTGTAACGCAATGCGATGCGCGGGAAACGTCCGTTACGCAAAATCGCCGCCCCAGACAAAGGGGCGTGATTGGTTAACCCACCGATTGCAGCCTGTTTTTGCCTTCGGGCGCGAGCATCGGTTTAATAGAGGGATCGCGGTTAAGTGGGAAACTCAGGTGCTATTTGGCGGGACTGAATGCGCGCAGATCGCGTTGAATGCTCTTAATGAATTGCGCCTGCATCGATGCAGCCCGCGTGGGGTCCAGGGTGGCGCAAAAACGCGCCAGCGATCCTGTAAGATGAACGTTCATAAAGCATAGTGTCTCGAGTGCCTTGTGCTGCGTTTCGCAAACAAGCGGAGCGATGACGCCGAACATCATGTCGCTGTTTCGTAGGCTGTCTTGTTGGTCCAGTGCACGTAGATTTTTGTCGCCCTGGGTCGACGCCAGAATGTCACTTGTGATCGGGTCATCGCGCAGATGCCGGCAATAGTTACGGACAGCATCACCAAGACGCACAGCAGCATCTTCGACGCTCACAACGTCTTTGAACTGGTCTTGCAAAGCGTGGCTCAATTCGTCCAAAGTCGTGTGCACCAATGTGTGTATCACTGCGCTTTTGTTGGGAAAAAACTGGTAAACTGTTCCAATCGGGACGCCGGCCTGCTGTGCAAGGGCATTCATTTTCATCCCGTCACTTCCAACTTCAGAAATGATGGTTTTGGCGGCGTTCAGGATCGCTTCGACCCGCGCTTTGCTGCGGGCCTGCACCGGGCGCTTCCGGATTTCTATGGACGCATCAGCCATGCTCGCGAACCCTGATCGGCAAAAAAGATATTGATTTGCTAAATATGAGGATCTATCACGTTAGTCAAACATGATGACTGCTCATATTAGGGAAAATGTAATGATCGGTGCAACACACGAAAGAGTTTGTATCGTTGGCGCGGGTCCGGGCGGATTGGCGTTGGCGCGCGCGTTCAAAAATCTCGGCATTGAGTTTGATATGTTCGAGCGCCACAGCGAAGTGGGCGGTATCTGGGATCTGAAAAACCCAGGCACGCCGATGTACGCTTCTGCGCATTTCATTTCCTCCAAAACGCACTCCTATTTCTCTGATTTTCCGATGCCCGATCACTACCCGGATTATCCCTCAAACCGCCAAATCTTCGACTATATGAAAAGTTTCGCAGCGCGCTATGGTCTCTATGACCACACTACGTTCAACACCGAGGTGACCGATACGACCTTTGCCGATGACATTTGGTCTGTCGCGCTTTCAACCGGCGAAACACGGCAATATCGCTGGCTGGTTTGCGTGTCCGGCACCACTTGGCACCCGAAGTTGCCAGATTGGGCCGCGCATTCCGATGGGTTTGACGGCGACGTGCGCCATGCCAACACCCATGCCCACATGGACGACTTTCGCGGAAAGCGTGTTCTGATCGTGGGGGCCGGAAATTCCGGTTGTGACATTGCCTGTGATGCCGGGATCGCGGCGGATGCCGCATTTATCAGCGTGCGCCGAGGCTACCATTTTATTCCCAAGCACATTCAGGGCAAACCTGCGGATGTTTATGCCGATGACGGTCCGCATTTGCCGCTTTGGCTGGCGCAACCGATTTTTGGGGCGCTGCTCAAGTTTATTAATGGCGACGTCACAAGGCTTGGCTTGCCCAAACCCGACCACAAGATATTTGAAAGCCACCCGATCCTGAACACGCAGCTTTTGCACTATCTGGGTCACGGCGATGTGGTTGCCAAAGGCGATGTCGCGCGTTTGGAAGGCAAGGACGTTGTGTTCAAAGACGGCAGCCGCGAGCAGGTCGATACCGTGCTATGCGCCACAGGCTACGAATGGCAAGTGCCCTATGTCGACAAAGCGGCGTTCAGCTGGAAAGGGGATCGCCCTGACAACTATTTGCAGATGTTCAGCCGGGTGAATCCACAATTGTTCGGGTTGGGGTTCACGGAAACAAACGGCGGTATCTATAAACTGTTTGACGGGATGGCGGACTTGATCGGTCGGACGATCTGTGCGCAACGCGACGACACCACCGAGTGGACCAAACTGAAAACGCGGATGCAGGCCTATACGCCGGACCTGACGGGTGGTGTGAAATACATCGAAAGCGACCGACACGCGACCTATGCCAACATCGACGCGTTGAAGTCTGAGTTCAAGAAACTGCGCAAACACATGGGCTGGCCTGAGCTAAGAGACGGCTATTTTGATGCGGTGGTCGCCCAACAGCCCGTTGCCGCCGAGTAATGACCATTTCAATCGCAGCATTTTCGCCAATATCATGCCTCCGACGCCAAATTCGCCTGTAAGGAATTGCACAAAAATCTGCGGAACGGGACGAAAACCAAAAGCGATCCGAAACCCAGCCCTGCAGATTGAGACAGCACAATCAGCTTGGAACACGTCGAGCCGGCGCAACAGCAATTCGGGCATTCGATCACCGTCTGCATTTTGCGCCACGCCGCGCAATAGCCGCGCCCATTTTTGCAGGCTTGGGTTTTGGCTGTGCCCGCGTTTTGATGCGGGTTTCAAAAACCCCTGGGCTTGACTTGCTTTGGGCATTTTGGCATGTTTTTGAGATTGAACAGCCTGTTCAATTATGAACTTTACCACGCCAAGCCCGGCGCCAGCGTGTCACTTATCCAAATCTACACGGGGAAGACAACGATGCCTCAAGACCTCAGAGTAGACCATCTGCGCGGCATCGTGATGCGCGGGCCCGGCATTTCGGCCACGACCGATTTTTACACCGGCCAATGGGGTTTGCACGTCGCCCATCAGGAAAACGGCATCACCTATCTGCGCGGCACCGGGGCCGAGCCGTTTATCTATGGTCTGAAAGATGACCCAACCTATGGCATCGAATATATTCACTTTGGCATGCCTGATCGCACCGGCATTGATGCGCTGCACGCGCAGCTGATCCGCAAAGGCTGTGATGTGTCGGGCGCCCCTGCTGAAACACCCGGTCCATTTGGCGGCTATGGGTTTGAAATTCTGGACCCAGACAACCGGCGGCTGCGCTTCAGCTGCGATTTGGTAATGCGCACGCCCGATGATGTGCGGGCCTATCCGCGCAAGATCAGCCACGTCGTTTTGAACACACCCGACATGGAGGGCGTGCAGGCGTGGTATGAAACCACGCTGGGGTTTCGCGCCAGCGACTATTCGGCGGATCAAATGGTGTTCCTGCGTTGTGGCAGTGATCACCACGCGATTGCACTGGTGCGTGCGCAGTATCCTTCGGTCAATCATGTCGCGTTCGAGATGCCCAGTATCGACAGCTTTATGCGGGGTATTGGCCGCATGAAACAAAACGGTCAGGTGCCCAGTTGGGGGCCGGGGCGTCATGGACCGGGCAACAATCCCTTTGCGTATTTCGTATCGCCATCGGGTTTTGTGATCGAATTCACCTCGGAAGTGCAGCAAATCGACGAGGCCACCCACGAGGCAAAAGTCTGGTCGCGCACAGACCCCAATTCGATGGATCAGTGGATGACAGCGGGCCCGCCAACACCTGCGCAACGCGCCGTGATGGCGGGGCGTCCTGACCCCGGCTTTCCGAAAGGCGAATAGTCCGATGGATCTGGCACTGCGTGATCGCTGTATTGTTGTGACGGGCGGGTCCTCGGGGATTGGTCTGGCCTGTGTGCGGCAGTTTCTCGAGGAAGGCGCGCAGGTTGCATTTTGCGCACGCACAGCCGAGCGGCTGGCCTCTGTCACCAGCGAACTTGAGGCACAATTCGGACCGGAGCGGGTTCTGTCGCGCGCTTTTTCGGTTCTCGACAAATCCGCAGTTGAGGATTTCGCGGGCGCTGTTACGGCTCAGTTTGGCGGCTGTGACGGGCTGATCACCAATGCGGGTCAGGGTCGGGTGTCGACCTATGCCGACACGTCTGACGACGATTGGCGCGCCGAACTGGATTTGAAGTTCTTCAGCCAACTTCACCCGATCCGTGCCTTTGAGCCAATGCTGCGCAACAGCCCGCACGGGGCCATCGTGGCCGTGAATTCCTTGCTGGCCTACCAGCCAGAGCCACATATGGTTTGCACGTCAGCGGCCCGGGCCGGTGTGCAGAACTTGCTGAAATCATTGGCCACCGAATTGGCCCCCGACATCCGGGTGAACTCGATACTTCTGGGGCTGGTTGACAGCCAGCAATGGCAACGCCGTTTTGAAGCGCGCCACGACAAAAGCCAAACCCGCGAGGCATGGCTCACCGGGCTGGCCCAGCAGAAGAAAATTCCATTGGGCCGCCTTGGCGTGCCCCAAGAAGCAGCCAACGCCATTGCGTTTCTCGCCTCGCCTGCCGCCAGCTACATCACCGGCGCGCGGCTTGAAATTTCGGGCGGCGTGTCGCGCTTTGTCTGAACCATGACCAAAGGATCCAACGACATGTCACAAAACGTCGGGCACCAGATCGCACAAGCTTTGGCCGATGCCGGGGTCACTGCAATGTTTGGCGTCATTTCGATCCACAACATGCCGATCCTGGATGCCATTGCAGAACAGGGCCGGATCCGGTTTGTTCCCGCGCGCGGTGAATCCGGCGCCCTGAGTATGGCAGATGCGTTCAGCCGGGTTTCGGGGCAATTGAGCGTAGCGCTCACTTCAACCGGGACAGCGGCCGGAAATGCGGCCGGTGCGCAAGCCGAGGCGTTGGTGGCGGGCAGCAAGATTCTGCATCTCACCACGCAGATTGACCGCCCTTACATGGACCGCGACCGCGCCGCGATTCATGATGTGCCCCGACAGCCCGAGATGCTGCGCGGGGTTTCCAAATCTGTGTTTCGCATCTGGGATGAAAGGGGGGTGTTGGGCACGCTTGCCGCCGCAATCCGCGCCGCTGTGACCCCACCTTCGGGGCCGGTCAGTCTTGAAATTCCGGTGGATGTTCAGCGTGTGCCTGCGGTGGCGGGCGATCCATTGACGCCGCCGCAACCGGCATTGCCGCCGGTTGACACGGCGGCCATCGACCGGTTGGCCGAACGGGTGCAGGCCGCAAAACGCCCGATGCTCTGGCTGGGCGGGGGCGCGCGCGGTGCCACTGCTGAGGCGCTTGAGCTGGTTACACGGGGGTTTGGGGCGGTCAGCTCAACGCAGGGGCGGGCCATTGTGCCAGAAGACCACAAGGGCACGCTTGGCGCGTTCAATATGACACCCGAGGCCGAAGCGATTTATGAAAGTTCGGATCTGATGATTGTTGTCGGGTCGCGACTGCGCGGCAATGAAACCCGCAACAACAAGATGCCACTGCCCAAACCGCTGTATCAAATCGACGTTGATCCGACGCAGGGCGGGCGCAATTATCCTGTGGATGGGTTGATTTGCGGTGACGCCGCGCTGACCCTGCGTGCCCTGCTTGATCGCTTGCCCTCAACCCTCAAAACGGATCCGCAGCTGCACTATGATATCGCCGTGGCGCGGGCAAAATCAGAAGGCACCCTGCGCAGCACACTAGGGCCTTACCAGATCGTCGCGGATCATTTGCTTGCTGTTGTCCCCGCCGAACGCGCGGTTTGGGTGCGCGATGTGACGATCTCAAATTCGACCTTTGGCAACCGCTACGTGCAATTTGCGGCGCCAAATCTGGGCGTGCATGCGCTGGGTGGCGGTATTGGGCAAGGCATCGCAATGGCCATTGGTGCCGCAATCGCGGCCCCTGACACACGCACCATCGCGCTGGTCGGCGATGGCGGTGCGCAACTGGGCATCGCTGAACTGATCACTGCTGTCGATGAGGATCTGCCGATCACTTTTGTGCTGATGAACGATGCGGCCTACGGGGTGATCGAGAACATCCAGGATGCGCAATATGACGGACGGCGCCATTACTCCAAACTGAAAACGCCGGATTTTGGCTTGCTGTGCCAAGCCGTTGATCTGCCCCATCACCGGGTTGAGCGGATCGAAGATTTCCCGGACACGCTGGACGCAGCCATGGCGCAGAGTGGTCCGGTTCTGGTCGAAGTTGATATGACAGCCATCGGGCCTTTTGCGGTGTCCTTTGCCGGTCCGCCCGCCGGGGCCGCAGGCAGTAAGCAATGAGTTCTGAAACGTCCAAAGAGGCCACCCACCAGACCTTTCGAGATGATCAGATTTTCATTGGTGGGCGCTGGCAAAGGGGGCGCGGCGCGCCGATTACCTCTCACTTTGCAGCAGAAGGTGCCGTGAACACGACCGTGTCAGGTGCCTCAGAGCAAGATGTCGAAGAGGCCATCACCCGCGCCAAAGAGGCCCAGCCGGCATGGGCCGCGCTAAAGCCGCATGAGCGGGCCACAGTCCTTTATCGGATCTCGCAAGGCATCGCGGCCAACATTGAGCGGATCGCTTGGGTGCAAAGCCGCGATACCTCCAAATCGCTCAGCGAAACCCGCGCACTTGCGACCTCGGCGGCGGCGACGTTTCGCTATTTTGCGGCTGTGGCCGAGACTTCGGATGATCTGTTGACGGTGCCGAGGGGGGATTACACAACCGCTTCGGTGCACGAGCCGTTGGGGTTTGTCACGGCCATCACACCGTGGAATTCGCCCATTGCGTCAGATGCGCAAAAACTGGCACCTGCGTTGGCGGCCGGCAACGCTGTCTTGCTCAAGCCGTCCAGCTGGTCGCCTCTGGTCGGTCTGGAACTGGCGCGCATCGCCCAAGAGGCCGGTTTGCCCGCAGGTTTGCTGTCGGTTTTGCCTGGCGCGGGCCGGGTGGTGGGCAATCTGTTGGTCGAGCATCCGGCAATCGCAAAAGTGTCTTTTACCGGGGGCACGCAGACCGGGCGCAGACTGGCCCATGCCGCTGCGGAAAAACTGATGCCGATCTCGCTGGAGCTTGGGGGGAAATCACCGACAATTGTCTTTGACGATTGCGATCAGGATCTTGCCATTGCGGGCATCCTGTTTGGCATCTTTTCGTCCAGTGGCCAAAGCTGCATCGCCGGGTCACGCCTGTTTGTGCAGCGCCGCATCTATGACGCTTTTGTCGACAGGCTGGTGGCCGCAACCCAAGCGCTGGTGGTGGGTCATCCGTTTGATCCGGCCACGCAAGTGTCATCGCTTGTGCACGCCGATCACCGCGAAAGTGTCGAGGCTTATGTGGCGCTTGCGCGCGAGGAAGGCGGCACCATTCTGACCGGCGGAGGTCGCCCCCAAAATGACGCGTTGCAAAGCGGGGCCTATTACCTGCCCACCATCGTGACGGGTCTCAACAACACTGCGCGCACTTGCCGTGAAGAGATTTTTGGCCCTGTGCTGGTTGTGATGCCGTTTGAGGACGAGGCCAACGTTGTGGCTTTGGCCAATGACAACGACTATGGCCTTGCCTGCGGAATCTGGTCACGCGATCATCTGCGCTGCCATCGCGTTGCACGCTCGATCCGGGCCGGCACGGTCTGGGTCAACACCTACAAACAGTTTTCAATCTCGACCCCGTTTGGCGGCGACGGTGCAAGCGGTGTGGGGCGCGAAAAGGGGCGGGCCGGGATGCGGGCCTATCAGAGCCAAAAGTCGATCTACGAAGATCTGTCCGGCCAACCTCACCCCTGGGCGCGGTGGCCTTGAACGGGCGTAAAGCCCAGCTCGGTTGAGGCAACGTGCGCCGCCGCAACCACAGCTTGGCGCAGTTTGGCATTGGCCGCCGGATCAGCGTCAGAAAACCGGCTTTCGGGACCTGAGACATTGATGCCGCCAACCGCCAGGCCGGAGTGGTCAAAGACCGCAGCAGCACAAGATCCGATGCCTGATTCAAAGTTGCCCTGGCTCCAGGCGATGCCGGCGTCGCGATCCGCGCGCGCCTGTGCTATGATCCCCTCAAGCGTCGCGGGCGTTTTTTCGGTGGCTTGCGCCGGGGGGTGCCCCGCAAACAGGACCCTCAGCTGATCCGGCGACATTTCGGCCAGCAAGGCGCGGCCAATCGACGATGCATGTGCCAGCAAGCGCGAACCGGTGTGCACGTTGCTGACCAGATGAGAATTGGGTGTTTCACGGCCCAGATAAATGATGTCGCGCCCATCGAGCACACCCAGATGCGCGGACATGCCCGTGGACTGACACAGGGTACGCAAAACGGGCTGACAGACCCGCACGATATCTCGGCCCTGAATGGCTTTGGCCCCCAGGCTGACCATCCCTGACCCCAGACGATAGCCCGCGCCTTCGCCAATCTCTTCGATCATTTTGTGATCCAACAATGTGTGAATGAGGCGGATCAGCGTCGTGCGGTTGATCGAAAGGTCGCGCGCGACATCCGACAGGTTTCGCGCCCGCTTGCCATCGCCAATATAGCGCAGCAATTTGATAGCCCGTTCAACGGGCGGGACCGAATAGGCGCTGGTGTTTTGCGCGTCATTCACGGTGATGTGTCCTGTTGTCGTGCTTTGTCCTTGGCCGGGTGCCTTGGCGGCGCAATAACGGTTGACCCAACGGCGGCGCATGTCTACCCTTTGAACGTATAGTTCAATATAGAACACATCGCAACGTTGAAAAGGATGCGCGTGACACTTTCAATCGGCATTTGCGGCGGGGGGATTGGCGGACTTTGCGCGGCCATTGCTTTGGGCAAATCCGGTCACGAGGTGACGGTGTTTGAAAAAGCGGCTGCACTGAACCGGGTCGGAGCGGATATCAACCTGACCCCAAACGCGGTTTTCGCGCTGGACCACCTGGGTGTCGGTGACTACCTGCGCGACAAAGCCGCCCGTCCTACATTCCGCATCAGCCGAGATGGTGAAACCGGCGAAGAAACCTCGCGGATGCCAATGAGCGCGGCTGCGGAACAGAAATACGGCGCTCCGCAACTGACGATCCACCGCGCGGATTTATTGGATGCGTTGCGGGCCCAGGTGCCAGACGGCGCGTTGAAATTGGGCAAAGCCGCAGTTGCCCTTACCCAGACAGACACCGCCAGTACTCTGCATTTTCATGAGGCGCACGATGCGGCCTTTGATCTGGTGATTGGCGCGGACGGGATCCACTCGGTTGTGCGCACCGCACTTTGGGGCGAAGACAAGCCGCGCTATACCGGGATGGTGTCCTATCGCGGCACCTTCCCCAGCGAAAAGGCAACGGATCTGCCCGACACAGACGCCTTTACCAAATGGTGGGGCGAGATCCCTGAAAAGCAGATCGTGACCTTTCCGCTGACCCAAGGCCGCGAGATATTTGTCTTTGCCACCCTGCCGCAAGAAGACTGGTCAGAAGAGGGCTGGACCTTGCCGGGCAACGTCAATGACCTGCGCGCGGCCTATGGCAATTTCCATGCCGATGCGCGCGCGTTGCTGCTGGCGGTTGAAACCGTAACCCGCTCGGCGCTGCATGTGCGTGACCCGATGCCCAGATGGGCCAAAGGCCGCGCGACGCTGTTGGGCGATGCGGCGCATCCGATGGTGCCCTTTATGGCCCAGGGCGCCTGTATGGCAATCGAAGATGCGGTGGTTCTGGCCCGCGCGCTTGAAGGCGCGGCGCCCGCGCATCTCGACCCGGCGCTGGAGCGCTACGAAGAAGAACGTAAACCCCGCACCGCGAAGGTCCAGGAAAGCTCGCTTGCGAATGACTGGCTGAAAAAGGCTGGCAACGCAGACTGGGTCTACGGCTACAACGCATGGGCCACACCATTGAACCAAGTAACAGAAAACAGGGAGTGAATCTTGAAACATCTTCTCAAAGGCGCGCTTGTCGCAGCCACATTGTTTGCCGCACCGGCTTTTGCCGACGTCGTCAAGATCGACGCGGTGACCTTGGCGCCCAAGCCCGTCTATATCAACAAACCTTTTGCCCAGTTTGTCGAAGAGGTAAACGCCAAGTTCGCCGGTGAGATCGAAATCAACTGGCGGGGCGGGCCCGAGGTGATGCCGCCCTTCAAACAAGCCGAAGGGGTGCGCAACGGGGCCATGGGTATGACCTATACCAGCCCCAGCTACTATCAGGGATTGGTGCCAACCTCGGGCACGATGAACCTGTCGTTCAAAGACTACGCCGCAATTTCCGCCACCAATTATCATGAGCGCATGACCGAGTTGCATGCCGAGAAAAACCTGATCTTGGTTGGTGAAATTCCCGCGACGCAGCTGAATTTCCAGATCTACATGAGGGACGAAGTGTCCGGGCTTGAGGATCTCAAAGGCAAGCGCATTCGGGTGTTCCCGACACTGCTGCCGCTGGTGCAGGCCTTGGGCGCGGAACCAATTGTTCTGCCGATGGGTGATATCTTTACTGCGCTGGAACGTGGCGCGATTGATGGCTACATGCAGGGCCCCTTGGGTCAGGCAAAGCAGTTTGGCGGGTTGGTCAAGACTGTGATCCAGCCGGGCGTCTATCGTGCTGGCTTCCCAGTGCTGGTGAACGAACGGATCTGGAACAAAATGTCGCCTGACCTGCAAGCTCGCCTGACCAGCTTCCTGCGCGATGATTTCGCGCCTCGGATGGACAGCATCTGGGCAGAAGACATTGCCGCCAGCCGCAAAGCGATGGAAGAGGCCGGGTTTGGCTTTCTGGAACTGTCCGCAGAAGAAGCTGCGCGCTATGAAAGCATCGCAATGGATGCGGCCTGGGCTGTAACAGCGAAAAACGCCGGTGCGGACGTGGCCGCAGAACTGCGCGGCATGCTGGACAAGTGAAGCGGTAATCTGTGAAATCAGGGCGGAGCCGGGCCGTGTCCGGGCTCCGCCTTTTTTGTGGGAATGAGGCCGCCAGATGGATCCGAGCACAAGCACGCTGATGCGGGTTTTCAGCCGCCTTAACCTGATCTGCGCGATGATCGGTGCGGCTTTGTTGTTTTTCATCGCCTCGATCATTTGTTTTGAAGTGATCGGCAGGGCGCTGGGTGGGTCTTCCCGACTTTGGGTGCTTGAGGCCAGCGAATACACGCTTTTGTTCATCACCTTTCTGGGCGCGCCCTATCTGCTGGAAAAGAACATGCATGTGGTGCTGGATCTGGTTTACGAAAAGGTAACCGGCGCGGGCCGTTTGGCGTTGCAGGTGTTCAACGCGGGCATCGGCTTTGCGGTCTGTCTTGTGCTGACGGTGGTGGGCTTTCAGGTTGTCATCGAACAATTCAGCATCGGCGTGCGCGAGGTGACCGTCATGCGCCCGCTCAGCTGGTGGATTACACTGTCTTTGCCCATCGGAACCGGATTGATGAGCGTTCAGTTCCTGGCGCAGGTTTTGCGCTCGCTGCGCGGTCAGGTGATCTGAGCGATGGAATGGTATGTCACGATTGCGATCATCCTTGGCCCGCTGTTCTTTTTGATGATGATGGGCCTGCCGGTGGCATTTGCCTTTCTGGCGGTCAATCTGGTGGGCTCCTACATCTTGATGGGGGGCTTTGCCGGGATTGAGCAGTTGATCCTCAACACGGTTGATTCAATCTCCAGTTTTACACTGATCCCGATCGCCCTGTTCATGATCATGGGCGAAGCGATGTTTCGTTCGGGCATCGCAATTGATCTGATGGACACGCTGGACAAATGGTTTGGGCGTCTGCGCGGGCGCCTGGCGCTGATGGCGGTGGGTGGCGGCGTGCTGTTTTCAACACTGACGGGCAATTCGATGGGGGCGATTGCGCTGTTGGGCTCGTCGCTGACCCCCGAGATGGAAAAGCGCGGATACGCAAAGCCGATGTCGCTTGGGCCCATTCTGGGCTCTTCGGGGTTGGCGATCATGATCCCGCCGTCCTCTTTGGCAGTGGTTTTGGGTGTGATCGCCGAGATTTCAATCGGCAAGGTACTGGTCGGGATCATCGTGCCGGGTCTGCTGATGGCGTTGCTTTACGTGATCTACATTTTGGGACGGTGCCAGTTGCAACCCGAACTTGCGCCTGCCTTTGATGTGCCGCCGGTCGCGATGTCAGAAAAGCTGAGGGCCACTGCGATCAACATTGTGCCGCTGGTCTTTGTGGTTTTTTCCGTGGTCGGTGTGATCTTTCTGGGCATCGCCACGCCTAGTGAGGCCGCGGCCACCGGGGCCTTTGCCACACTGATCCTTGCGGCGCTACGCCGACGTCTGACGCCAAAGGTCTTTGGCGAAACGATGTTTTCCAGCGCCAATATCTCGGTGATGGTTTTGCTGATTGTCTCGGGCGCGGTGACGTTTTCGCAGCTTTTGGCCTTTACCGGGGCGACCTATGGCATGGTGGATGCGGTGCTTGCCATCGATATCTCGAAAGACGCCATTGTGTTCATGATGATCATGCTGGTGGCCTTTATGGGTATGTTCATGGGGCCGCTTCCGATCATGTTGATCACCCTGCCGATCTTTGTGCCGATTGTGGTCCAGTTCGGCTTTGATCCGATCTGGTTTGCAGCGCTGTATCTGGTGGCGATTGAAACCGGTGCGACCTCACCGCCGTTCGGGGCGGCGTTGTTTGTGATGAAGGCCGTGGCGCCAAAAGGGACCACCATGGCCGATATTTACCGCGCCGCAGTGCCTTTCATCATCTGCGATCTTCTGGCGATCCTTCTGCTGTTTTTCTTTCCGCAACTTGTCACGGTGCCAGTTGACCTGATGTTTCGATAACGAGGCCCGCGCGGTCTGGGCCGTAGCGCCCGGTACGCAGTCATGAGGAAAATGCAATTGAGCAATTTGGCGGCCACTTAGCGCGCCAGACGCACCCGCCCCGAGATGTTTGCGCCGCGATCCGTTACGCGCCCGAACCGCGCGCCAGCCGTCCAGAACCCGCCCATGATTTCGGTGCCATCCAGATCGACAAGGCCTGCGATCTGCGCGTCTTGCAGGGTCAGGTTGGCCATCACCAGCGCTTGGTTCAGCCGCAAGGCGCCCAGCGTTGAGCCGGCAAGTGACAAAACGCCTTGTAGCACGCAATGATCCAGAATGAAGCTGTCGGCGCTCAGTCTGTCGGCGCGCAAATCGGACCGGAACGTTGCCCCGCTCAGATCACAGACCCCGCGAACCTCGGCGCCGCGCAACCATGCCAGCCCGCGAAAAGTGGCGCCCCGCGCGCGCAGCCCACCCTTTAACACCGCCCCGGACAGATCAAAGCCACGCACTTCCATGCCATCCAGGATCAACGGCGCCTCAAGCACCAGACCGCGGGCGTCCACATGTTCGCCGTGGCGCCATGGACGCCGCAGATCGGCGACAAGCTCAGTGGCATCGCTCATGTAAAGACAAAACCCCGGTTCACCGGCAACACCTGCCCGGTCAGTGTCAGGGCCGCCTCGCTGAGCAAAAAGGCAACCGTGCCGGCAACATCTTCGGGGGGTTGGGCGCCGGGCACCGCACGGCCCTGGCCGTATTGATCATGGCGCGCCTTAGGGACATATTCGGTGCTTTCGGTTGTCAGAATGCCGGGGGCAATGGCCGTAACGCCGACCCCGTCTGGACCAAGCTCGCGTGCCAGGGCCCGCGTCATCGAGATCACCGCGCCCTTTGAGGCGACATAGCTCATCAGATTGGGCGCGCCCCAAAGCGCGGTGTCTGAGGCCACGTTGACGACGCGCCCGGTGCTGCTGGCGCGCAGGGCAGGGGCCGCGGCACGGGTCATCAGCCAGGTGCCGCGCACATTGACCTCCATCACCCGGTCCCATGTGTCGATCTCAATGTCCTCAAAAGCAACGCCGCCAATGCCAGTGGCGATGGCCCCGTTGTTGACCAGCCCGTGCAGCGGATGACCCAGCGCTGCGCCTAGCCCGGAGATACTCTCGGGATCGCGCAGATCGACCCTGTGAAACACGCCGCCCAGTGATTTTGCAACGGCGCGGCCTTCGTCCTCCAGAATGTCCGCGAGGGTCAGCTGCGCGCCTGCCTCGGCAAGATGTCTGGCAATCACGGCGCCAAGACCCCGCGCCGCCCCCGTGACCAAAACATGGCGCCCATCAAGGCTCATTCAGCAGCGACCGCGTCGGCGGCAGCGTCTTCGGCTTCAAGCTGCGCGCGCGCCATACGGGCCAGAGCGCGGCGCAGATGGGCCAATCCGATATCGTGCTGATACAGCATCTCATGTCTGCGCGCATCGTCCGGCATGCCCTCTAGCATCACCCGATCCTGTTCCAGCACATTCCAGTGCCGTTCTTCCAGCCGGGCACGATACAGCAGCCGCCAACTGTCGCGCTCATAGCCCTGCACCTTGCGCATCCGCCAAAAGAACACTTTGCAGCGCCGCGGTCCCATAGGCAGGACATATCCGACAATCCGCATCTTGCCGCCGGGCCCTGCGGCGGGGGGGTAGGGAATGTCCAGATGACAGTACATGCCGCCTTCGGGGGTCTCGAATTCAACCCAGTCAAAGTTTTCGCCAACCTGACCCACCCGGCTGACCCGGAACCCGTCATTGCGATCATCAAGCTCCAACACATCCTGCTTGGAGCCAAAGGCCAGGGTGAAACTGTCCGCATGCAAGTAACAGCCGTGCATCGGATCCGCGAGGTTATCAAGCGCGTAGCGATAATTCACATCCCAGATCGCTGTGCACAAAAAGCCCGCCCAATCAGGGTCTTGCAGCTCGGGTGACAAGGGCAGCTCTGGCGGAATGGTCGCTTCGTTGTGGGACATAAACACAAACACCGCATCGCTGTGTTCGCGCACGTGAAACGACCGCAGCGCCTTGCGCCCCTCCATCGGGCAGTCGGGCATGGCCGGAACCTGCTGCACCGTGCCAGTGCCATCTACAACAACCCCGTGATAGCGGCAGCCAATGTGCCCGCCATGGATTTCGCCATAGCTCAGCGGTGCGCCCCGGTGCGGGCAAAAGTCTTCGATGCAGTGAATGGTGCCGTCCGCCCCGCGCCACAGGACCAGTTTTTGGCCCAAAGCAACCGCCCCATACGGACGGTCCGCACGCACTTCGACGGATTTGGCAACCGGATACCATTGGTCGCGCAACCCTTCGTTCACCCGGTCTTCTATCCGGGCCTTCATCTCAGCTGACACAGCCATCTTGTTCCCCTTTCACGCCCCAAACCCGTTTTCGCGGTAGGCATCATCCAGATCGGTATTCAACGCCTGCAATTCGGCGGCCAGATTTTCGCCTGTCCAATCCACCGTCTGAGACGAAGGCCGCACTATACCACGTGCCACCAGAGCCGTTGCGACGTCTTTTTGCGCACTTATGCCCTCGCCATAGATTGCCATCAGCGCGCCTGCGAACTGATCTTCAGATGCGCTCAGTTCCCGCCCAAGGCTTTGGTGCGCCAACTCGGGTCGCCCTGCGGCTTGTGCCTGCGCCATGCGGGCCTTGAACGCATCCGGACGCGGTGAATTTGTGGGCTCAGTGCTCATCTGGTGATCCTTTTGCATAGACGGCGCCATCTGCGCCTGCCGTGCCGATCACCGTCCAGACCGTCGCCGCTCCGGCACCTGGATTGCGCAGATAATGGGCTTGCCCGGCAGGCGTTTTGACCAGATCACGCGGTCCAAGTTCGACCACGGCTTCGCTGCCGTCTTTATCCACCCAGACAACCTCGACGCTGCCCTCAAGGCACATAAACGCATCTTCTACGGTGCGCGTGAACGGCGCAAGACACGCGCCAACCGGCAGCCCCCACATTTCCTTGCGGCAAGTGTCATGCTGGATCGCGCCGGGGGCATCGCCCACATAAACCTTGCGGGTGAACCCCGCATCATCCCAAAGCGTTGGCAGCTGTGCATGGCGCACCACATAGTCGCCCATCATTTTCTGGATCGGGTGCGCGCCATTTGCATCAAAGGGCATTGTCTTTCCGGGGGCCGCGCCAAAGGACCGGGCCAGCTCTGCGGGGTGTTCCTTGGGGTGATAGTGGTAAACCGGGGGCAGGGGTTTGCCCACATCAACCGAGATTGACATCATCACCGGCTCAACCCCATCAACGCGGAAACCGTGGCCAATTTCGCGGGCATTCAGGATCATATCCTTGGGCCCAAGATTGACCTCGACCACCTCGCCATCGCGTTCCCATCCAACGATCAGGGCACCCGAGATGATCAGGAAACTCTCTTCGATTTCATGGCTATGACAGGCGGCATATTTGCCCGGCTCTTTGTAAATCAGGCTCAGCGTGAAATTATCGGGCTTGAGCGTTGTAGGATCGCCCACTTTGGGCGAACCACCCGCACCGATATAGCGCATTTGGGCCCGCGACAGGTCTTCAAAATCAACATTTGACGGAAACGCTTTCCAATCGAACGTCTTGTCCGTGAACCGCCCGGTGTGGGCGCGCAGTTGATCTGTCATCGCAACTTGGGTCTTGGAGACGATATTCATGGCCACTTCCTCGGGATTTTTGTTGACCTAATCCTAGAGTTACCGGTTTGGTTGGGAAGGATGCGTTTTGCGGGTGAAACACTTTGACAGCCAATGATCCCTATATTGTGCCTGGATTGGTGCGTGGCCTGGCCCTGTTACAGGTCTTCACGCCGCAAAAACCCGAGCAAACCCTGTCGCAACTGGCCACGGCCCTTGGCATCACCCGCTCGGCTGCGTTTCGCAGTGTTCATACGTTGGTGCAGCAAGGGTTTCTGCTGCCTGTGCGGGATGGTCACCACTTTTGCCTTGGCCCCGCTGTGTTGCGTCTCAGCTATGGCTACCATGCCAGCCGTGAGTTGCTTGAAATAGCCCAGGCGCCGCTTGAAACCCTGCGCAACGCGACCGATTGGTCCTGTCACCTGGGTGTTCTGGATGGGCGGCATATCTTGTATCTGATCCGGCTTCCTGCGTCCGACGGTCTTTCGTCATTGGTGCATGTCGGCAGCCGGCTGCCGGCGTCAAAGACGGCGATGGGGCGCGTTTTGTTGGCGCAAAAGACAGAAGCTGACTTGCGCAAACTGCTCTCCGATCAGCCAAAAGCCGAGGTAGAGACCGCATTTGACGCCTGGGAAACCGACAAAACTGCCCAGAGCGTCATTCACGCCGGACGTTTCGAAACCGGACTTTGCAGTGTCGCGGCGCCAGTATTTGACATGTCAGGCGCCATTGTCGCGGCCATAAGCGCGACCAAAGTCACCACCGCTGTGCCTGCCAAGATCGAAACCGAAGTCATTCGAACCGCGACCACGATCAGCCGAGGGCTAGGGTGGAAGAACGGCGACTGACGGGGAGACAAACCTTGTGGTGTGAGCGCGAGTTGCCCCGGCTCCTATTGGGTTTGAGGGCATGGGCTGAGGCCTGTTTTTTCTCTGAAGACCTCTGCCGGTGTCTGCCATCCCAAGCATTTGCGGGGCGTGTCGTTGAGCTGGCCGCAGATCTGCTTGATATCGTGATCCGTCATCGCCCTGATGTCCCGCTGGCAAGGAAGCCAGCGTGTGGCGCGCCTGTTGGTGTTCTCAACTGTGCCTTTCTGCCATGCATTGCCTGATCTTTCCCCCCTCGGCGGATTGCTTTGCAATCGCCTGCCGGGCAATGGACAATAGCACCAAGAGGACCCGTTCGGCTTTGCTCGCATGGTGCCAAAAGTCAGAGATCGAATGGCACTACATCGCTCCGGGGAAGCCAGCACGGAACGCTTTTATCGAAAGCTTCCGCCCTTCTCGTGCTTGTAAACATGCGCGTCCTGCGTCCTTGCCGGGCAGTGGATGAATGCCTGAACGAGACGCTGTTCTCGTCGCTGACAGAAGCCGAGAAACCATTGATTTCCGTAGTCCAAAAGCACGAACTGCTGCCGTTGGATTATTGCCTCGATGCTCTTGAGCCATCAATCCCGCATCTGATATGGTCGGCGAAGCGGCTTGCCAACCGGCGGTCTGCAGGATGATCTCTTTCGGAAAACGATGCCATTTGAAAGGGTCGCTTGGTGACGGCATCCGATGATCCTCTCTCAAATATGCTATCATGGCTTTAGATCGTGGCTTTATGCAAAAGCCCCGCAAGCACTCTGTTGCAGAACTCTCTGGAGCGGGTCAAACACGCGCTGATTGAACGCTGTTGCCCGATCAAATTGGAGGATTTGCATGCGGCACTGAAAGCCGCGCGATGACGGTTTGACAGGCGTGGCACAAAGCTAAGGGATCACTTAGCGCAATCGTTAAGATGACCGCGAACTGATTAGATGAACTCGAAGTATGCGAGTCCGAAGCTTGCGAGATTGGCCGCCACCGAGAAACTGTCACCTTGGTCCGAACAGACAATGGTCCAGTTTTCCTTGGACGTTTCGGTGATCATGATATCCGCGCTGGTTATGTCCCCGGTCATAAAATTTTTGTCGATATCCTGAAAATCGGCAATGATGTCTTGCCCGTCGCCAACGCTGAAAACAAAGAAATCGCTGCTGTCTGCGACAAAACGGGATTCGCCCCAGAGCGTGTCATTGCCTGTGCCGCCCATGATGTCGTCGTCGCCTTGCCCGCCCGTGACGACATCGTTGCCAGACCCGCCATTCAATGTGTCGCGACCGGCTGCGCCATTCATCGTGTCATCGTCTGCGCCGCCATTCAGGATGTCGTCGCCCTCGCCACCGTCGATCATGTCATTGCCACTGCCACCGAACAGTATGTCCTTGCCCGACGACAGCGTGTCGTTGCCAGCACCGCCATTGAGCAGGTCATCGCCATCAACACCGTCTGTTAGGTTGTCATTACCGGCGCCGCCGAACAGGCGGTCATCCCCGAAACTGGCCGTGAGCGTGTCATCTCCTGAACCGCCAAACAACCGATCGTCGCCAGTGTCGCCGCTCAATGTGTCTTGGCCCGCACCGCCTGACAGGATGTCGTCGCCTTGCCCGCCATCCAATTCATCGTCGCCGGCACCGCCACAAATCTTGTCGTTGCCGTTTTGCCCGTTGATGACGTCATTTCCGTCGCCGCCCTTGATCACGTCATTGCCTGCTCCGCCCCAGATCGTGTCAGTGCCGGCATCACCGCGCAGATTGTCTTTGTCATTGCCCCCAGCGATCCGGCCGTTTCCGACCTTGCCGATGATTGTGTCATTCCCGTCGTCTCCCAACGGCACGTCACTGACCTGATCGGTGCCAAAGATCTTGTCATTGCTGCCACTGCCATCAACCCGCCCGCCATTGGCGGTCAGTGTGTCGGCGAAATCCGACCCGATGACACCGGCAAACCCTTCGATCACGTCACCATCGGCAAAAACACCAGAAACAGTGTTGGTGACCAGATTGACGCTCACGCTCCCGTTGGAGTCAGAATAGCTGAGCCGGGCGTCGGCAAATCCGCCGGTCAGCTGATCGGCGCCATCACCGCCCCGCGCGATCATGCCAGAGACCGCGCCCAGAATGATCACATCATCGCCTTTGCCGCCACTCACCGTCCAGCGCGAGGTTGCGTCGCTCACATCCAAATAGTCGCGATCCCGTGTGCCTTGGATCTCTTCGAAAGCCGCCAGCTGAAAGCGGGCGTTTTCGGGATCAACCGCGCCCAGCGGGTCCGCTCTGCGCCCATTCCAGTTGCGGCCATAAGCAATTTCCGCACCATCGGCATCTGCGCCAATGCCAATTGCGACGCCATAGGCCTGGCCGATGCTGTAATAGGTGAAGTCAAAGGTATCCCAGCCATCGCCGCCGTCGCTGTCATAACGCGGCAGGTTGTTGCGCGTTGTCCCCGCAATCACCGTATCATCGCCTGCACCGCCCAGTGCGAAATCGGTGCCTTCTTTGGTGCCATAGGTCCAGATGGTGTCGTCGCCATCGCCGCCAAAGAGCCGGTCCGAGCCCAGCCCGCCGACGATCGTGTCATGGCCGCCGAAACCATAGATCTCGACAGACAGTTCCGAGATAAATTCGACCGTGCCGGCGCCGGTGATATTGCCAAAGCGTTCTTCTTCGCCGGGGTCGATGATAGTCGTGTTTGCCGTCGAAACGTCGCCAAAGCGGCTTCCGATGGTCGCCTTATCTTCGACCGCTCCGGCCCGCAACAGGGGGGCCACCGATCCAAAGGCGACGGCAGACGCATCCCTAAGCGATGTCAGTTCTTCCAGAGAGGTGCCTTCATCGGGCACGGTATTGGACATTTCGGTTTCGTTCAGATTAATTCGCGCGGCGACAATGCACTGAATAATTGCTTTGGCTTTCAATAGTTTGGATGCAGTAGCGCCGTCGGGCACATCGACATAGATGCCAACGGCTTCCTGAAATTCCTGGGCCAGATGCAGCCGGGCAAAGGTTTTGATTGACCCGTCCTCGACCTCGTATTGCAAGTCGATCACGACCTCATCGCTGAGCTGTTGCGCCACCAGCAGCAATTCACCTGCCGACTGGTCAAACGGCTGGATCACCATGTCTTCTGTGGGATCGAAATCCATGATCTGGATCTGGTCTTTGCTGGTGTCGGAATCCTTCAGCGCATCCAGCAACAACCCAATGCCCAGTTCGGCAAGCTCTCCGCCGATACCGCCCAGCACGGCACCCGTAGTTGACCCCAATGCTTTGGCCAGTTTCTTCGTTGTGTCCGATTCCAACAGAGACTTGACGATATCGCCGGCCCCATCTGATCCGAGGTCGATTATTGCATCGCCCACACCGGTGATCGCCGCACCTGCGGATTGGGATGCGACAGTCTCGGACGCAGCCTGATTGCCAGACCTTCCCAAAAAAACACGTCATAGCCGGTGCCACCATAGATGACATCCAGATTGTCCTGATTGCCGCGCGCACCCGGATCGATTTAATCGTTCCCGGCGCCGCCCAAAAACGGTGTCTGCGCCGTCCCCTGAAAAGACAATGTCGTCTCCGCGCCCCGCGAAAATAACATCATCGCCCGCCTTGGATGCAATGCAGTCATCGCCTTTCTCGGTTGAGATCAGCTCGTCCCCCCAGCCGCCGTAAAATTCGTCAAAGCCCGTGCCCGAAATCAACATGTGGTCGCGCGCGAATTCGGCGCCTGTCAGCATCCGGGTCAAGGTGTGGTCATCGCTCTGACCGGACATTTCAGGCCCGTTCCAGGTGAAATCCCATGGGCCTGCCAGCGAGCGGCCATTGTCCGCGTTTTCGGGGGTATAGGGGTTATAGGGGTTATCAAACAGCGCTTGTGCCGTCGCTTGCACACTTGCTGGATCAAGAACGCCGTTTGGATCCAGAAGATTGATGAGTTCCGGCAATGTGGACCTGTCGCGGTTTGATGGCGCTCCTTTGATAGCATTTACTGCACCAAAGGAGACTGACTATGGGACTAAAACGGACGGATGAATTCCGCAAGGACGCGGTGCGTATCGCACTGACCAGTGGGCTTACCGTTGCCCG
>JBGCDD010000064.1:0-44006 GCA_045105075.1 Sedimentitalea sp. | reverse complement strand
AGAATACGGCCGATCTGGGCCTCGCGTGTTCCGGTGTCGCGCGATAGGCTGCGCGCAAGCCCTTCCGCAATGGCCTGATCGGTCTGCGTGTCTTGTGGGTTTTCGTCTTCGATCTCTGCTCCGGTGATCCCGTCAATATGGGCCGAAATGCGCCGCACCTCGTTCACCGACCGGTTTGGCGGCCCACGCGCCAACCTGGGCCCCGCGCGCGCCATCGCCGACATGCAGGCCGACGGCGCCGGGTTTGCTGGCTTTGCCACCTGGCTCGATATGACCCCGGCCCACCCGGATATGCTGGCCGTGCCCGACCCAAGTGCGGTGATCCAGCTGCCTTGGGACAAGGAGATCGCCTGGGTTCCGGCCAATTGCGTGATGGAGGACGCCGACGTCGCCCAGGCCCCCCGCAACGTGCTGCGCGCCCAGATCGCCGCCGCCGCAGCGCAAGGATTGCATGTTAAAACCGGCATCGAGGCCGAGTTCTTCCTGCTCACCCCCGAGGGCGACCAGATCAGCGATCCGTTCGATACCGCCGCCAAACCCTGTTACGACCAGCAAGCCTTTATGCGCCGTCTCGATGTGATCCGCGAGATCAGCGATCACATGTTGGAACTGGACTGGAACCCCTATCAAAACGACCACGAAGACGCCAACGGCCAGTGGGAGATGAACTGGGATTTTGACGACGCGCTTAAAACCGCCGACAAACATTCGTTCTTCAAGTTCATGGCCAAATGTGTCGCCGAAAAGCACGGCTATCGCGCCACCTTCATGCCAAAGCCGGTCGAAGGGCTGACGGGCAATGGCTGCCACGCCCATATCTCAGTCTGGGACGCGCCGGGGGCCGAGGCCAAAACCAACGTCTTTGCCGGAGAAGGCTCGGGCCAGACCGGCGAACTGGGCCTGTCGGAACGCGGCAAACACTTCCTGGGCGGGATCATGAAACACGCCAGCGCCCTGGCTGCGATCACCAACCCGACGGTGAACAGCTACAAACGCATCAACGCCCCGCGCACCACATCCGGTGCAACCTGGGCGCCCAACACCGTCACCTGGACCGGCAACAACCGCACCCACATGGTGCGCGTGCCCGGCCCCGGCCGATTTGAGCTGCGCCTGGCCGATGGCGCCGCCAACCCCTACCTGCTGCAGGCCGTGATCATCGCCGCCGGCCTGTCGGGCCTGGCCTCAAAAGCCGACCCTGGCCCACGCCGCGACATCGACATGTACGCCATGGGCCACACCATCACCGACGCCCCGGTGCTGCCCCTCAACATGCTCGACGCCTTGCGCGCCTACGACGCCGACCCCGTCCTCAAAGCCGCCATGGGCGCCGAATTCTCAGCCGCATTCCTCAACCTCAAACACCAGGAATGGACCGCATACACAGCCCACTTCTCAACATGGGAAAAAGAAAACACACTCGATATCTGACAAACCTCAGCTTTCAAATCAAACTCCCGCCAAAGACTATCACGATCCAGGAGACCGGCGTTCAAAACCGGTTTCCTATCAAAACTATCTGAATGGTTCTCTCAATCTATCCCTTTGGGTCCACTCCTATCCTGACGCTTCGTTGAAGCAATTTGCGATGCCTTTTAGCAAAGGCTCAATGCCAATGGGCACGCAATCAGACTTAGGAAACGGACTTAATATGCTAAACACACAAACAACACGGCGGGTTCTGGCGCTTGCCATTGCAGGGCTATGCCTGAGTGGCGCGGCCAAGGCTGCGACCATCACGCTCACCGGAACGCTGCGCGATTTCAGCGACACGCACCCCGACTTTGAAGCGCATGTTGGCGGAATGCAAATTGGCGCCATCGAGAACGAACTGGATGGAGATGGCAAACCCGTGCTGAGCGCCAGCGGAGCCGCCAATCCGCAATATTCCAATGCGGCCAACTTTTCCCAGTGGTACCGCGACATCGACGGCGTGAACCAGTCAACGCTTTACGACATCGTTCTGGAAGAAAGCACGCCCGGCGATGGGGTTTACAAATACAGCAACGATGCATTCTTCCCACTAGACGGTCAATTGTTGGGAAATGAAGGCCGCACGCACAACTATCACTTTACCTATGAGCTGGCCGGGTCAATCGCATTTCAGGCCGCTGACACGTTCGACTTTCGCGGTGATGACGACATCTGGATGTTTGTTGACGGCAAGCTTGCGCTTGATCTGGGTGGCGTGCACGGACCCACGGCTGCTTCTGTTACCGGCCAGGACTTGATGCAAAAGCTGGGGCTGGCCGAGAACACCACATATGATTTGCAGTTCTTCTTTGCCGAACGCCACACGACCCAGTCCAACTTTGCGATTTCGACATCCCTGAAAATCGACACGCCATTGCCCAGCGCTGTGCCCCTGCCACCGGCGCTTCCCTTGATCGCATCAGGGGGTTTGGCGCTGGCTTTGGTGCGCAGCCGTCGCAAAACCTGACCCAAACACGTCCACCACTCACACACGCACATTCCAAAACCACTCACGGACCCAATCAACGAAAGGACGCGCCTTCAATCAGGCACAACCACCATCACCCGGCTGAACATTTCAAGCTGACCACACAGCTTTCAGACGGACCATTGCACGCAGTTGCCCCAGTTATTTCTTCCGTTTGTTCGCGGAGAAAGCGGCTGGGGCAAAGGCGTTGTGCCAAAGGCATTGGCCGGCCTAACAGCGCGGATCAGTGCGTGTTTGACCCGCTAAAGCTCATCTGCGAAGGTCGCGACCAGCTTGTGCTTGAGGATCTTGCCGGTTGGTGCCGCCGGCAGGCTGGTGGCCACAACAATATGCGCGGGGCGTTTGTAACCGGCCAAACGCGCTGCCGCAAAAGTGCGCAGGGCGTCGACATCGGGCCAATCATCGCGGGCGGCCTGCACAAAGGCCAGCACCTGTTCATCGCCCTCATGGCGACGCCCGACAACCGCACATTGGATCACCTGCGGATGATCATTCAACGCCGCCTCAACTTCGGGCGGATAAACGTTGAAACCGCCGTGAATGATCAGCTCTTTGGAGCGGCCAAGAATGTGCAGATTGCCCGCATCGTCCAGTTTGCCCAGATCGCCAGTGCGCAACCAACCATCATCATCAAGCACTTTCGCGGTCTCGACAGGGTTCTTGTAATAGCCCTTCATGATCTGCGCACCGCGCGTGACCACCTCGCCCATGCCATCGCCGCCGCCCTCAACGGTTTCGTCAATCCACACCTCGACGCCGGGCAAAGGAGGGCCGCACGAGATATCGGGATCGCCGATTGTGTTGAAGGTCACGCAGGTGCCCGCGCTGGTTTCAGTCATGCCATAGCCGTTCTGGATCGCCACGCCGTAGAACGCCTCGGCCTTGCGCTTCCATGCGGGATCAAGCGGCGCCGCCCCCGACGACACATAGCGCAGCTTGCCACCGCGCAGAGTTTCAACGCCCTGTTCCTTGGCATATTGCATCAACAGCGCGTGCATTTGCGGCACTGCCGACAACAAGGTGATCCCACCCTGCAAGGCCTCATAAAGTTTGGCGGCAGAAAACCGGGCTTCAAAGCGGATCGGCGCACCGATGGTCAAGGCCCCGGTGACAACCGAGGTCAGCCCAAACACATGGGTGATCGGCAGCACGCCATAGATCAGATCATCGGTGACCATGCCGCGCAACTTGGCCGAGGTCGCGCCGCCAAACAGCACGTTTTGATGGGTCAGCATCACACCTTTGGGCGTGCCGGTGGTGCCAGTTGTGTAAAGCAGAACCGCCACATCACGCTGATCATCCGGCGCGCTGGCGAAGGGTGTGGCCAGTTTCAGCGTGCCAAAGGCGCCGGTGATGTCACGCGCGCCCATCCGCTCGGCGTGGGCCGTGGCATCGGGCGAAACATGGGCGGTGAACAGCACCGCAGCCGGGCGGGCATGTTCCAGCACCCGGGTGATTTCGGCCTCGGTTTGGCGCGCATTGACCGGTACGATCACCGCATCAAGGCGAGAGGTCGCAAACAAGACCGCCACCGCCGCCGCGCAGTTTTCCGACAACATCAAGACCCGGTCGCCCGCGCGCACGCCAGCTTTGCTGAGATGATCCTGCAAATCGCGACAGGCCGCATCAAAGGCGCCATAGTCCCAGGCCACGCCGCTGGAATCGCTGAGCGCCGGGGCGCCAGGGCGGGTTGCAACCTGGTGGTCCAAAAGGTGATGCCAGCGGGTGCTCATGTGTTGAAATCCGGTTTGCGTTTTTCAAGGAACGCTTTGATGCCTTCTGCGGCGTCCGGGCGGCCTTGCGCGTGCGCCATTGCATCGCGCTCGATGCTCAACTGTTCGGCTTCGGTCGTGTCGTAGGCCTTTGCGACCATGTGACGGATCACACCTTGGGTTTCACGGGGGCCGCGCGCCAGTTCATCGGCCAGCACATGGGCAGCGGCTTCGGCAGTTCCAGCGGGGACAGCGGCGGTGATCGCCCCCATATCTGCCATCCGTTGCGCCATAACGGGGCGGGCCAGCAAGCACATTTCCATCGCCAGCGCCCGTGGCAGGTTGCGCGCCAGCGACGCGGTCAGGCCGCCATCGGGCACCAGCCCTGCCTTGACATAAGCGGCGGTGAACTTGGCGTCATCGGCGGCCACAATCAGATCGCAGGCCAGCGCGATCGACAGACCAGCGCCGGCAGCGCCCCCCTCAATCGCTGCGATCACCGGCACCGGACAATTGCGAATGCCGCGGATCACGCCGTGCAATCCTTCGATTTTGGTGCGCCGTTCCGGTTCGCTCAGCTTGGCGCGTTCGATCAAGGTGTTCAGATCGCCCCCGGCACAGAAAAAACCGCCCTGCGAGGTGACGAGAACGGCGCGAACACGCGGATCAGCGGCGCCGCGCATCGCCTCACCAAAGGCGGCGTACAGATCCGGTGACAGAGCGCCACGGCGCGCCGCGTTCATGTTCACCACGACCAGACGGTCGCCTTTGTCATCAACCCGCGCCAGCGTCATTGGAACCTCTCAATCGGGGTTTTCTTGAAAACACCCTGTGCGGTGGCGATCATCTGGCCGGTCTCGTCGACCAGTTCGCCGCGCACATGGGCGATTTTGCGCCCGCCACCAGACGGATATCCGGTCGCTGTCACCCGCGTGCCGATGCGCGCGCCGGCCACAAATTGCGTGGTCAGCGACACGGTGACAAGCGGGGTCAACGCCTCGCCCTGTCCCAGTTTCATCGACGCCGTGAACCCGCACGCGGCATCAAGCAACATGGCGATGATGCCACCGTGCAGCATGCCGTTGCGGTTGGAATGGGTTTCGCCCACATCGAGCGAAGCCCGCCCCAGCCCGTCACCCTGACCCACATCGACCACATAGCCAACCAGCGACTGTGCGCCCGATTGCGCGACGATCAGGCCGCGTTCAGGCGGCGCTGAGTTCAATGAACCGCTCCATATGATAGTCAGTGTCGCCAAGACGGTGGTCGGTCATGACGATGCGCTTGGCGATATGGGCCAGCTCATATTCCTGCGTCATGGCAATGCCACCGTGCATCTGGATCGCTTCTTCGGCCACCAAGCGCCCGGCACGCCCGATCAGATTGCGCGCGCTGGCAATGTGCAGCTCGGCGTTTGGATCCGCCAAGTGCCCGGCGGCGTTGATCACGGCAGAGCGCGCCTGTTCCAGCTCGATCAGCAGATCCGAGAACCGATGCGCCAGCGCCTGAAACGTGCCAATCGGTCGGCCAAACTGTTTGCGCGTCATCAGATAGTCGCGGGTCAGTTCAGTGGCGGTTTCCATCGCCCCGAGAGTTTCGGCCGCCAGCGCCACATTCGCGCGCGCAATCACCGCCATCAGCGGGGCATAGCCTTTGCCCGCCTCGCCCAGCCGAGTTGCGCCCGTCACATCATCCAGCGTGACTTCGGCCGCGCGCCCGCCCGACATCATCGCATAGCCGCGCAGGGTCAGACCTTTGGCATCAGTCGGCACCAGGAACAGCGAAATGCCGTCGGTGTCCATCGCCGCGCCGCTTTCGCGTGCCGAGACAATCAGATGGCTGGCCGCTTCGGCGTTGATAACAACCGATTTACGCCCGTTCAGGGTTATCGTGCCACCCTGATCGCTGGCCGTTGTGTCCACGCGGGCCAGATCATAACGCGCCGCCGGTTCGCCGTGGGCCAGCGCCAGATGGGTGCCGCCACCGATGATCTCTTCGACCATGTCGGCCTCGCCCAGCGCTGCGATCAGGCCACCGCCCAGCACAGCCGTATCCAGGAAGGGTTCCACGACACCGGCGCGGCCCAGCTCTTCGAACACCACCGCCAGATCAAAGCCAGCGCCGCCAAAGCCGCCCTGATCTTCGGTGAACAGCGCGCCGATCACGCCCAGCTCGGCCAATTCCGCCCAAATCTCAGCGCTCATGCCCGACTCACTGTCGATGATCTTGTTGCGCACTTCGGTGGTATAGCGGTCTTTCAGAAAGCGGCGCAGCGTGTCTTGCAGCATCTGACGCTCTTCGGTCAAATCGAAATTCATGGCTTAGCCCCCCATCTTTACTTTGGCGATGATGCCGCGCTGGATCTCGTTCGAACCGCCAAAAATCGACAGTTTGCGATAGTTGAAATATTGCGCCGCCAGCGGTCCGGCATAGTCTGGCCCGATCGGATCATTGTCACCCTCGACCGCTTCGGAGGCAAACGGCATCGCGTAAGGCCCCACAGCGCGACGCGCCAAGTCATTGATTTCCTGACGGATAATCGTACCCTTGACCTTCAGCATCGAGGCTTCGACCCCCGGCGCCTGCCCAACGGCAGCCTTGGAGATGATGCGCAGGTTTGTCGTGCTCATCGCCATCAGATCAATTTCGACCTTGGCCATGCGCGCGGCGAAATGCGGGTTCTTGATCAGCGGCTGACCCCCGGCCTGTTCGGACCGAGCCATGCGTTTGACCGAATCCAACCCAGCGCGGGGAAAGCCAACACCGGCGATGTTGGTGCGCTCGTGGGTCAGCAGGTACTTGGCATAGGTCCAGCCCTTGTTTTCCTCGCCCACCAGATTGGCAACCGGCACTTTGACATCCGTGAACCAGACCTCATTCACCTCGTGCGTGCCATCCAGGAGGATGATCGGGCGCACTTCGATGCCGGGTGTGTCCATGTCGATCAACAGGAACGAGATGCCTTCCTGTTGCTTCACCTCGGTGTTGGTGCGCACCAGGCAAAAGATCCAGTTGGCGTGCTGACCCAGCGTGGTCCAGGTTTTCTGGCCGTTGACGATGTAATGATCGCCCTCGCGCACAGCACGGGTTTTCAAGCTGGCCAAATCCGAGCCCGCGCCCGGTTCCGAATAACCCTGACACCACCAATCGGTGCCGTCCAGAATGCGCGGCAAGTAGTGATCGCACTGCTCTTTGGAGCCGAATTTCTGCAGCACTGGCGCCAGCATCGACAGACCAAACGGCACCACACGCGGCGCGTTGGCCATGGCGCATTCTTCCTCAAAAATGTGGCGCTGCACGGCGTCCCATTCACAGCCGCCAAAGGCCTTGGGCCAGTTCGGCGCCAACCAGCCTTTTTCGTTTAGCGTGGCATGCCAGGCTTCCTGACCTTCTTTGCCCAGTTCTTCGCCATTGCGAATCCGGTCAGAGGTCTCTTTCGGCAGTTTTTCGGCCAGAAAGCTGCGCACTTCGTCGCGAAATGCATTTTCTTCGGGGGAATAGCTCAGGTCCATATCTCTCTCCGATCTCAGTAGATTTCAAACAGGCCAGCAGCACCCATGCCACCGCCAACACACATTGTGATCACGCCCAGCTTGGCGCCACGGCGTTTGCCTTCGTACATCAAATGGCCGACCATACGCGCCCCGGTCATGCCAAACGGGTGGCCAATGGCGATCGAACCGCCGTTGACGTTGCATTTTTCATCATCGATGCCGAGCCGGTTGCGACAGTACAGCGCCTGACTGGCAAAGGCTTCGTTCAATTCCCACAGGTCAATATCGTCAACGCTCAGGCCATGGCGTTCCAGCAGGCGCGGCACGGCGAACACGGGGCCGATGCCCATCTCGTCAGGCTCGCATCCCGCCACGGCAAAGCCTTTGAACGCGCCCAGCGGGTTAAGGCCCTGCTGTTCGGCCTGTTTGGCCTCCATCACCACCACAGCGGCGGCCCCGTCGGACAATTGGCTGGCGTTTCCGGCGGTGACAAAGCCACCTTCGCGCACCGGGCCCAGCCCTGCCAGACCGTCAGCTGTGGTTTGCGGCCGGTTGCATTCGTCGCGATCCACGATGGCTTCGCGATGCGAAACCTCGCCAGTTTCCTTGTCTTTGACGGCCATCGTGGTGGTCATCGCCACGATTTCATCGTCGAATTTGCCCTCCGATTGCGCCGCAGCAATGCGCTGTTGGGATCGCAAGCCATAGGCGTCCTGATCTTCGCGGCTGATGCCATAGCGCTCGGCGACGATGTCGGCGGTTTCGATCATGGTCATATAGACGGCGGGCTTGTGCTCTTCGATCCAAGCCTCGGGCACCCGTTTGGCACCGACCTGAACCATCGAGATGCTTTCAACCCCGCCTGCGACCATCGGCCCGGCGCCCTCGGTTGTGATCGCGTTGGCGGCCAGCGCCACCGATTGCAGCCCCGAAGAACAGAACCGGTTGACCGTCATGCCCGACACCGACACCGGCAGCCCGGCCCGGATCGCGATCTGGCGCGCGATGTTGCCACCGGTCGCGCCTTCGGGCGTGCCGCAGCCCATGATGCAATCCTCGATAGCGCCGGGATCGATGCCGGCGCGTTTGACCGCGTGTTCCACTGCGTGCCCGCCCATCGACGCGCCATGGGTCATGTTGAACGAACCGCGAAACGATTTGGCCAGCCCGGTGCGGGCGGCAGAGACGATGACAGCCTGCTTCATGCCGCCGCTGCCTTGTTCAGATCATCAAACGAGCGACCCTCGGCCACCAGTGTTTCCAGCAAAGGCGCGATTTGCCAGAAATGTGGATCTTCCTTGGCATAGGTTTTCATATCAGCCAGCAAGCCGGGCAGCCCGACGATATCAGCCCATTTCAATGGCCCGCCAAAATAACGCGGGAAGCCATAGCCAAAGAGCAGCGTCATATCCACATCCAGAGGGCGGCGCGCAATGCCTTCGCCAACGACTTTGGCCGCCTCATTGACCATTGACGCCATATAGCGGCGCACGATTTCTTCGTGGCTAAAGGCGCGCGGGGTGACGCCCTGCTCGGCGCGCTCGGCCTCGATCAAGGCAGGCACATCCGGGTTGGGCACGCGCGCTTTGGCGCCGCCGGCGTAGTCATAATAGCCTTTGCCGGTCTTTTGCCCGTAATGGCCGCCTTCGCACAACCGATCCGCATAGGAACTGTCGCGCGCCTCTGGGTGCAGCCCTTCGGCGCGTTTGCGTTTGCGCACCGCCCAGCCGATATCAAGCCCGGCCAGATCGGCGACCGCGTAAGGACCCATGGCAAAGCCGAACTTTTCCAGGGCTTTGTCGATATCGTAAGGCGAGGCACCGTCCAGGATCATGTGATCGGCGCAGGTGCGATAGGTCGACAGGATGCGGTTGCCGATAAAGCCATCGCACACGCCGGCGCGCACGCAGATTTTGCTCATGGCCTTGCCCAGGGCGAACCCGGTGGCCACCACATCGGGGCTGGTGTTGTCGGACACCACGACCTCGAGCAGCTTCATCACATGCGCGGGCGAGAAAAAGTGCAGGCCCAGCACGTCTCCGGGGCGGCTGGTGGTGGCCGCGATCTCGTCGATGTTCAGATACGAGGTGTTTGACGCCAGAACCGCGCCGGGTTTGCACACCGCATCCAATTGTTTGAACACGGTTTTCTTGACATCCATGTCCTCGTAGACGGCCTCGATCACCAGATCCGCGTCTTTTAGCGCGCTGTAATCCGTGGCCAGCGTCAGCGCTTTTTGCGTGAGGGTCTCGAACTTTTCACCCGTGATCTTGCCGCGTTTCAGCGCCCCTTGCAGGTTGCCTTCGATCCGGCCCCGCGCGGCCTCGGCGGCCTCGGCGGACATTTCCAACATGGTCACATTCAGCCCCGCCAGCAGCGCCGAGGTCGCAATGCCCGCGCCCATGGTGCCGCCGCCAATGACGCCGATGCCAGTGACTGTGCGCGGCGTTACACCTTTGAGCTCGGGCAACTTGGATACGGCGCGTTCGCTGAAAAACGCGTGGATCAGGCCCTGACGCTGGTCGGTGTTCATCAGCTCCATGAACAGCTCACGTTCGCGGATCATCCCCTGATCAAACGGCAATTCGACGGCAGCCTGCACGGCGCGCACGGCCACGGCGGGCGACATTTGCCCACGCCCACGCGCCAGAACGCTGTCGTAAACTGCGTCAAAATCAATCGCATCAGGGGCAGGCATTTCGCTGACGGCGCGGCGCGGCGCACCCGCGGCCAGCAATTCCTGGGCATAGGCCAGCCCGATCTCGCGCACATCGCCATCGGTGATGCGGTCAATCACGCCGAACTCCAGCGCCTCGGCGGCGCCGACGTGACGGCCGGTGGTGATGATATCCAGCGCGGCGTCCAGCGACACCAGACGCGGCAAACGCTGGGTGCCACCGGCGCCGGGCAACAAACCCAGCGCAACTTCGGGCAGACCCATTTTGGCGCTTGGTACGGCGATGCGGTAATGGGTGGACAGCGCCACCTCAAGCCCGCCGCCCAGCGCGGTGCCGTGCATTGCCGAAATCACCAGCAAAGGCGAGGATTCAATGCGCGCGCAGACCTCGTTCAGCATCGGCATTTTGGGCGGCTTGCCAAACTCGCGGATGTCGGCGCCTGCAAAATAGGTGCGCCCGTCGCCATAGATCAGCACCGCCTTGGCGCCGTCGGCCTCGGCGCGGTCCATGCCCGCCATCAACCCGGCGCGCACGTCATACCCCAACGCATTCACAGGTGGGTTTTGTGCGGCCAGCACCGCAACGTCACCGATCAACTCATACCCGATGGCTTCTGACATGTGCTCTCTCCCTGCCTGTCCACAGCTTTTTCATCGCGCGAGTGATACCCGTTTTGCACGCGCCTGCGCAAACCCCGACACCCGCTTTGGGGCGCAGAACCTAACGTCACAAACCGGCTGGCGGGCATGGTTTCAGTTTCGACAGGCGAAATTGGGTTTCACGGATCGCGACTCGGGGTGCCCAGCCATCGGCGGGCATGGCGCAGCGCGGTTTCAATGGCGCGGTGCGAACGCTCAATTGCGCCCGGTTCGTCCAGACGCTTGGCAATCCAGCCCGGATAGGTGAGCGCGCGCAGCAGCAAGAACAGATCAAGATCGCCACCAATCACATGCCGGCGCACCGCGTAGCCTTCGCACAAAGCCGCGCGCAAGGCCGGATAGTCCGGGCGCGGTTCGAGTTTCAGCAAAAACGTGGCCAGTTCAAAATCGCGAAAGCCAAAGGCACCATCGTCAAAGTCGATCAGCGCCAGCGAGGTCCCCTCAATCATCAGGTTTTCCAGCAACATATCGGCGTGGATCAGACCCTGATCGGCCACATCTTCGATTTGGGCCAGGGCCGCATCTGCGGCGACGCGCGCGGCTTGCAACAGGTCGCGCTGCTCGGTGTTCAGCTGGGGATGCTCCCAAAACCGGCCCCACAGCGGGTCCGGGCCGACCAACGCCGCGCGGCGCCAATTCGGGCGGGTGAAATCCAGCGGCGCGCTCCAGCGATCGCAGGCATCATGCAGACGCGCCATCGTTTGACCAACCTGGCGACACACGGCGATAGGATCAACACCTTGCGAAAACGCACCCTGGGCCCCCAACATCTGGCCCGGCATCCAGCTGAGCAGGCTGACAGGATGGGCACCGACCTGGCCCAGCACATCCCCCGAAGGTTGCGCCACCGGGCGTGGCACGGTCAGCCCAGCATCGGCCAAATGGGTCAACCAATGCAGTTCGGATTGCAACTCGATCGCGCTGCGATAGCCCGGGCGATGAAAGCGCAGCGCGCAGGTTTGCCCCCCTTGAGTGACCTTCCAGACGGCGTTTTCGCGCTCTGCGATCAACTGCGCCTGGGCCGAGGCCCAGCCCCATTGGTGCAACGCTGCGGCAACCTGTGGTGTCATGGCGCGGGCGCAAGTTCGCTGAGCACCGCGTCAAGCGTCGTCAACATCTGGTCGGCATTGGCGCGCGAAAACGGCATCGGCGGGCGGATTTTCAAAACGTTGTAATGGATGCCCAGGAAATTCAGCAGTACGCCGCGCTGGCGCATCGCGTTGGCCACCTGTTTGGCATAGGCGGTGGCGGGGGTTTTGCTGGCTCGGTCCAAAACCAGCTCTGCCCCAAGGAACAGCCCCGCTCCGCGTACATCGCCGATGACGTCGTGGCGCGTTGCAAGATCGCGCAAACCGTCGCGCGCATAGGCGCCCACATCGGCGGCGTTTTCCATCAGGCCTTCGTCGCGGATAACCTGCAACGTGGCAAGCGCCGCAGCACTGGACACCGGATTGCCGCCAAACGTGTTGAAATAGCGGAAACTTGAGCGAAACGCGGCCATGATGTCCGGCGAGGTCACAACCCCGCCAACCGGATGACCGTTGGCCATGGGTTTGCCGATGGTCACAATGTCCGGAGTGACGCCGATGATCTGATGGCCCCAGAACGCCGAACCCAGACGGCCAAATCCGGGCTGAACCTCATCTGCGATCAGCAGGCCACCAGCGTCTTTGACAACGTTCATTGCCGGATCCAACCAGCCCGGCGGCAGATCCGGAAAGCCCTCGTTGGCAAAATAGGGGCAGATCAACAGCGCAGAAAAGCCGTGCCCGCGCGCCTTCAGGGCCTCGATTTGGCGCGCCACATGAGCGGCGAAAGCCTGCGCGCCGCCTTGCGCATCAAGCGGGCGGTAGCTGTCGGGAGCAGGCACAAAGGCGACGTTGTCCCAATACCCGCCCGGCGGTGGATTGGTGCGCGACAGTTGTGAAACCGCCAATGTGTTGCCGTGATAAGTGTGATCGGTGGCAATGACGCCGGTGTGGCCGGTCACCGCCTGTGCCATGCGCAGCGCGATGTCGTTGGCCTCGGATCCGGTGCAGGTCATCAGGGCGGTGCTGAGCGGGTTTTGGAAAGTGGCCGTCAGCGCCTCGACGTAATCAAGGATCGCCTCATGCAGGTAGCGCGTGTGGGTGTTGAGCTGCCCGGCCTGATGGGCAATCGCCGCGACCACTTTTGGGTGGCAATGGCCGACATGGGGCACGTTGTTATAGCAATCGAGGTAGTCGCGCCCGGCAGCATCCCAAACCCGCACCCCCTGACCGCGCACCAAGTGCACCGGATTTTCGTAGAATGTGTTTACATTTGGCCCCAAAAGGCGGGCGCGTCTTTCCATCAGGGACTCGGGTTGGGCCGCCATTGCATATGATCTCTGCTGCTGTTTGACCATAGTATCAGGCCTTTGGCACGGTCAGACAAGCTTTCAAATGAAACCGATCCGGCGCAATCAATGATCACGGATTTTGCGCTGATAGACCCAAGCCCTGCACCACACGCAAATCGGATAGTCGCATTCAGGCCTAGCTTGCTGCACTGCAGCATTCTATATTGATGTCATAGGGAGGGGAGCACAAACGTTTAGAAAGGTTTCCCAAATGGCACACGTTACCACATTCACACCCGCGATAAACCCGATCCTGCGCGCCGTCACATCGGTGTTCACCAGCATCTGGGACACATTGGTTTCCATCGGTGAAACCAGCGCCAAGATGCAGCAGTTCAACGCATTGGCCGACCTCAGTGACGCCGAGCTGGCCAAGCGCGGATTGCGCCGCGACGAGATCGCCCACTACGTGTTTGTTCAGTCCGCCTATCTGTAAATCAGACGGACTAAGCGCACAGCGCTTGGGCGGCGGCTTTGTAGGCGTCGCCGCACACCGCAAAATCTTCGGGCTGCAAGGCCAGTGACGGATAGGTTTTGCCGGGTGATTTGAACACACCCTGCGCCATCAACACGCGGTTGAACTGCGCGGCGCGGGCATGATCGGCACCAAGCACGTCGCGATAATCGCGCATCGCGGTGTCGGAAAACACAATCTCGAACAAGGTCGGATCGCCCGTTACCTGATGGGCGATCCCGACCTGTGTCAGCGTTCCAGACGCCATATCCATCAATTGCTGACCTTTGGCGCGCAAATCGCCGTAAGCATCGCCCCGGCGCAAAATCTCAAGCGTTTTGAGCCCCGCAACAGCCGCCACCGGGTTGCCAGACAACGTGCCCAGTTGCATCAACCAGCGGTCCTTGGCCTGGGGTTTGTCAAACAGCGCCATGATGTCAGCGCGCCCGGCAATGGCCGCCAGCGGAAAGCCGCCGCCGATGACTTTGCCCAGCGTGCACAGATCAGGTGTAACACCGTACTGTTCTTGTGCACCGCCATAGGCCAGGCGAAATCCCGTCACCACCTCGTCAAAAATCAGCACGATGCCATAGCGATCGGCCTCGTCGCGCAGGGCTTGCAGGAACCCCGGTGCGGGCGGGATGATGCGTTGCAGTGGTTCGACGATGATGCCCGCCACGTCCGGGCCATGTTCGGTCAAAAGCGAGCGGATGAAGGCAATGTCGTTGAACGGCGCGATCAGCATCTCGGCGCGCACCGACTCTGAAATGCCGGCGCTGTCGGGCACGGCTTCGGGGAAATTGGCAAGATGTTTGGGCGCAAGGCTCATCTGTGCCTCGGCGCACATGCCGTGATAGCCGCCCTCGAATTTCACGATTTTCGTGCGCCCGGTGAAAGCACGCGCCAGACGCATCGCGTACATATCCGCCTCGCCACCCGAGGTGACATAGCGCAGCTGATCTGCGCAGGGCACGGCGGCGCAAATCTGTTCCGCCAGCTCGACCCCAGCGGCGTTATTGGCAAAGAAGGTCATGCCGCGCGGCAGTTGTTCGGCCACGGCCTCAAGAACTTCGGGGTGGCCATGACCCAGCAGCATTGGACCCGAGCCGATCAGCAGATCAACATAAGCGCGCCCGTCTTCGTCCCAAACCTGTGACCCACGCCCGCGCTGAATGAAACAGGTCGGATCAAAATTGCCAAAGCCACCGCCAGGCAGAACTGATTTGGCGCGCTCGAACCAATCGGCTTGGGAATGGGTTTTCTGCATGGTCGTCTCCCGAAGATTGTGGGGTGTCTAGCTTGTGTAAACCGCCACTGGATCGCCCAGAATGCGCGTGTCCGGCACGATGCCAAGGCCCGGTGCGTCGCTGACCGTCAGCATGCCATCGATATTGCGCGCGCCCTGCCCCGGCGCGATGTCAACGCTCAGCATATCTTGACATGACCACGCCCCTAGCCGGAACGGCTGCGGCACAGATTGGGCCAGATGGGCCGCCTCAGTGTCGGCCATAACCGAGCCACCGGTGGCCATGATGTACATTTGAATGCCGTGCTCCAACGCCACATCGCGCATGCGTCGCGCCCGGGTCAGCCCGCCAACGCGGTTCAGCTTGATACCAAACACCTCGGCCAGCCCGTCGCGGGCAATGCGGGTGGCGTCCTGCAAGGTCACCAGCGATTCATCGACGCTGATTGGTGTTGTGGTGCGCGCGCGGATGGCGGCAATATCATCCAGCGTTTCGCCCGGCTGTTCCACCGTGATGCCCAGATCGGCCACCGCGTTCATCACCAGCATCGCTTCGCGCCGGGTCCAGGCACGGTTGACGTCATAGAGGATGCGCTCGCCTGGCAGACGCGCGGCCTCAAGGTGGCGGATGCGGGCAATGTCAGCCTCGATATCGCCGCCGACTTTTGCAGAATGCACCCGGTACCCTTTGTCGCGGTAGCTTTGGATCAGGTCGGTCATTTCATCAGTCGTGCCCGAGGACACCGACGAAGCGATCCAGGTGCCGGTGGGATCGCGCCCCCCCAGCAAATCAGCAATCGAAAGGCCCGTCGCCTGCCCCAGAATGTCCCAACAGGCCAGATCGACCGGCGCTTTGGCATAGAGATGGCCGGGCAGACACAGATCCATCGCCCGCTCCATATGGTCCAATGCACGCGGATCACGCCCCAAAATGGCCGGGGCCATGGTCTCCAGCCCAGCGCGAATGCCCGGACCATGGGCGGGCACATAGGTGTGACCCCACGGCGTACCCTCGCCCCAGCCGGTCAGGCCCGCATCGGTTTCCAGCTTCACAAAGGTGGCATCCAGAACATCAAAGCGCAGCCGTCCGCCGCTGAGCCAGTAAGGATCGCGCAGCGGCAGATCCTTTTGGTAAACGCTGATTTTGGTAATTTTCATCAAGTGGCCCATCCGGGGCTTTGAACCGGGCAAATGCCCAGAGTGTTGCGCCAGATCACATAGGCCATCACTGGGTGATCGAGGGTTTGCATCGCATGGGGCCAGGTGCTGGCATGAAACGACACCTGCCCGATCAGACAATAACAGCCAAAGCGGCTGAGAAAATCGTCGCCAATGTCGGTGGCATTGTCGGTTTCCCGCCAATGGGCATCCGGGTTGGCGGCGACAAAGGCGGCACACAGATCGGCGTGGTCGTCGCCGATCAACATGGTCTCGCGACGCTGCAATTCGACGGCTCCGATCCGGTAGGGCGCGATGGGTTGGGGCGTCAGGTCACTTAGAAGGTCGCAAAAATCAGCGACGCCTGCATGGGTTGCGTGCAGCGCGCGGGCTTGGTCCAACAGATGGTCAAATGAGGCAGGTGTCACGGCAGCACCACGATATTGCCGGTGTGCACTTTGTCGATGAACGCAGCTTGCGCCGCGCAAAGGTCCTGCAACGGATAGGTGGCGGCAACCACGGGTTTGATTTCATCGCGTTCGATGTAGGACACCAGATCCCCAAACACGTGCGGCGCAATCACGGTCGAGCCGGTAAAAGTCAGATCGCGCAAGTAAAGCGTGCGCAGATCAAGCGACACCATCGGCCCGGCAATCGCACCCGAACAGGTATAGCGCCCGCCGCGTTCCAGCACATCGATCAGGCCGGGCCAGGCGTCACCGCCCACAACATCGGCGACCACGGTGATCTTTTCGCCCTTGAGCGCGGTGACCAGATCATCTGGCGCGCGCGGCAGGATCAGATCGGGGGCCAATTTGGCAACTTCGGCGTGTTTGGCAGGCGATGCCATGGCGATCACCCGCGCGCCGCGCCGTTTGGCCAACTGGATCAGCGCGCCGCCGACCCCGCCCGACGCGCCGGGGATCAAAACAGTGTCATCGCCAGACACCGCCGCGCGGGACAACATGCCCTCGGCGGTGGAATAAGAGCACGAAAAGGTTGCCAGCTCGGCGTCGCTGAGCGTTGATCGGATGATCGCGACATTACGGGCATCCACCGACGTGAATTGCGCAAAACCGCCATTACATTCGCTGCCAAAATACCCGGTACGGTTGCGATCCATCGGCGCATTCCAGTCGCGCAGCCAGCAATCCACCATCACGCGCTGGCCCAGCAGCCCGGCATCCGCGCCTTCGCCCAGCGCCACAACTTCGCCCACCACATCGGCGCCCTGAATGCGCGGAAAGGCCAAAGGCGCACCGCCCCAGCTGGGGTCTTCCTGCGACGGTTCCTGAAAGCCGGTGCCGCTGGTGGCTTGCTCGACCGTTTTGGAATACCAGCCCACGCGGGTGTTCACATCGGTGTTGTTCAACCCGCAGGCGCCAACCCGGATGACGACCTCGCCGGGGGCTGCGGTGGGCACGGGCCAGTCTTCGCGCCACTGATACATGTCCATATCGCCGTGGCCGGTCAAAACCATCGCCTGCATTGTGTCAGGAAGCGTCATTGGGCGGTCTCCAGAAAAGGGTCGGCCCTGGGAAGGGCGTTGTTGGGATCATATGCCGCCTGCCCTAGCACAATTGCCGCGCGCGGCGCAGCGTGAATAACCACTTCAAGCCGGGTGCCGGGCTGGGCGGCCGCGGGCGTGATATAGGCAAAGGCCAGAATTTTGGCGACGCTGGGAGCAAACACCACGGACGCGGTCGAGCCAACAACTGCGCCATCGTGCAACACCGCTTCGCCGCCATGGCCATCGAACTGGCCGTCGGGTTCGATTTGCAAATAGGCGCAAACCCAGCGTTTGGGCGGTGGCGATGCCATGCGCCCCAGATAGGGCAGATCTGAGCGCGCAAAACGTTCCACATCAGCCTCGGCCAAAGTGACCTCGTTGGTCAATTCCGACGCGCCTTTGAAGCCTTTTTCCATGCGCAGCGCGTTCATCGCAAACGATCCGTAGTCGCGCAGCCCAAGCCCCGCACCCGCCGCCCAAAGCGCGCTGTAAACCGACACGACCGCGGCGTTGGGCATGTGAAGTTCCCAGCCAAGTTCGCCGGCATAAGACAGGCGCAGCGCCCAGACCTGATGGCCCGCGATCGTGATCTGTTGCGCGCTCAGCCAACGGAACGCCTTTTGCGACAGATCCGCCGTGGTGCAGGCGCCCAGGATCTTTTGTGCGTTGGGCCCGTTCAGCGCCAGCGCCGCCCAATCGTCAGAACGGTTGATCAATTCGGCCTCGCCGTGGGCCGCCAGATGATCCAGCAAACGCTGCTCGAAGAACGCAGCACACACCAGATAAAACCGCGTCGGGCTGAGGCAAACCACGGTGCATTCCAGCTCGATCCGTCCGCGCGCGTTCAGCATATGGGTCAGCGTAATGCCGCCGGGTTTTTGCGGCAACCGATTGGCGCACAGCCGTTCCAGCAGCGCCCGCGCCGTGGGGCCAGCGACCTCGATCTTGGCAAAAGCGGTGATGTCCATAATGCCAGCGGCGGTGCGCACCGCGTGGCATTCGCCCGCAACATGGGCATGCACACCCGTGCGCCCAAAGCCGTATTCGTCCTGCGCCGGGGTGCCTTGGGGGGCAAACCAGCGGGGACGCTCGTGACCGTAAACCTCTTCGAACACCGCGCCTTTGACCTGTAACGTGTCATAGAGCGGCGAGGGTTTTACCGGCCGCCCCGCGTGACGGTTGAAATGAGGAAACGGGATTTCGTGGCGCAGACAGTAGTCTTCGCGCGCCTTGGTGACTTGCCAATCGGGTGTGGCATAGCCGCCAAAGCGGCGCGGGTCGTAGTCGCGCATCGAAATGTCTGCCGCACCGTGCACCATCCATTGCGCCAGCGCGCGGCTGAGCCCCGGCCCCCAGCCAATGCCGATCTGGGTGCCACAACAACACCAGTAATTGCGCACGCCCGGCGCCGGTCCGATCAGCGGATTGCCATCGGGCGGGTGGCTGATGGCACCGTGCACATCGCGCGCAATTCCCAGATTGGCCAGCACCGGCATCCGGTTCAGGCTTTCCTCAAGCCAAGGCATCACCCGGTCGTAATCGGGTGGGAACAGCCAGTTTTCGGCCTCCCAAGGGCAATGATCCAGCCAGACAGCGTTGGGATTGGCCTTTTCGTAGATCCCGATCAGCCCGCGTTTTTGCTCCATCCGGATATAGCCCGAAACCTTGCAGTCATCGCGGATCACGGGCAGTTCGCGGCCCAGATCGGCGAATTCGGGCACCGGATCGGTGACAAAATAGTGGTGCGTCATCGACGTCATCGGCAGTTGCAACCCCGACCACAACCCGATCTGACGCGCATAGGTGCCGCCCGCGTTGACCACATGTTCGCAAGTGATCGCGCCCAGTTCGGTGTCAACACGCCAGTCGTCACCCTGGCGCGTGATGTTGGTGGCACGGCATTGGCGCACGATCTGCACGCCCAACGCGCGGGCCCCGGCTGCCATCGCCATCGTCACATTGGTCGGATCGACATGGCCATCATCGGGCGTATGCAGCGCGCCCAACACGCCATCGAGGTTGTAAAACGGATGATGCCGGGCGACCTGCTCTGGGCTGACCAGTTCGATATTGAAGCCCAGCGCCCGGCCCACCGACAGCGTGTGGCGCAGCCAGTCCATTTCATCGGTTGTGTAGGCCAGCCGGAAAGAACCGCAGCCATGCCAGGTTACGGCCTGCCCGGTCTCGGCCTCAAGCGCACCGGAATAGAGCCCGATGTTGTAATCGACGCATTTGCCCAGGCCAAAGGAACTGGTGGAATGGGTGATCTGCCCCGCCGCGTGCCATGTGCTGCCGCTGGTCAGTTCGGCCTTTTCCAACAACACCACATCGCGCCAACCTTCATGCGCAAGATGATAGGCCAGCCCCACCCCCATGATGCCACCGCCGACGATAACGACGCGCGCCTGTCCGGGTAATTTGCGATCCTGCATGGTGATCCTCGAAGACATGGAACAAACTGCTCGACAGGCTATTCGTACATCTGTACCATAGTCAATCATGAATGATACAAATGTTTCATCCGACGTGCTTGATCAATTGTCCACCGAGTGGGATGCGCTGACCCCCGAGGCACAAAAGGCCGCGCGCTATGTGCTGGAAAACCCGCAAAACGTGGGGGTGTCGACCGTGCGCGAAATAGCCCTGGCGGCACAGGTCAAGCCCAACACGTTTGTGCGCATGGCCCGGCAGCTGGGGTTTGAAGGCTACGAGGATTTCCGCGCGCCGTTTCGTGATGCCATCCGCGCCGGGTCGGTTGCGTTGCCTGATCGCGCGCGGTGGTTGCAGGACATTCGAAAATCCGGCGATCTGGGTGGGTTGCTGGCCGATATGGCGCAGGCCGCGATCTCCAACATCGAAGACAGCTTTGCCCTGCTGGATGTTGAAAGCCTGAAAGCCGCGGCCGAAGCGATTTGGGCCGGGCGGCATATCTATGTGCTGGGGGTTGGCGTGAACAACGCCAATGCGCGCAATTTCACCTATCTGGCCTCGACCGGGATGACCCAGTTTCACGCCATCCCCCGCCCCGGATCGAGCGCAATTGACGATCTGGCCTGGGCCGACGGGCGCGACGTTCTGATCGCGATGACCTGCAAACCCTACCGTGCCGAGGTCGTCGCCGCCGTGCATACCGCGCGCGAACAGGGCCTGCGCGTGATTGCCCTGTCAGACAGCCCGGCCAGCCCGATCATCCGCTCCGCCGAATTCGGCTTTGTGCTCAGCGTCGACACGCCGCAATTCTTTCCGTCGTCCGTGTCTTCGATTGCGCTGCTTGAGACGTTGCTGTCCTTTGTGATCGCAGTGTCCAGTGACGAGATCGTGGATCGGGTGGCCCGGTTTCATCAACGCCGCCATGACTTGGGCATTTATGTCGAGGACCCCGCATGAGCCAGCAGCCCCAGCGCAGCCTTGCCGCACGTTACTACACGGACCCGAGCGTTTATGCGGCCGAAACCCAGGGGCTGCTGGCGCGCACCTGGCAAATGGCGGGTCACATTGGGCAATTGGACAAGCCGGGTGACTACTTTACCTTTGAAATTGCTGGCGAAAGCCTGTTTGTGATCCGCGGCCATGACGGCGAAATCCGCGCCTTTTACAACGTGTGCCAGCACCGCGCGCATCAACTGGTGCAAGGTGCCGGATCCACCCGCGTGGTGGTTTGCCCCTACCACGCCTGGACCTACGAGCTAACGGGTCAATTGCGCAGCGGGCCCAATCTCAAATCTGTGCTGGGCATCGACATCGCCGAGATCTGCCTGAGCCAGGTGCGCGTCGAACTGTTTCTGGGCTTTGTGTTTGTCAATCTCGACCCGGACGCGCACGAGATGGAGCATTGGTTTCCGAATGTGCGCGCCGAGCTGGAAAGCTGGGTGCCCGATTGGCAGGCGCTGAAGCCGATGGCTTGGGTTGAAATCCCCGAGCTGTGCAATTGGAAAGTCAGCGTCGAGAATTACTCGGAATGCTATCATTGCACGCTGAACCATCCGACTTTTGCCACCGGCGTGGTGCGCCCGGAAACCTATGATATCCAGCCCCAGGGGTATTGTTTGCGCCACACCACCGAATGTCAAAACCTTGATGCCATGAGCTATCCGATCGACACCACACGACCCAACGCCATGGGGTATTCCAGCTGGTTCTTGTGGCCGATGGTGTCGTTTCAGGTCTATCCGGGCAATGTGCTCAATACTTATCACTGGCGCCCCAACGGCCCCGGCGCGGTGACCGTCTGGCGCGGCTGGTATTCGATTGATGGCGCGCAGAACCAGACCCTGCGCGATCTGGCCGACCAAGACCGCGTCACCACGGTCGAAGAAGACATTCATCTGGTGCAAAGCGTGCAACGGGGTCTGGCCTCGCGCGGGTACAAGCCCGGGCCGCTGGTGGTTGATCCGCGCGCGGGGGTGATGTCAGAGCATTCGGTGGCGACCTTGCAAACCTGGATGCGCGAGGCCGTGGACACCGGAAATTGAACGCCGCGCCCCGTTTGGCGATGCCGTGTTAAAGGGCGAAACCGCGCCCTCGCGCAGCCTGATCAGCCGTCGCAAAACCACCGACGCACCTTTGCATCACGCCCGGCTGCCTTGAAAACCGTTGACTTTGACTTGGCCCGCGTGACGATGGGCGGCTATTGCGGAGGACGAAATGCAGCTTGTTCATGGCCACAAACCCGTACCCGCCCCCCTTGGCGTGCCGCTTTGGGACATTGACCCCTACGCGCCGGACGTTCTGACCAACCCGGTGCCTTTCTTTGATCAACTGCGCGGCCACGGCGCCTTTGCATATCTCAGCCGCTACAAAATGCTGATCTGCGGCGGGTATGATGTCACCCGCGAGGTGTTCTCGGATCACACCCGGTTTGTCTCGGCCCGTGGCATCGGTGTGTCGGATTTTGCGCTGGAACCGCCCTGGCGCCCGCCTTCGATTGTGCTCGAGGTTGATCCGCCCGCCCATGCCCGCACCCGTCGTGTTCTGACCCGGGCGCTGTCGCCCAAAGTGGTCGCCGACTTGCGTATCGCCTTTGCCCAGGAAGCCAACCGGTTGGTCGGCGATCTTGTGGCGCGCGCCACGCTGGATGGTGTGGCCGACTTGGCCGAGGCCTTTCCGACTTCGGTGTTTCCCCGTGCCGTCGGGATCAAACAGCCCGATGCGCGCAAACTGGTCGACTATGGCGCTATGGTCTTCAACGCCATTGGTCCCGATAACGCGCTGCGCCGCGCTATGATGAGCAAAGGCCCCGAGATCGTGCCTTGGATCAATGCACAATGTTTGCGCGAAAACCTCACATCTGACGGCATTGGCGCGGCGATTTACAGTGCGGCGGATGCCGGCGATATCACCGAGGACGAAGCCGGAATGCTGGTGCGTTCGTTGCTGTCGGCCGGCGTTGACACCACCGTCACGGGTCTGGCGCAGGCGCTGCTTTGTCTGGCCCGCGCGCCCGATCAATTTGCGCTGTTGCGTGCGGATCCGACACTGGCGCTGGCTGCGTTTGAGGAAACCCTGCGCTACACGTCACCGGTGCAAGCGTTTTGCCGCACAGCAGCCCAGGACACGCGCGTTGCCGGGGTCGATATTGCGGCGGGGACCAAGATCCTGTGTGTTTTGGGCGCGGCCAACCGCGACCCTGCGCACTGGCCCGATGCGCATCGCTTTGACATCACCCGCAAGACCGCCGGACATCTGGCGCTTGGGGTCGGCGTGCATATGTGTGTTGGCCAAAACATAGCCCGCGCCGAAGGTCAGGCGGTGTTGCGCGCCTTGGCCGAACAGGTGGGCCAGATCACCCTGACTGGTTCGCCAACCCCGCGCGCCAACAACGCCATGCACGCGGTGGATCACCTGCCCTTGCATTTTTCGCCGCGCCAGCGAGGGCGCGACGCGCAAAGGTGAGGAATTCGTGACTTCTCATCACGCCTCAATAGGCTAAACTGCCCACAACGTATTTTTTTGACAGGATTTTGGTATGACTGCGGCGATTCGAATCATTTGGATTCTGAGCGTTGCCCTGTGGGCGAGTGTCGCCCATGCGGACAACGAACGCGTGGCACTGGTGATCGGCATGGGCGCCTATGAAACCATCGTGCCTTTGGAAAACACGCGAAATGACGCCTCGGATATGGCTGACACGCTGTCCAAAATCGGCTTTGATGTCACGCTGGCTCTTGATGCCACCTCGGATGAGCTGCGCCAACTGCTGGACGATTTTGCCTTTCGCTCGGAAACCGCGGATCTGGCTCTGATCTATTTTGCCGGACACGGCGTCGAAGTGCAGGGTGAAAACTTTCTGATCCCGGTTGATGCCGATGTGGCGTCCAACCGCGATGTACAGCGCCAGTCCGTGTCCTTGACCCAAATGCTGAGTGCGGTTGAGCGCGCGCGCAAGATGCGCATTGTCATTCTCGACAGTTGCCGGGACAACCCGCTGGGCGACGACATCGACCCGGCGGATCAGCTTGATACCATAGTGAACACCTCGGGGCCTGCCACCCGTGGCGGCGGCGGTCTGGCTGCGGCCGATCCCGACCGAGGCACATTGGTGGCCTTTGCCGCCAAAGACGGTCAGGTTGCGCTGGATGGTGCCACGGACAACAGCCCCTACGCACAGGCGCTGATGGAAAAGATGGTGCAACCCGGGCTTGAGATTTCGCTGATGTTTCGCCAGGTGCGCGACCGGGTGCTGGAAAAGACCGACAATTTGCAAGAGCCCCACACGTATGGCTCGCTGACCGGAGTGCCGTTTTATCTGGCCGGAGCTGCGGCGGGTGAAGCGGATGTGGCTGGCGTGGCTGCGGTGGATGCCTGGGCCTCGATCAAGCCGGATCAAGAGGAACAGCTGATCGCGCTGGCCGATCTGGGCGACACCCGCTCGATGCTGGGGCTGGCCTATATGCGGTTGAACCCGAACCAGGGCCGCTTTGACCCCGCCGCTGCCGTGTCCTTTCTGGAACGCGCGGCTGCTGCGGGCTCACCCGAGGCGCAGTTTGAGCTGGCCAAATTGCTCGAGCGTGGCACCGGTGTGCCCGTAGATGAACGCCGCGCGCTTGCGCTCTATCGTCAGGCCGCCGATCAGGATTTCGCTGATGCAATCAATGATCTGGGCTTTATGCACTACCAAGGCGGGCTGGGTCTGGCGCCCAATCCGCAACAAGCGCTGGCGTTCTTTGAACGCGCCGCTGATCTGCGCCACCCGCAGGCACAGTTCAATTTTGCGGCCTTGATCGATGATGGGCTGATCGAGTCCAAAGGCCCCAAGGACGCGGCGCTCTACCTCTATGCCGCTTTGCGGTCAGGCAGCCGGGATGTGCTGGATTTGCTCTCGGAACGCCCCACCATGTTCACCCGTCAGACCCGGCGCGCGCTGCAATCCGAGCTGAAGCGCTATGATTTCTATGCCGGTGCGATCGACGGAGAATTTGGCCCCGGCACACGGCGCAGCATCCGCATGGCCTTTGGGTTGACCGAATAACTCAAAGCTCGCCGTTGGCGATCCATTCGTTGAGCTTTTTGCGGCTGACTTCAAAGTGCATGCTGTCTTCGCGGCGGAAACCGGCGCCCCAGACCCAGCCTTCTTCGCGGAAGAAATCAGCCAGTATGGTCAGGCCCAACTGGGTTTTGCCATCGGTGAAATTGTCGAGCACGCCGTCAATGTTGAGATCAACCGCCAGCCCGTAACTGTGCGTCGAGGGGCTAGCCACCGAGCCACGAATGCGCCGGATGCAGAGCGAGCCAGACGAGGCGATTCGCGCATATAGGTCCGGATCGGCCCGACGCACGTTTTCAAACACCCGTTTCAGGCTTTCGGCCGCTGGACGCATCATCGTCACGCGGATCGGGCCAACACTTTCGGTGACCAGCTGTGATCTGAACTTGTCGTTTGTCGGAGGCTGACAATCGTCATTAAGATCGGGCCGAGGGCGCCCGACCATTTCATCGAGCAAAGCGCCATTGGCGACACGTAACCCCTTATTCACGTTCAACCGATCCGCGATCAGCACTGTCGCAGCATAGGCATTGAGAATCTCGTTCGGACCGGTGGGGCGAAAGTCTTCCTGTGCGCTTGGCACCTGCACACCGGCAACGGGCATACGCGCGATTTCTGTACGCAGCGTTTCCACACGGCCCTGCAGATCCTCGATCTGCTGGCGCATCATTTCGATTTCGATCCGCGCGCCAGAATCGACCGCAGAGCCCTGAAAATCTTCTTCGGACAGCAGGTAATTCAGCCCCACCCAAAGGACGGGCGCCACAACCACAGCGACAGCGATCAGAATGGCCGGTAATAGTCTCATGTGCTGCCCTTGATGATTTTGGCGCCATTGCACCGCGCTTGAACAGGCGAGTAAAGCCAATAGTTATCGAAAATGTGCACAAAGTGACCTCGATCACTTACTTTAAACACATTGTGGGATAATCCCCTGTGGTATAACCTTTTTAATGAACTCCACATAGAACTCTAGGGGAACACGCATCATGCCACGTATTAACACCCTTCTGACTTGCGCATTTCTGGCCGGCGTTGCCGGGTTTGCCCCAGCCGTTTTGTCGGCGCAAACGGCCGAAGAAATGACGGCCGAAGAAATCACCAATGCGTTCAAAAAGCAAAAGACACGCGGGCTGGTCATTGTACCGACCACGCAACAGCCCGAAACCGCTGCAGCCGCAGAAATCGTGCCCGAAACGCCCGCCAGCTATTCCGCGGTTGAGCGTGAAGATCAGGTGAACATCCAGATCTCGTTCGATTTCGACAGCGCGGCCCTGCGCGCCGATCAAAAGCCAAAGCTGGCAACGTTGTGCACGGTGATGCAGACCGTCGATGTCGCCGTTTTTCAGATCATTGGGCACACCGACAGCTCCGGATCCGCCGCCTATAACGAGCGTTTGTCCAAACTGCGCGCCCAAGAGGTCAAACGCCATCTGGTCAGCGATTGCGGCATCGACGAGACACGTTTGAATGCGGTTGGTCTGGGCGAAAGCGCGCCATATGACGGCAACGATCCGCGTGCGGACGTCAACCGCAGGGTGGAATTCCAGGCGCTGGGTTAAGACGGGCAGAACAACGCGGGACAACGATGAAGGCGCACCATGATTGACTCACGACCCGGTGATGCCTTCCAGCCCGGCGAATTGCTTAACAACACCTATCGAATTGAACTGCTGCTCGGGCGCGGAGGCACATCTGATGTCTATCGCGCCCGAAACGAGACCAATGGCCGTCTGATGGCCCTCAAGGTCCTGAAGTCCGAGTTTTCGGAAAATCAGGATTTTCACGTTCTGCTCACCCGCGAGGAAGAAATCCGCGAGGTCATGCATGACGCCGTGGTGCGATATTCCGAGAATGGGCGCACCCAGCACGGCCATCTCTACCTGTTGATGGATTATGTCGAAGGTCCGGGGATGGATCAGCGGCTGAAACAGGGTGCAATGGACGCGGGCGATCTGATGGTGATTGCGCGCCGGGTCAGCGAAGGCCTGCGCGCCGCGCACACCCGAAACATCGTGCACCGTGACCTGTCACCCGACAACATCATCCTGCGCGACGGCGACCCAGGCCAGGCGGTGATCATCGACTTTGGCATCGCCAAAGACACCAATCCGGGGGCAGAAACCATTGTCGGCAATGAATTTGCCGGCAAATATGCCTATGCCGCGCCGGAGCAGTTGAACGGGCGCACTGATGCCCGGTCTGACATTTATGCGCTTGGCGCCTTGCTGCTGGCCAATTTCCGCGGCGCCCCCCCGGATATCGGCAACAACCCGATGGAGGTTGTCACCCGCAAAGGTGAGCCGCTTGATACCAGCGATGTGCCCGAGCCCCTGAAAACACTGATCGATCGGATGGCGGATCCGGATCCGGACAAGCGCCTGCCAAGTGCCGCGGCGGTGCTGGCCTTTCTTGATACGCCAACCGGCCCGGGCGGTGATTTGATCGATATGGACGACACGATTGTGCCGCCGCCGCCAAAACCTGCGTCCAAGGACCCGACCCCTGTGGCTCAGCCTCAGAAGTCGCGCGGCGGTCTGGTCGCCGGTGCATTGGCGTTTTTGGTCGCCGCAGGGGGTACCGGTGGGTATGTGGGGGGTGCTTTTGACAGCCTTTTGGGTCCCACTCACCCTCATGTCGATCCGTTCACCCTTGTGGTCGAAAAGCCCAGTGGCGCGCCCGGTGTCGCGATTGGCCATGTGCCGGATTCCAAGACGTATGACGACCTGCTGGCACTTGCGCTGAACAGCTTGGGCACCGTCGATGTGTCCCTTGCTTCGGGGGATATCGCTGCGAGCTGGGGCGCAGACATGCTGGCCGCGCTCAACCCGCTGCCAGACCTGGATGACTGGCGCATGGTGATCAATGGCAATGCGGCGCGTATCACCGGCAGCACAAGCGATGCCCAAGTGCACAGCCGTCTGGCCGCGTTGTTCAAAGATGGCCCCCCCGGCGCCCTGACCGGCACCGCCGAGATCGAATTGATCCCGCTGTTTTTAAGCACAACCGCTCTGACGCCCGTGCTGGAAGAATACGCCGATTGCGGCGCGCTTGAACTGCCCGGTGCCACGCCTGTCGGATATGGACCCGACACGCCCGTCACTGTCACCGGACGCGTGGCCGCCACTTCGACCCGCGTGCGCCTTTACGATGCCTTGCGCGAAATCGCCGGCGAGCGGCGCGTGGTGCTGGATGTTGAGGTGCTCAACACCACGCTTTGCCTGATCGAAGCCAATTTGCCGAAAGCTCCGTCAAGCAATATCAGCGTGGCCTTCACCGTTGGGGACCGCAACGAACCCAACCCGTCGGGGCGCTTTTTTGTGGGCGAAAACCCAGTTATCGACGTCATCCTACCCCCCGAAATCAAAGATGGCTATCTGACCGTGTCGGTGCTGGATGTCTCAGGAAACGTGTTTCATCTGTTGCCCAACCGGAACCGTCAGGACAACTCGGTTGCCACCTTGCGAGACGGAACAGACGGGACTGCCACTGTCAGGGTCGCCTACAGCGTCGCGGACGTGGCTCAATTCGGGCGCCTTGGGTTCACAGTTGACGACAGCACGCTAGGCAAAAGCAAGGTTGTGGTTTTGCATTCCGCCAAACCGCTGTTTTCTGGCCTGCGCCCAACGACAGAATCGGCCACTGGCTACGCCGAAGCGTTGAAAGAAAGCATGGTGCGCGATCGCACCAGCATCAAATCATTGGACAGTCGCATTCTGGAAACCGCCCAGCCCTAAGCGCTTAGAGCACGTCCACAACAATAGCTGTGATATTGTCCGCTCCGCCACCGGTCAGAGCGATCTGAATCAATCGGTCCGAAACCGTTTCGATAGGATAGCTTTCCAACGTGTCCTGCAAAATGCGGAACGTGGCATATTTGGTAAGCCCGTCCGAGCAGATCAGGAAGCGGTCGCCCCGCGCCACTTCACCGCGAATTTTGTCCAGCTCGAGATCATCGCCCACACCCACCGCACGGGTGATCGCGTTGGAATGCGGGTGTTGTTCGGCCTCGTCCCAGGTCATTTGCCCGGCGGCCACAAACGCGGCAACGGCCGAATGGTCGGTCGTGAGCATTTCGATCGCCCCGCCGCGCAACCGGTAAATGCGGCTGTCCCCGGCCCAAAGCCCGACAAAATGCCCGTTGGCCACCATCAAGGCTGCAACTGTGGCACCAATCACGCCGCGCCCTCGCGTTGAGGCTTCCTGAGTGATGATGCGATGCGCCTGGATGATTGCGTCACGCAACGCGTGCATGCGGGCGGTTGGATCCAGTCCTGGGGGGATCATCGCGATGGAATCCGCGATCAAACGACTGGCGAAATCGCCAGCGTCGTGCCCGCCCATGCCATCTGAGACCACCCAGATGTCATGCTCTGGCAAAGCCAAAACAGCGTCTTCATTGACTTTGCGCTTTAGACCGACATGGGTCTTGGCGTTGTACCGAAAAGGACTTAACTCGTTCATACGGGTCTGGCCTCGCTCCAGACGGGGGCTTTTAGATCAAACAAACCTTGCACATCGGGGCCTGCCGGTAAACCGTCACAAATCAGCATGCGCGGGATATCGTGCACAATACACGACCAAAGGCTGGGCGCGGCGATGCGCGCGGTCAACAAACCCGACGCCAATTCAATCGTGTTCTGCGCACCGGTCAAAACCAGACTGCGCCCCGCCTGTTGCAACGGTGGGCCGGGCGGGTCGGTGTTGATTGTCAGCGCGGCCAGATTGGACTGCAACATGTCGCGCGTCATCGTGTCTTCCAGCGCATCAAGAGCGGCATTTTCCAGCTGCAAAAACAGCTCGGTTTCCTGTAGGTGATCGCGCGCCGCAGGCCCCGGTGTGCTGAGCGACGACATCAGCGTCAGCGGAAAGCGACGCCCGACGCGATCGACCGAAGGCATCAACACGCCAATCACTTTGTGCGGCCCCGCCAACCCGGCTGACAGTGTAAATCGCCAGATCGGCGCGCTCATGTAGTGGCTGTCCCAGGCGGCGCCCAGCACGCTTTGCCCGGTCATCAAGGCGCTTTGGAGCCAATCATCCCACACCTGCACAAACCCAGAAGGCGGCTGGATGCGGAAAAAATCTCCGACCGATGGCATTTTGCCGAAAGCACCAAAACCCTGCATGATTACAATGACTTCGGACAGCTGAACTTGGACAGTGCCGGTAAGGCAAATGGGTTGATCACCGACCCAGACTGCAGATCGAAAATGGCAATGCGCCCGCCAATGTTGAAATTGACCCGCTTGCGATCCGAAACGTTGGTGTTGCGCACAGCCGCCGCATCCAGCAGGCGGAACCAACCCCACGGGCCATCGCGCGAGATCTGACTTTCCGAGTTTTTGCGATTGGGGGTCAACGTCACGCGCGCCAGCCCGACCGAACCAGGCCAGGTGATGGCAACTGGCGTCGCTTCGGGGCGGCGTTGGCGGAACTCGACATTCTGGCCATCGATCTCAAGCAAAACTGTCTTGGCTTTTGGGTCCAACCCAAAAGGCGTGATTTGAAAATTGATCTGTGGCGAAGGACCAGAGGCAAAAAACGCCTCGCGGATCTGGGCCGCATTCTGGAACTGCTCAAGCACCGCCTGGCTGATGCCAAGATCAACGCCGTTCACCCGTTTCCAAGTCCAGGGGCGGGTGCGCGTGTCGACATGTTTGACCAGATTTTCGTTGAAAAACCCGTCGATCAGACCCCCGGGTCCAAAGATTTTGGCGAAGTCCTGAATGCCCACGTCGGCGCGGGCGCGCGCGTTGAACGGGTAACGATTGTCCAGCGCCTGTTGACAAAACGGCAACACACTGGCCTGCCAGCGCGCATTGATCGACGCGCGCGTGCCATCCGCCGCGATGCCGGATGACCCCGTTGAGATTTGCGAGGCCCAGCGGGGAATCGGCCCTTCAATTCCAGCCGCCGCCTGCTGGAACCGGATCAGCGCGCTGACCCCTTCGGCGCCGGGCGCAATGCCGCTGAACGACATGTTGCTGAGCTCTTTGTACACTTCGGTCAAGGCGCCCAACAGTTGATCCAGTTGGCTGGGTTGCCCTTCCACGCGATCAACAAGGTTGTGCAGCCAGGAAAACCGCTCTTCCACATAGGCGCCGGGGGCTTTGGGCGGCTCGCCTGTGTTTTCGTTGGCTTTGCTCAACGCTTCTAGCAGCACGATGCCCTGCAAAGACAGGTTTGAGCGCGCCTCAATGCCAACAATTGTTGACACGCCATCGTTCAAAGCGCCCGCATCCAACGCGCTGCGATCCTCTGTCAATTTGGTTTCTTTTGAGATTTCGGTCAGGAGGTTGTTGATCGGCGAGGTCGGTCCCGACAGTACATTGGTCACCTCGACCGCGTGGCTGAGCGACTCCAGCGGGATGACATCGATGTCGCCCATAATCGCATCATAGCGCGACACATAGTCGTCGTAATAGAGATCCAGCACATCACGGCTCAGCTTTTCCAACGCCGCGGGGTTCCCCTCAAGGTTGTTCGCGTCACCCAACACCCAGCTTTCGCTTTGCACCCGTTGCGCCACGCTCAGCGCTTCGAACAGGAACACATTGTTAAAGCCGTTATAGGTGAAAATCCCCTCGATCCCATCGTTCAAGGGCTTACCGGACGAGCGCACCAGCACCCGGCCCACCGCAGGACCGCCGGCATCAGTGATGCGCCATTTTGGCAGGGCCGTCGCTTTGTTGGAAGCGATGATGCCGTTGTAAACCCGCTGCGCCAAAGGCATTTCTGCCAGCAAAGACTGGGCCTGATCGATCAAAGGCCCGTTTAGCCCAACCTCGTTCATCGGCTGGGACAACATCGCCTCAAGATGATCGCGCATGTCGCTGCGCAGGGGTTGGCGCACAACGCCGGGATAAGCGATACCCCAATCCTGCTCCATCCATTCCTTAACCAGATCCGGGTTCATTGGCCCTTGCAGGCCCAGCATCAGATAGATTTTCAGCGCTTCGTAAAGCTGATCGGGGTTGTTCATATTGCCGCCGATCTGTTCCTCCAGACGCAGCAGCAGACGCGGCAAGAACCTTTGGTTGAGCGCGGCGCGATAGGTTTGCGCGGCCTGAGTGCCCACCACTTCGCCTTGGTAAAGCCCATAACGCACGCGGCGTTCGGGGTCAGGATCGGACAGGATCGGGTTGCCAGGCAGGTCGCGCAGCAGGTTCAAAGCCTCGATCACAGGCGGCAAGTCGGTATCGCCCACGGGGCTGGGCGGCAAGGCGCTGGCCGCGGCCTGATAAGTTTCGACCTTTTCCGCAGCCTCGGCCACCAGCGCACGGTTGCCCAGAAAACTGCGCACCCACAGCCCACCGGTGCCCAGCGCGACCAAAATCGTGGCGGCAATCGCCGCGCGACGGGTCCAGCGATAGCGCCGCTCCACCTTGTCATCCGCCGACACCAGACCAGCTTCGTTGAAAATCACCGTCTCAAACAGCCGCGTCAAAAAGTATGACCGACCAGTCCCCTGCCCCGTGCCCAGTGCCTGACGGCCAATACCGAAAGTCTGCGCCATGCCAAGCATCAAACGATCAATCGGCGTGCCTTCCTGGGTGCCCGAGGTCATGTAGATGCCGCGCAGCATCTGGCGCAATTCAAACCGGTTGTCCTGAAATACCTCGGTCAGGAAATCACGCGCAACCCCGCGCACCGACGACACCTGAGCCGGAAAGCCAGCGATCAGCGCACGGCGCTGGTGGTCGGTTTCGGTTTGCATGCGTTCCAGCAATTGCGCGTTCAACTGAGACAGCAGCAGCCCGTATTGTTCGTCAAACCCAGCCATGGACGAGGCCTGACCCTTGGCCATATCCAACGGCAGCGTGAAACCCCAAACCTGCTCGCGCTCTTCTTTGCCCAGATTGTCGTAAAACTCGGTGAAACCTGCGATCAGGTCAGCCTTGGTGAACAAGACGTAAACCGGAAAACGCACGCCCAAACGTTCGCGCAGCTCATGCAGCCGTCGACGCACCGCTTTGGCATGACTTTTCTGCGTCAGCTCGTCCTGCATCGACAAATCCGACAGGCTGATGGCAATCATCGCGCCATTGATCGGCTGGCGTTTGCGGTATTTTTTGAGCAGTCCCAGAAAGCCAAGCCAAGCGGCATTGTCGGTTTCCGCGTCACTTTCATGGGTTGTGTAACGCCCGGCCGTGTCGATCAGAACCGCCTCGTTGGTGAACCACCAGTCGCAATTGCGCGTGCCCCCGATGCCGCCAATCGCCGCCTTGCCGGTTTGGTCGGCCAGCGGGAATTGCAGTCCAGAGTTCACAATCGCTGTGGTTTTGCCAGCGCCAGGAGGGCCGATCATCACATACCACGGCAATTCGTGCAGATGCCGACGCCCGTTCTTGGATTTGCGCAGCTCGGCCATGGCCGATTTGAATTTACCACGCAGCTCGCCCAGTTCCTCAGACACAACATCATCGCCATCATCGACCACGGCCGCGATGTCTTCGGTCAGCGCACGCGCTTTGCGACGCCGGCGCCAGAATACGAACCCCATAAGCGACAGGAAAAACACCGAGATGATGCAGATGGTGACGATCCGCGCGGTTATGCCAGCAAAAGGGCGCCAATCGTCGCTGCCGATGAACGGCGCGAAATACCACACGCACAGCGACAAAACCAAGGCGACAAAGAAAAACACGAAGTAAATCGAGCCGAACAAGCGGAAAAATCTCTTGAGGATCATTGCTCACTCTCCCGCACCAGAACAACTTCGATGCGTCGGTTGATCGCCCGCCCGGCGCGGGTGCCATTGTCGGCGATGGGTTCTTTGTCGGCGCGCCCTTCCGCAGACAAGCGCGCACCGTCTTCCATGGCGCGAGCCATGTTGGTCATCACCGATTGCGCGCGCGCCAAGGACAGCGCCATATTCGACGGAAAGCGGGCGGACCGGATCGGCACGTTGTCTGAATGGCCCACGATGATCACCTTGCCTTTTTCGTCGTTCAGCGCCGATGCCACCCGGTTGACCGGATTGCGGAATTTGGCCTGCAACCCGTCCGAGCCCGAGCCGAACATGCCCGACCCTTTGATGCGAATGATCAACGTGTTGCCTTTGGGAAAAACCTCGACAATGCCGTCGGTGATTTCCTGATCCAGAAAACCTGCAACTTTTTCAAGCTGTTGCTGGGCTGTGGGGGCCGGTGGTGGCGGTGGCGGCGGTGGTGCACGGCGTTGCAGTTCAGCCAGCGGACCACTGTCGATGATCGACAACTGCCCGATCACCCGCTCGGTCTGGTTGGACAAGGCGTAAGACAGGCCCAGAAACTGCGCGGCCATCAAGGCGGCACTGACCCCCAGCGCAATCCACACCAGTTTCCACGCCGAAAGCGCGCGAAACGGCTTGGTTACGCCTTCCCAATTGGGCGACAGGTCACGTTCCAGCGGACCACGTTGCGCGCGAATGATCCGCGCCAGCGAGCCGCGGATTTGCATGTGTTTTTCCGGCCCGCCCTGCTCGATGCGCAACCGGCCCTCAAAGCCGAGCGACATGCACATGTAGAGAAACTCCAGCATGTCGATATTGGCGCCGGGTTCTTTTTCCAGGCGTGCCAACAGATCATAAAACCGATCGCCGCCAACGGTTTCACGGTGGAACGTACCCACCATCGACTGCAAACCCCAGCTGGATTGTCCGCCCCAAGGCGTGTTCAAAACCACGTCATCCAAGGTTGCGCACAGCGCATAACGCGCCACTTTGACCACCTGCGCGGTGATGCCGGCCTGCAAGGCCCGGTTCTCAAAATCGCGTACTTCCGACACAACCGATTGGCGCAATTTGTCCGGATCCATGTGCTGGGCCCGGTTACGGATACGGCTGATCAAAGAAAACAAAGTGCTGGCACAGGCCACCAGCTGGTTCATGCCCGTCATCGCCATTTTGCTGGCCCCGCCACTGCCCGAAGAGGGCGCGGCTTGCGGCGATGGCGGAACCCCAAAGGCACCGGCCCCCGGCGCAGGGGCGGCGGGCGCAGATGCAGGCGGCGGCGTGCTCGATGTGCGACGGCCACCCGGATTCGGCTTGATCACCGTTTTGTCGGTGTCATCTGGTTCGGCAAAGGGGTCGTCGTCAGACATGATTTCGTCCCACTTCTTCAGCTGTTGCGGATCGCCCAGAGCTCCATCTTGAGCCCCGGATATTGCCCCGAAACATGCACAGCGATGCCCCCCGAGGTGGTCATTTTGCCCCAATAGGGACTGTCCGCGTCCATCTCAAAATAGACCACACCTGCGTGGTATGGGATCTGGCGTGGCGCGACGGGCAAGGGACGCAGCGTAATCCCCGGCAAGGCGGAATTGACCAGCTGGCGGATTTCCTCGACCGGGCCGATCTTGGCTTGCCCGGCAAAATGACGGCGCACATCTTCGGCCGGAATTTCGGCATCGACTGCCAGCACAAAGCCTGCATTGCCGATCAACTTGCGATCGGCAATCACACCGACGCTTATGCCGTATTGGCGCGCTTCCAGCTTGATCGGGATCGCGGTTTGTTCCAGAACCGAGCTGAGATACTGGCGCAGAGTGCGGATCACCGGCGCGAAACTTTCGGCCAGAGAGTCATGCTGATAGGGCGGGAACTCTGGCGGCATTTTGTCCATGCTCATGAACACCGACAGTTCGCCCGCAAGTCCGGCACAAGTGCGGTAAAAATCCTCGGGGTGGAGGTTTTCAATCTGCGCCAGGTGCCGTGCGATCGGCAACATGCGGTTGATCACAGTCAACAACATAAAATCCGACACCTCGGCGGCGCCGCGTGTGCCCGCGCCATCCGACAATCGCGCCGAAAGAGCCTGCATCCGGTGCGACAAAAGCCCCTCAAGTTCGCGCAAAAACCCGGTGAGCGGTTGCGCGGCACGGATATCAAGGCAGCTGGGCACGAAGGCGCCGTCAAGCACGATTTCCTTGTCCGGGCGCACCTCAATTATGCGCGCCACAGGGATCGCCAAACGATCCGACATGTCATCAACGCCCAGCGCAAACTGCAATCGCATGCGCCCCACGCCCAGCATCACCGGCTTTTTCTGCTGGCCCATCGTGTCGGTGACTTCAAGCTCGGACGGGCGCAGACGGCTGGCAGACATTTCCGCCCCGCTCAGATCGACCTCGGTGGCGCCCTGGCGACGGGTGGGCACGGTCAGATAAACCACGCAATCCTTGATCGTGGTCGGCACCTCAAGCGCGGGGGGATGATCGTCAGACATGGGCACGCGAAACACGGTGCCGTCCTGGGTCAGGCCGGCACAGGATTTCAGCGCGAATTGGCCGATTTTCAGAACCTCATCGTCGATTTCCAGCTGGTTCACACCCCAGGCATAGGGCCGCATGCGCGCCGCCAGCCCGGTCACCAGACTTTCGGTATAGCGGTCGGCCTGCTGAAAATCATGCGGCTGCAAAAACAACCCTTCGGTCCAAAGCACTTTGCTGTCCCAGGACAATGACGTCTCCTTCTTTTCAGGCTCGGTGCTTCAGCTTGTCGAGCTGATCTTTGTAGGCCCGTGCAAATTCGCGGCTGAACAGATCATGGAAATCATTTTCCGCCTGATCCGATATCTCCGCGTAAATCTTTTCGTAGACTTCCCAGTATCGCGCCTTTTTGCCGCGCAAAAGGCTGCCGAACGCGTTGCTGGTTTCGATCTGGCCCGCCAGCACTTCGGGGTTCAGCTTGGCCAACACGCCTTTCAGCGCGGCCTCCATGCCAGTGACCATCGCAATTTCATGGGCCTTGATGTCATCCAGCGCCTGTTCGGCGGCTGTTTCGGGACCCAGATAGCCCTTGCTGGCCGGGCGCACCATGGTTTCAATCGCCTGTTCCACGCTGAACGAAAACTTGAGCGGGTTGTTCCCGCCCGACGAAATCATCGTTTGTTCGATGCGGAATTCGCTTTTGATCGAGGTGCGGGTCATCAGGATTTCGCGCAGGCCCGTGACCAGCGTTTTCATCACCCGCCCCATGCGCGCCATTGTGCTGGTCAGATCTGCATCCGAGATTTGCACATCTTGCGCGCCCACGGCCTCAAGGAAAGCCCGCGCCGCATCGGAATTGGCCGCTTGACCGGCCTTGGCGGGCGCTGTGGGTGGCACCGTTTCGGCGGGCAAGCCGGGTTGCGTCGAAAAATCAGGTTGAGCCGGCGGGTTTTGCGTCACCGGCGGCGTGCGGACCCGCGGGCCTGTCGGCGGCAAGGTTTCCGGCAGTGGTGCCGGTTTTGCCTCGGCTTTGGGAGGTGCGTCACCAAACAGCGGATCCCAATCGTCGGGGATCAGGCTTTGGCTTGGTGTGGGGGGCGCAAAACTGTCGCTGGCCGATGGATTGTGCATGCCAAAACTCGACCCATCACCTTCGCGCCCGTCGCTCGGAGCGTTAAAGAACGGATCATCATCGTCGCCCATCGGCGGCAGCAATTCGTCAATCGGATCAACTGGATTAAGCTGAGACGGCCCTGTAGGCCCCCCCTCGCTGCCCAGCAGATCATCGAGGAAATCCCCCCCTGGCGCTGCATCATCCAAAAGCGCCAAAGGGTCCGGCGCGTTGGCGGCCAAGCCGGGCGACACATTGTCGGCCTCCAGCGGCGGCGGGATCAGCGGCGCGGCCATCGAAGGGCTGCTGGCGGCGATCAGCGCGTCCAGATCCGGATGGCTTTCCGAAATCTCGACCACCAGCTCGTATGCGCCAAGGGCCAAAACATCGCCGTTGTTCAGGGATGTTGGATCGCGCCCAAGCGGGATCTTGGAATAGTTCAGAAACGTGCCGTTGGTCGACAGATCCACAATCAGGATCTGGCCACTGTGATCTTCCAGAACGCAGTGGCTTTTGGACAGCAGCCGATCAGGATCAGGCAGCACCATATCATTGGCCGGTCCACGCCCAACGGTCAGGCTGCCGCCCTGCATTTGCACAGGTTGCGCATTGCCCGGCACAGTGCCAGAGGACTGGAATTTCAACGTCACCGGCATCGTTCTGGTCAGCCTCCGGTCAGGATCGGGACTTCGCCCTTGGTGATCATACCGCCGCAAGCGCAGGTATCCATGATCCGCGCGGCGGGGATTTTCTGGATTATGACCGTCATCGACCCCTTCATGATCGGATGCGGCGGTGTCGCCGCCGTCAGATCTGTGATCCGTGCGGCTGGAATTTTGCCCACCAGCACCTGCGTGGCACCGGGCGGGATAATCGGGATCGGCGCAGGCGGCGGCACCGGCACGGCAGGTGTCGGGGGGACAGGCAAAAGACACAGATGTGTATCCGTGATCCTGGACAGCGGGAATCCCATTATGTTTCTCCTTCCAATTCAGGCATCAATTCGTTCAGAACGATGTTGCCCTTGCCACCGCGCGCGATATCCAGACCGCGTTCGATCAGCACCTGCATATACTCTTCAAACCTATCAGAAAGTTGACCTAAGGCCACCATATTCATGGCAAAAGCCGAGGCTTCCGTGACGCCAGCAGGGGCTGGAAATTGCGACAGATCACCCGGCCCCAACGTGCCATCACAATAAAGCACAGCCGTGGCGCAATGCACTGTGTCATCATCGACATAAGCGTTGTCCAATGACTTGCGCGCTCGGTCGCGGTTTTCTTCAGAAGGTTCAAACACCCACGCCTCGGATGTGGCCAGCGGCAACGGGTCTTTGTCGGTCTTTGGGCCAATGTAGTCACGCGCCGCAAGGCAAGCCCACCAGATCCGCTCGCGCACCGGCAACAGCACGGCCAGCAGCATCAGAATATCAAACCACGCCTCTTTTTGCTCCAGCTCGACCAACACCTGCTCAGTGGTCGCACTGGCGGGGGCATCAAGCGGCGTGTCCAGGCGAATATTGGCCAATGACAGCATCTTGGCTGGTGGATCAATCGGGATCTTGACCAGGTTCTGGAAACGGTTTTTCATCATGCCACCTAGTTGATCAGCGTCGCAACGCCGCCCTTAATCGTGTATGTCGCATCGGCTTTCATCGTCAGCATCTTGCCTTGCACATCCACCATCCCGGTTCCTTTAACCTTGATCATCGGTCCCTCTATGGACACGCCTGAATTGTCGATGGTCAGCTTGGACTTGCCCACTTTCAGCTCAATCTTTTGTTTGGCTTCAATGGTGATTTTGCCCTTGTTCACCTGCAGCGCATAGTTGCCATCAAAAACCGCCGTTTTGATGTCTTTCTTGACCATTTTTTCATGACTGCCTTCGATATCGATCAGAAAATCCCGGGTGACCTTGACGTCATGGTCGCGATCGATCTTTTGTTTGTGATCGCGGTCAATCTCTTGGGTAAAGTCCTGACCCACCTTCAGCTTATAGTCCTCGCCCACGGTTTGCTTGAATTCTAGCCCGACCTGATGGCTGTGTTTCAACCCAATCTTCTGGTCATATTTGCCCAGCACAATCTGGTCGCTCCAGACGCCGACCAGCTGTTTGAAATGCGTGGTCACAACATGCGTGTGCTTGCCTTCAATGGTCTGGTTGAAAGTGTTGCCTGTTGCCTCATCAGTCAGCGCCTTGACGCCCGACATCATCAAACCGGCCAGATTGAACTTGGCGCCCGCCTTGATCAGCCCGATCACCTTCAGAACCAACGCGGTTTTTTTCAGGATCCCGCTTGAGCCCGCGCCGTCGCCGATGGTCTGGTTATAGGTCGCCCCGACAACCTGCACCTTGTTCTGGCGGATCGTGGTGTCAGAGTCGTTGTAAACCAGCAAACTCATGTTGCCGGGGTCTTTCTTTTCCTCGCCAACAGTGATGGTGGCGTTGTTCTTGATCACCTCGACATAGTCTTTTTCGGACTGAAGGCGCACAAGTTCATCGCCCTTCTTGTCGTCAAACATCAGCTCGTGATAGCCGCCGCCACCCTTGGTCGAATTGGTGCGGATGCCCAGCTTGGTCGATTCCGCCTCGTTGGAATAGACCTGCTTGTTCTCACCATTGTAGAGGCAACCGGTACAGATCGGACGGTCGGGATCGCCTTCTTCAAACTGAATGACCACCTCTTGGTCGATGCGCGGCACAGCGGCAAAGCCGAAATCCTTGCCCGACCAGGGCGTGACAACGCGCACCCAGCACGAGGCCGACTCATCCTTGGCTTTGGCACGGTCCCAGTGAAACTTGACCTTGATGCGACCATGCGCGTCGGTCGAGATTTCTTCGCCCGACTTGCCCACAACCCGCGCCGTGTGCATGCCCGAAATCTCGGGCCAGGGCGTGATCAATGGCGCGCGAAACTGGATCGATTTGGGAACAGCGGCGAACGTGTTGGTATAGGTTTCGCCCTCTTGATCATCGCCAAAAGCACCGCCTTCGGCCTCCAGATCGCTGCGATGCTCAGAATCGTCAAAATCGGCGGAATGCTGAAAATAATGCACCAGCTCGGTGACGAGAAATTCCTCGGATTTGTCCACATCCGGGTGCAGATCCAAGGTAAAACGATAGCCCACAGCCATATTGCGCACCGTGCCCGCGCCGCGCCACCCCACATGGCGAATGGCTTCGGCTTCCATGCGCACATCCGCCAGCCTTTTGCCGCGTGTGGTGTCTTTGCGGTAATGGCCCGGATAGTCGTAAAGCTCGCTCGACTTGTACTTGTGCTTGCCTTTTTCCGAGATCGAGACGACCTTTTGCTCGCCCCCCGGAACGGTAAAATCGTAATCGTCCAGCGTGACCTTGCCGCTGGTGATCTCTTCCTTGGCCGCCCATTCGCCGATGAATGTGCCTTTGCGGGTGCTGTTGCGGGTGCGCAGGAAGTATTCCAACTTGGCGCCCTCAGGCATCGGTTTGTGCGCACTCAGCCCGTCACACAGGATCATCTTTTCCAGCGGTTCTTTGGCGGTGCCGTTGTCAAAGAAGTAATAAATTCCTTCTTCTTCCATCAAGCGCGAGACGAAATCAAAATCGCTTTCGCGGTACTGCACGCAGTAGTCGCGCTGTTCGCCCTTCTCCGACACCTTGTCTTCGAATTCCGAAAAGCCCGCGTCGCTGAAAACCTGTTTGATGATCTCAAGCGCGGTTTTGTTCTGAAAAATCCGACTGTCATGGCGTTTGGTCAGCAGCCACAGCCACGGGCGCACCTGCGCGACGTATTGCGCATACCCGTCGCGCATGCCAAGATGTTCAACCGAGGTGCACAGGCCGGAAAAATGCCGTTCGTTTTCGCCGGGGGTGTCGATCACCACCCGCATCGATTTGCCAACGATATCTTCCAGCTTGGTGGTGCGGTTGGTGGTCTTGAACTCGATCGTTGTTTCCGTCAGCTTGCTCAGCCCTTCGCGCACCACAGCACGCTTGAGCATCAGATCATCCGCCGGTTTGTAGTCTCCGATCATCCAGACCGGAGAGTCCTCATGTGTTGTTGGGCCAGCCATCGCGTGTCCTTTCGCAGGGGGCCGCGGCTTTTAAATAAGGCCGGGTCATATCAAAATTCATCATTACAAATCCTCTAACAAAGCGGCCAGTTCGGCATCAATATCATCCAGCCCCGTGTCATCCGCTGTGTCCATATCGTCATCGTCGCTCACCTCGTCGTCAAACTCAGACAACAAAGCATCCAGGTCAAAATCGTCGTCATCGCCTGCGTCCGGCTCGTCATCCAGACCGGCCAGCAAAGCATCCAAGTCTTCGTCTGGAGCGTCCTCGGTTTCAGCCTGCGGCGCGGGCGCCGGTGTGGGTTTCGCGGCAGAGGGCGGAGGCGCTGTTTCCTTGCTCCAAGGGCCCAGGATTTCGCCCCCGCCAAGCGCCTGAAACGAGGTCAGCCGGATTTCATCACGCCCCTTGATCGAGGCCAAAGGCATGAAACCGCGCGCCATAACGGTTTCGATCTTATCCAGCGTCAGATTGCGTTCGGTGCACGGCAAAGCCACCTGATCGCCGTAGCGATCTTTGACATAATGAAACGGAATATCGCCCAGTGACATGATCGAGCCAAGATCCATATGAGCGCCATTTTCACGGAATGACCGCGCCAGCAGGATCGCCACCAGAACCACAGGGTTGGCCCAAAGCATGCCCGAAAGCCCTGCTTCCATGGTGAATTCTTCAAATTCAAACTCGTAAATCGGCTCACTTTTGGCGCCATATGGGCGACGCAACATAAAGCGCGGCGTGGCCAGACCCAGATGGCGCGCCTCGGGCATCTCGCGCAGCGTGTCCCAGGCCTTGGCCACCAAAGGATGACGATCGTCTTTTGCGGTTTCCAGAAACGCCGGCGACATTGCCCCAAAAAACGGCGCGTCCACATGCGCGGCCACGCGCGCAATCCGCGCCAGAACTTCGGCGTGGGGCGGCGTTTCCTCAAACCCGTAAAGCCCAATCAGCGCCGAATACCCACCACGCCCGGTTTCGGGGTCAAGGGGTCCATCACTCAGCAAACGCGCCAGACCGGATTGGGCCAGATCTTCGCTTTGGGCCAGATCTGCGGCGATTTCTTCGGCGGACACATCATAGAGCACAACATCAAGCGTGTTGTCAGTTTCAATGCTGCGCGCAATCAGATCAAGCGAGCGCCACTGCGATTCAACCGCCTGAAATTCGGGGTGATGCAGCACCAAACGCATCGCTGCGGACAGCGCCTGATCCACCGCCGCCTGCATCGCCTGCGTATCCGCATCAGGCACTGCGCGGATGTGCGGGCCAACAACGCGCGCCAGCATCTCGTCCATCGGCGAGGCCTGACTAAGGCGCCCCGACGCGTCACCGATCAATTTTTGAAAATCGCTAAGTCGCAGGTTTGCCGGCACCGATGTTGCCGATGATTTCAACCGCGCCGGTGCGGCGGGCGTGCCATGCGCCTCGCCCCAGGCGCGCAACTGTTTGGCCGCATGGTCTGCTGTTGCGCCACTTGCCAGTTGGGTTTTCAAGCCTGCCAGTTCGGAAAACAGTTCCACGTTCTCATAAAGTTCGTCCGGATGCAGATCGTCCAACCCACCCAGCTTGATTTCGATTCCCGCGCCATCCTTGCCGATGGGCAAAATGAGCGTGGTGGCAAAGCTTTCGATGACGTCTTCGACGGTATCGGGATCCAGCGGAATTGGCGCCCGTGCCGCCAAATCATCCCCGGTTTCCAGCACGCCCCGGGCCGAACGCGCCGAAAAATCGCCAAAAATGGCCAGACGAAACCGTTTGCGCACAAGCTGTTGTGGCGCCGGGCGATCCGCGCTCATCGCACCAAAAGACAAGCCTGCCGAGCCGGTGCGCATCACAGTTTCCCCTGCTTCAGACGGGTCCTGATCATGTTCATTGCCTTGCGCACCTTGTGTCACCTCCGAAGGTTGATCGCTGTCACCTTGCGCATCCTCGCCCAGGCCGTCTGTGTTCAAAGTCACATCCAGTTCAGAATTGTCGAAATCTGCATCCGCTGTATCTGGATCCGCGTCCTGCGAAAGCAGCCCGTCCAGATCAACATCGGCCAACAGATCATCCAAATCCGTTTCCGAAGTTTCAGCCGCCTCTGGGGTCTCGATATCCGACAGCAGCCCGTCCAGATCATCATCGGTCGAATCCGAGACGTCGGGATCAGAAGCCTCTGACGTCTCAGGCTCAACAATCAGATCATCCAGATCCACATCGGCCAGGTCGGGATCCTCGGACGTTTCGATATCCGACAGCAATCCTTCCAGATCATCATCGGCCAAAAGATCATCTAGATCGACGTCTTCTTCTTCCGTCTCGGTTTCTGACAGCAATCCGTCCGGTTCATCATCTGCCAGCATATCGTCGAGGTCTTTGTCGATCGCCGCATCAACTGTGTCCGGAACCGAAACATCTGCCAGCAGCGCTTCAAG
>JBGCDD010000063.1:0-13213 GCA_045105075.1 Sedimentitalea sp. | reverse complement strand
GCAATCGACATCAACTTGAACGCGTCACCGGGCACCTGGCCGGTGTGTTGCAGATGCGGGCCGCGGCACAGATCTTGCCAGTCACCGTGCCAATACATACGCAGTGGTTCATCGCCGGGGATCGCTTCGATCAGCTCGACTTTGTAGGGCTCGTCCAGATCCTCGTAGTGCTTGATGGCGCGCGCACGCTCCCAGACTTCGGTGCGCACAGGCTCGCGCTTGTTGATGATCTCGCGCATCTTTTTCTCTTTGGCGCCGAGATCTTCGGGGGTGAAGGACTCGGCGCGGTCAAAATCGTAATACCAGCCGTTTTCAATCACCGGGCCGATGGTCACTTTGGTCTCGGGCCAGATTTCTTGCACGGCGCGGGCCATGATATGTGCCAGATCGTGGCGGATCAGCTCGTTGGCCTGCGCGTCGTCTTTGAGGGTGTGAATGGCGATGCTGGCATCGGTTTCAATCGGCCAGGCCAGATCAAAATGCGCACCGTTCACGGTGGCGCTGACCGCTTTTTTGGCCAGCGAGGTCGAGATATCAGAGGCCACAGCGCCAGCGGTGATACCGGCGTCGTAGTGACGCGCATTGCCATCGGGAAGGGTGAGGGTGATCTGGGCCATATCGGGCCTCCTCGTCGGTTTGGCGCCCACTGAACGCCCGGTTGCGGGTTATGAGGGCGTCTTTTGAATCAGCCAAACGGCCAAGTCAAGGCGCAGATCACTTGCGCCAGGTTGCGAATTGCGAAGCGGTGCCGGAAAACACATTGATGTCGACGGGGCCAACCACGCCGTCAACTGCGCCGGTGCCGGTGAACTGCCAGAACGCCCATTTCTGACCAGGATAGCGTTTTGAAGGGTGGGCCGCGACCGAGCGCAGCCAGAAATCGGTGCCGCGCAGCTGGCCGATGCCGGTGTCGCGGTAAAAATCGATCGACGTATAGATGATCGGGCGTTTGCCGTAATGCGCCTCGAGCATATCCAGGAACACCCGGGTTTCAGCGCGCACCACCGCGCCGTCGGGACGCCGCGTGCAGGTGGGCGAAAACGGGTTCCACTCCAGATCGAGCACAGGCGGCAGATCATGGGCGCCGCGCGGGACGTTTTTGATGAACCATTTGGCCTGATCCACGGCGGGGCGACAGAAGTAATAAAAGTGATAGGCCGCGGTGCGCAGCCCGGCGCGGCGCGCGCCAACCCGATTGGTCTTGTAGGTCGGATCCAGCAGATCGCCGCCCTCGGTTGCTTTCATGAATGCAAAGGAAACCCCGTCGCCCGCGACTTTGTTCCAGTTGATGCCGCCCTGAAAGCGCGCAACATCAATGCCATAGACCGAATAGGCGGCCGGCGAGCGGCCCTCCCATCCATGTGGGTCATAGTCGTCATAGCGTTGGCCGGGCACGTTGACCGGATCGCGCAGCGGCGCATTGGGCGGGGGCGGGGCGCTGGTACAGGCGACCAGCAGGGCAATCAGCAGAGGAAGAAGGATGCGCATGAGATGCATCAAGCCCGGTTTGCCGCAGATTGGCAACCGGGCTTGTGAGGCTGTGTCACGCAATCAGCAGCTGCACGCCGATTGCCATGGTCACTGCCCAGCTTGCGGTGAACAGGATCGGACGCAGCGGCAACCGCGCCCAGCCGGCGATAAAGCCAACCGCATGGGCCAGACGCAGCCAGAAAAACAGCGCCGCCCCCCAGACCGTGACAAAGGTCGATACCTCAAGCATATGCGCGATCAGGATCAACGCGCCAAAGGGCAGCGCGCCCTCCAGCAGGTTCAGGTGGGCCCGGTGCGCACGGTGCACCCAGGCGGGAAAATCACTCAGCGGGGCGGGACGTTCAAACGGATCGACCCCGTCCTGGGGGTGCTTGTTCACCCCGACGATGTAGGGGATCCACAACGACGCGGCCAGCATCATGGTCAAAACCAGATAGGTGAGTTCAGTGGTCATGCCGGGCTCCTTCAGGCAAAGCCAAAGCGGCGTTTGGGGCCAACTTCGAGAAAGGATTTCAATGCGGATGCCAACCGTGCCCAGCCTTCGGATGCGCCCTCATGGCCCGGCGGCAGGTCATAGTGTTCAATCGTCAGCTTCATCGCTGCCCCTTGGGGTTCGACCAGGTAAACACAGCGCGAACTGGGGGCATCGGGGCCAAAGAACTTGGGGTGAAACACCATGTCGATGCGGCTTTTGGGATCAATTTCGGTGACCTCCAGTTCGAGCATCGGATTGCCATCGGGCAGCATGAATTTCTGCGACCCACCGGGCGCCAGATCGCCTTGCACCTCTTGGCAGGCAAAGTGATATTGCGCCGCCAGTTCCCCCTTGGTCAGGGCATCCCACAAGGCGTCATGGGTGGTTTCAATAAACGTTTGCATGATAAAGTCTGGCTTACTCATAGTCGCAGTTCCTTCGAGTTTCGATTTCAAGTTGAGCACTGCTCGGGCCGCCGGTTTGACGAGCAAAGGCTCGATCCAACGGTCTATGGCTTGTTGCAGGGGCAGCGCGTTCAGATAGTGATATTTGAACCGCCCCTGTTTGCGGGTCACGATCAGCCCAGCTTCTTCCAGCACCGCCAGATGTTTCATGACGCCAAACCGGGTCATGTCCAACTCGCCCTGCAATTGTTGCAACGACTGCCCATCAGATTGGCGCAGCCGGTCCAACAACATGCGCCGCGTCGGGTCAGCCAGCGCTTTGAAGATCGTGTCCATGATTCTGTTATAGGTGACAAAGTAGTCACGTGACAAGATGGTCACCTATTAAATTTTGCATTTGAGCTTGTTGGCGCGGATGTGCAACATCGCGCTCAAAGGGAGGATAATGTGGAAAAACCGTTATTTTTCAGCACGCCAGACGGGCGAACGCTGGCCTATCATCTGAACTCGGGAACCGGGCCATGCGTGGTGTTTTTGGGGGGGCTCAAATCGGATATGGAGGGCACCAAGGCGCTGTTTTTGCAAAATTGGGCCCGCCAACAGGGCCGCGCGTTCCTGCGATTCGACTATTCCGGGCATGGTCAAAGCAGCGGACAGTTTGAGGACGGCTGCATTGGCGATTGGGCGGCGGACACCCGCGCCATCACCGACGCGCTTGTGCCGGGGGCGATGGTTGTGGTTGGCTCGTCGATGGGCGGATGGCAGGCGTTGTTGCTGGCGCGCGCGCGGGCGGATCGCATCGCCGGGCTGGTGACCATTGCCGCTGCGCCGGATTTCACGGAAGACAGCTATTGGGCGGGGTTTTCTGATGCGCAAAAGGCGACGTTGGCGCGGGACGGGCAGGTCGAACTGCCCTCGGATTACATGGAACCCTACGTGGTGACCCAGCGCATGATCGACGATGGGCGCACCAATCTGGTGCTGCGCGAGCCGCTGGATCTGCCGTTTCCGGTGCGGTTCTTGCAAGGCAGCGCCGACACTGCGGTGCACCCGGATCTGGCGGTGCGCCTGTTTGATCACGCCACCGGGCCGGATCTGCGCCTGACGTTGGTCAAAGGGGCGGATCACCGGTTTTCTGATCCTGAGTGTTTGACGCTGCTGGGTCAGGCCGTGCGCGAGGTCAGCCCATGATGGAGCAACGTATCAGCCTGATCACGCTGGGTGTGCGCGATGTCACAGCGACGGCGGCGTTTTATGAAAAGCTCGGATGGGCGCGCGTCGACAGCCCTGATGGGGTGGTGGCCTTTGATCTGATTGGACAGGTTTTGGGGCTTTATCCGCTGGAAAAACTGGCCGAAGATATCGGGTTGGCAATGTCGGATCTGGGGCAGGGGGCGATGACTTTGGGGTATAACTGTCGCGAAAAAGCACAGGTTTCTGAGGTGCTTGACGCGGCCCACTCTGCCGGAGCCGATATTTTGAAACCGGCACAGGATGTGTTTTGGGGCGGGCATCATGGCTATTTCCGCGCCCCCGAAGGCACCCTTTGGGAAGTTGCGCACAACCCGTTTTCGCCGCTGCGCGCAGATGGGGCGTTTTGCTGGAACGGATATGCGTAGACCGGCCAGCATGTGGAGCCTTGAGACGTTGGGCCGCGTGCGCCTGTCGCGTCATTTTTTCATGCGCGAGTTTCTTTATTCGGAAATTGGCAACTTTCATCAGATACAAAACATCCCCGACGATCCGGATCTGGCAATCGCGCGCGGGCGGGCGTTTTGTGCGGCACTGATGGACCCTTTGGAGGAGACCTTTGGCCGGGTGGCGGTGCGCTCGGGCTATCGCTCTGCGGAACTGAATGGCTATGGCAATGCGCACAAATTGAACTGTGCGCGCAATGACAACCCGATGGAATGTCACATCTGGGATCTGCCGGGGGTTGAGGTGGCCGGCGCGTCAGTGGTGATCCCGTGGTTTGCCGATCAGTATGACCGGGGCCGCGATTGGCGGGATCTTGCCTTTTGGATGCATGATCACCTGGATTATTCGGAAATCTGGTTCTTTCCCAAGCTGTGCGCGTTCAATCTGGTCTGGCGTCCGGTGGCGCAGCGCCGTATCGACAGTTATATCGCGCCGCGCGGGTGTTTGTTGAAACCGGGCCTTGATCCGGGGGAGACCCGCGCCCAGCGTGCCGCGCGCTATGGTGATTTTCCACCGTTTCGGGCGCGGTTCGACGGCGCAAGTGAGGAGAGCAAGATATGAACCTGCCGCTGGTGCTGTTGCCGGGTATGATGTGCGACGCACGTGTGTTTTCGGACCAGATACTGGCGTTGTCGCAGGATCATGTGGTCATCCTTGCGCCGATTTCGCAGGACACCCGGATTGAAACCATTGCCAGCACCTTGTTGGCGCGGTTGCCACAGCGATTTGCGCTGGCAGGTCTCAGCATGGGCGGGATCGTTGCGATGGAAATGTTGCGCCAGGCGCCGGACCGGATTGATCGCGCGTGTCTGATGGGGGCAAGCCCGTTGCCTGAAACGCCCGATATGGCGGCCGAACGGGAACCGATGATTGTGGGCGCGCGCGCCGGACGTCTGAAGGATGCGCTGCGCACGGCTTTGCCGCCCGAGGCGTTGGCGCCGGGTCCGGGACGCGCAGAGGTGCTAGCGCAGCTTGATGTTATGGGCCATGATTTGGGCGTCGATGTCTTTGTGCGCCAATGCCGCGCCTTGCAACGGCGCCGCGATCAGCAGGCGACCCTGGCCAAATGCAAAGTGCCGACGCTGGTGTTGTGCGGTGAACATGACACGCTGGTGCCGCCCAAACGTCACGAGGTTTTGGCCGGTTTGATGCCCAATGCCGAACTGAAGGTCATTGAGGGCGCCGGGCACATTCCCTCACTGGAACAACCTGCGCAACTGAACGCAGTGCTGCGCGGCTGGTTGGATGGGCCGTTGGTTCTGCGCTGATCAGGGGTAGAACGCGGCGCGTTCGGCTTTGTCGGGCATCACAGCCTTTGCCACCGGCGCGCCAGAGTCGTCAAAAAACGGGGTCGATTTCCAACGACCGGACAGGCGCGCGCTGCCCATATTGGTAAACAGGCGCCACGCCATGATGGCAGCCCCTTTGTGTTTTGTCCCACCACCCGGCTGGGGCACAAAGGCGCGCACCCGCACCGGGCCCAAACGCGCAGGATCATCAAGGCGCGCAGCACTCAGCGAGGCAAAGGGCAGCTTGGCCGAAGACAGCGTGTTGAACAAAGGCGCGTTGCAACACGTGGCGAACCAGCGATAGGGGCCCTTTTTGCTGAGCCGCAAAAGACCCAGTTTATCAGCACCCTGGGTCAGAGTGACGGCATCGGGCATGGTTTGCACCATGGCGACGCCGTTCTGGCCGGGATCGGATTGGCCGAGAAACAGCTCGCCGGCGCGGCAATCGCGGCAATGACAGATCAGATGGGTTCCCGACTTGATCCCCGCGCCGCTGATGGTGCCGCGCAAGGTGCCACAGGTGCACGAAAACCCATGATCGCTCATGCAGCGGCGTTCTTGTTCGCCGTTTTGCGGGCGGGTTTGGCGCTGTTGGCGTCAATGAAGTCCAACACCAGCGGTCGGATGTTGTTGCGCCAGGATTTACCCGCGAAGATGCCGTAGTGACCGGCGCCAGGCTCAACATGGCTGGCCTTTTTGCTGTCGGGCAGCCCGGTGCACAGGCCAAGCGCCGCGATACACTGGCCGGGCGCGGAAATATCGTCATTCGCGCCCTCAACGGTTTTGATCGCCACTTTGGTGATCTTGCCAAAGTCGACCTTTTTGCCAGCCACGGTGAACTCGTTCTTGGCAATTTCGCAGTCTTTGAAAATCCGCTCGACCGTGGAGAGGTAAAATTCGGCCGTCATGTCCATAACCGCGAGATATTCATCATAAAACCGGTTGTGGGCGTCCGCTTCAGAGGCTTCGCCGCGCGCGGCCCGGTGGATTTGGTCAGTGAAGGCCTGGCTGTGACGCTCGGAATTCATCGACATGAACGAAGCCAACTGCAACAGACCGGGGTAAACCAGACGGCCAACACCGGGGTATTTGAAGCCTACGCGCTGGATCATGGTTTCTTCCAGCTGGCCCATGGTGATGCGGTGGCCAAAGTCCGTTACATCGGTGGGCGCAGCACTTGGATCAACCGGACCACCGATCAGCGTCAGCGAGCTGGGCTGCGCGTCGGGGTCTTCTTCGGCCAGATAAGCGGTGGCGGCCAATGTCAACGGAACCGGCTGGCAAACGGCGATCACATGCACGTCGGGGCCCAGCTCACGCATGAAATCAACCAGATAGAGCGTGTAGTCTTCTATATCGAACTTGCCGGCGCTGACCGGAATGTCACGGGCATTGTGCCAATCGGTGACGTAAACGTCGCAATCCACCAGCAGGGATTTAACGGTGCTGCGCAGCAGCGTGGCGTAGTGGCCCGACATGGGGGCGACCAACAGCACTTTGCGCGGGCTGGGTTTGCGGCCCGGGACGCTGAAGTGGATCAGATCGCCAAACGGACGCTCGACCACAGTTTCAATCGACACCACGTGATCACGCCCGTTGTCGGTATAAGTGCGGATGCCCCAGCTTGGTTTGACGACCATACGTTCGAACGTGCGTTCCGTAACCTCGCCCCAGGCGGCCATCCAGTTGAGCGCCGGATTGGGCATCATGGAGAACATCGGATACGATGCCATCGCCTTCGCCGACGCGCCCATCCACTGGTTTGTGTTGCGCATCGTTTCCATAAGGTCGTAGGTTAGCATGTATCGCATTTCGGGTCTCCGATATTTGTGACCAAAGGGTCGCATCAACTGTTTAACATTGTCCTGTACGTCCATGCAGAGACGGACCAATCGTCGCTTTGCCTCCCGAAACCTGCGACGTTATTCTGCACAGCAGAAAGATTAGGGGGGATTCGTTAAAATGACAACTACCAGTGACACCCAAACTGTCGTTCCCAATGAACACATTGAGACACTGAGCGAGAACTTGGCCAAGGTCGAGACATTGTCAAAACGTCTGGTGGATGTGATGTCAAACAAGACATCGCACAACGCGGCGCTGAACGGACCCGACCAGGAATTGTTTGCAAAAGCGGCCACAACCTATTGGAGCGAGGCGTTTCAGAACCCTGCAAAGCTGATGGAGCAGCAGGTTGAGTATTGGGGAAAGTCGGTCAAACACTTTGCTGAAGCCCAGCAAGCGCTGGCGCAGGGCGCGTTTGCAGCGCCCCAAGATCCCGGCCCCAAGGATCGCCGTTTTTCCAACCCGCTTTGGGATACGCACCCCTATTTCAACTTCATCAAGCAACAATACCTGATAAATTCGCACGCTGTTGAAGAGGCGGTCAGTTCGGTCGAGCATCTGTCGGATCTGGAAAAGAAGCGATTGAACTATTTTGCGCGCCAAATCGTGGACATGATGGCGCCCACCAACTTTCTGGCCACCAACCCCGATGCGCTGGAAAAGGCGGTGGCCACGGATGGGCAATCCCTGGTGGCGGGCCTGGAAAATCTGGTTGCGGATCTGGAGGCCAATGACGGCGAATTGGTGGTGCGGCTGGCCGATGAAACTGCGTTTGAGCTGGGTGGTAATATTGCCACAACTCCGGGCGAGGTGGTCTATCGCAACCGGATGATGGAGCTGATCCAATACGCGCCCACGACTAAGAAAGTGCACGAGATCCCGATCATTTTGTTCCCGCCTTGGATCAATAAATTCTACATTCTGGATCTGAAAGAGCAAAACAGTCTGATCAAATGGATCACCGAGCAGGGCTACACCCTGTTTGTGGTCAGCTGGATCAACCCCGATGCCAGCCACAGCGACATCGGGATGGATGATTACATCAAAGAAGGGTACCTGACGGCCATTGCCGAGGTGAAATCGATTGCCAAGGTGAAACAGGTCAATGCGGTGGGCTATTGCATTGCGGGCACGACGCTGGGGCTGACGCTGTCATTGCTCAAGCAGCGCGGCGACAAATCGATCAAATCGGCCACATTTTTCACTTGCCTGACGGATTTTTCGGAACAGGGTGAGTTCACGCCGTTTCTGACCAATGATTTCATTGATGGGATCGAGGCCGAGATTGAGGCCAAGGGGTATTTACGCTCGTATATTATGGCGCGCACGTTCAGCTATTTGCGCAGCACCGATCTGGTCTATACGCCCGCGATCCGCAGTTACATGCTGGGCGAGACGCCACCGGCCTTTGATCTGTTGTACTGGAATGGCGACGGCGCCAATTTGCCGGGACGCATGGCGGTGCAGTATTTGCGCGGTTTGTGCCAGGGCAACAAATTCGCCGATGGCGGGTTTGAGCTGATGGACCACACCCTGAAGTTGAGCGAAGTCGATGTGCCGCTGTGTTCGATCGCCTGTGAGACCGACCATATTGCGGCGTGGAAAGATTGTTATCGCGGGGTGCAGCAGATGGGGGGCAAGGACAAGATGTTCATCATGACCCAATCGGGCCATATCGCCGGTATCGTCAACCCACCGAGCAAGAACAAGTACGGGCACTATACCAATGCCGATCTGAGCGGAACGGCGGCTGAGTGGGAGGCTGGCGCTGATTTCACCAAAGGGTCGTGGTGGCCGCGTTGGGAGGCCTGGCTCAAGCCGCGTTCGGGTAAGATGGTTGCCGCAAGGGAACCCGGCGATTCGGCGCATCCGTCGCTGGGACCGGCGCCGGGAACCTATGTTGCCCTTAAGGCAAGCCGTTGAAAATATTGCGAAACGCCAAATATGCCGCAGCGCAGCAAAAATCACTTGAATTGCTGCGCTGCGGCATGTAAAACATCCCCAGCTGATGATGAACGGGATCGTCCCGACCGGCTGAAAGGATTAAGACAATGGCTAATACGCAAGATATCACAACCATGATGAAAGACATGATGGGCGCATTTCCCGTCGACACAGGCGCAATGGAAGACGCGTTCAAAACCACTGCGACTTTGAACGAAAAACTGTCGGGTGTTGCTCTGGAAGCGGCCGAGAAATCCGCCGAGATTTCCAGCAAGTGGACCAAAGACACACTGGGCAAGCTGGCCGACATGTCCAAAGCCAAGCCAGAGCCTGCTGATTACGCCAAAGCAATGACCGATTTCGCCTCTGCTTCTGCTGAAGTGGCTGCCGAGAACATGGCCGCTTTCGCCGAGATCGCCAAGAAGGTCCAGATGGACACTGTTGAGCTGATGATGGCGGCTGGCAAAGACATCACCGAGGACGCAACTGCGGCCGTGAAAAAAGCGACAAACGACGTGACAGCTGCTGCCAAGAAAGCAACTGCCAAGTAAGACGCGACTTTGTGTTTTATACGTTTTTTGGTTTCGATCTGATTGCGGCATAATCCTCCCAAAACATGATGCAATCCGCTTGGGGCAGGTCTTAGGACCTGCCTTTTGCGTTGTGCGAGATGTTGGTTGAGTGCGCGCCTTGCGGCGCATTTCTCTTTTCTCCTCCTTGCCCTTTGGGCGCGTCCTCGGCCGCGCGCGAAGCGCGTTGTGCGCTGTTGGCCTGTCGCGGTGTCTTTCTTTTTCTGCTGCACTCGCATAAGGTTTGCTGCAATGCATCATGTCTGGGGAGTGGCGACATGGCCGACCTTCAAAAACCGCTTTTGATCAAGCGATACGCCAGTCGTCGGCTCTATAACACCGAGACCAGCGATTATGTCACGCTTGAGGATATTGCCGGGTTTATTCGCGCTGGTCGCGAGGTGCAGATCGTTGATCTGAAGTCGGGCGATGACCTGACGCGTCAGTATCTTTTGCAGATCATCGCCGAGCATGAGAGCCGCGGTGAGAATGTGCTGCCGGTGACGGTTTTGAATGACCTGGTGCGCAGTTACATGGTGCCCGGCGGTGGGATGATGCCGCAATTCCTGCAAGGCTCGTTTGATATGCTGCGCGAAAGCCAGTCAAAGGTGGTCGAGAATATGTCGGCGATGAACCCGATGGCCAAGATGCCGGGGTATGAGGCGATGAAGACGCAGCAGCAGGCGTTTTTGAAGGCGATGACTGGCGGTATGGCGACCGGTTGGCCTTCGGCGCCGGCACGGGAAACCGAAGACAGCAGCGAAGATCTTGAAGACATCAAAAAGCAGCTGGCAGATCTGCAAACCAAGCTGTCAAAGCTGACTTAGGCGGCTGCAGATGATGTGACCGAGGCCGCCGACGCCAGCAGGATGTCGGCGATTTCGTCCAATGAAGACTGGGGCAGGTGGACCGGCAGGCGCACGTCGCAGGCCGTCATCAGCATGGCGCGGGTTTTGGGCAGCTCGGGCAGGTCTTTTAGAAATTGCCAGTTCCAGAACGCGCGGGCATTGTCATCGGATCGCCCGAAAATCTGAACCTTGACGCCGCGCGCAGCCGTTGCTGCAGAAAACGCGGTGATCTGCGCGTCACTCAGACCCACCAGATTGAATTGAATTGAATCCGGCGCGCGGCTTTCGGCGGACAGGGCGCTGGGCACCGACAGATAGGGCGATTGGTTCAGCCGGGCGGCCACATGGTCGTGGTTTTTGCGCCCATCGTGCACGCGGCGGGCCAGTTCGGGCAATTGCGGGCGGATCACGGCGGCGCTGAGGTTGCTCATGCGCAGATTGTAGAGCGGCAGCCTGTTTTGCCAGCGTTGAAAGGCGTCCTGGAGGCCTGCGTGTTTTTTCCAATTGTGCTCGTAAGCGCCGGACATGATCACGGCACGTGCCACCAGATCGGCGTCATCGGTGACCAGAATGCCGCCTTCGCCTGCGTTGATCATTTTGTAGGACTGGAACGAAAAGCACCCGATCCGGCCTAATGTGCCGATGTTGCGCCCGTGCCATGTGGTGCCCAGCGAGTGCGCGGCGTCTTCGATCACCGGCAGGTTGCGGGCGTGGCACAGGGTCAGGATGGCGTCCATATCGCTGGTGTGGCCGCGCATGTGGCTGATGATCACGGCTTGCACGCCGTTCAGTTTGGATTCGAAATCGGCCAGATCCACGCGGTAGGTGGCATCGACTTCACACAAAACCGGCACGCATTCGGCGTGAACCACCGCAGAGGGCACGGCGGCGAAGGTAAAGCCCGGGATCAACACGCGGGCGTCGCGGGGCAGGTCGAGTGCTTTGAGGGACAGGAACAAGGCGGCGGAACACGAGGACACCGCCAGCGCGTACCGGGTGCCCAACAAGGACGCGAATTCCTGTTCCAGCAGCGTGACCGGTGCATTTTGCGGGGCTGTGTAGCGAAACAGATCGCCCGAGGCCAACAGCGCATCAATGGCGTCGCGGGCGGCGGGGGGAATGGGTTCGGCGTCATGAACGTTGGGAAGCTGATTCATTTTCGTTTTCCTTAATCCAATCTTTGGAAATAGTAAAACAAAGCTGAAGATCTGCCAAGAGGTCGCGCCGATTTGACACGAAATTATTCGCGTGGAGGGTTCAGATCCCGAGGCGGTCGCGCAGCGCGTACCAGGTCATCGCGGTGGCCAAAAGTGGCGTGCGCAGGGCTGGACCGCCGGGGAAGGATGCGACGGGCAGGCGGGCCATGATGTCAAAGCTGTCGCTTTGGCCCAGAATGGCTTGGGCCAGCATTTGCCCTGCATGGGTGGCGCTGGCGACGCCGTGGCCGGAATAGCCCGAGGCCGACAGGACGTTGGGCGCGCAACGGGCAAAATAGGGCAATCTTTTCACGGTGATGGCCAATGTGCCGCCCCAGGCGTAGTCAATCGGGATGTCGGCCAGATGCGGAAAGATCTGAGCCATGGGTTTGCGCACAGTGGCAGCAATATCGCTTGGGAAACGGTAGCCATAGCTTTCGCCGCCACCGAACAGCAGACGTTTGTCGGGGCTGAGCCGGAAGTAATTGACCACAAATTTGCTGTCGGCCACCGCGATGTTGCGCGCCAGAACCCGGGCGGCGTCATCCCCCAACGGCGGTGTTGCAACGATGAAATTGTTGATCGGCATCACCCGCGCGGCGACTTTGCGATCAAGCCCGCCAAGATACCCATTGCCCGCCAGCACCACGTGATCGGCGAGCACGCGGCCTCGATCTGTGTGCACAATGGCTTTGGCGCCTTGGGTCAGATGGTGCACGTGGCTGTTTTCAAACACCCGCACGCCTGCCGCTTTGGCCGCGCGGGCCAGACCAAGGGAGTAGTTCAGCGGGTGCAGATGTGCCGCGCCCCAGTCGATGACACCGCCATGATAGGCGGGCGAAGGGCAGACGGCGTGGAAGGCCTCGCGGTCGAGCACTTCAAGCTGGTCATAGGAATAGTGGGTGCCAAGGTGGTGCGCATAGTGTTCGGCGTGGCGGTGTTCGCCGGCTTCAAAGCCGGTTTCAGCGACACCGGGGGTCAGGTCGCAGTCGATGTCATGTGTGGCGATCAGCGATTTGACCAGCGCTTTGCCGGCCTCGGCCAGATCCCAAAGCGCGCGGGCATTGTCGTCGCCCACGGTTTTTTCCAGCGTGATCTGATCCTGACGTTGGCCACTGCCAAGCTGGCCGCCATTACGCCCGGAGGCGCCAAATCCCACCCGATGTGCGTCCAAAAGCACCACATCACGCCCGGCCTGTGCCAGATGCAAAGCGGCGGACAACCCTGTGTAACCGGCCCCGATCACGGCCACATCGGCGCGGGTTTCGCCCTTGAGGGCGGGGGACACATCCGATGCATGGGCCGTTGCGGCGTACCAGCTGGGCGGATACTGCCCGCGTTTGTCGTTGGAAAACAGCAGGTTCATCGCGCCGCCCTAGACGTTCAACAACAGGTGTTCACGTTCCCAAGGCGAGATAACTTGCAGGAATTCCTCGTATTCGGCGCGTTTGACA
>JBGCDD010000062.1:0-15500 GCA_045105075.1 Sedimentitalea sp. | reverse complement strand
CGCGGTTTGTTCCACGGGCGACCACATCACGGGTTTGGAACCTTGATACAGAGTGCCGGTCATCAGGAACTTCATGAACTCTTCGGCGATCACGCGCTCGGCGTGGAAATCCATGGTCAGATAGGGTTGGTCCCAGTTGCCGGTGATGCCGAGGCGTTTGAATTCCTCGCGCTGCACATCGACCCAGCCAGCGGCGAAATCGCGGCATTCGGCGCGGAACTCGTTGATCGGCACGTCGTCCTTGTCGCGCCCCTTTTTGCGGTACTGTTCCTCGATCTTCCACTCGATGGGCAGACCATGGCAATCCCAGCCGGGGATGTAGCGCGCGTCAAAGCCCATCATCTGATGGGAGCGCACGATCATATCCTTGATGGTTTTGTTCAGCGCGTGGCCGATGTGCAGGTGGCCGTTGGCATAGGGCGGGCCATCGTGCAGCGTGAAGGGCGTGCGCCCGGTTTTCTCGCGCAGGCGGTCATAAACGCCGATGCGGGCCCAGCGATCAAGCCAGTCGGGTTCGCGTTTGGGCAGGCCTGCGCGCATCGGAAAGTCGGTTTTGGGCAGGTTCAGCGTGGATTTATAGTCGGGTGTTTCGGCGCACATGTCAGGCGTCCTTCGGCAAAGTCAAAAACAGCAGAGTTGTCGGTGCGCAAGGGCAGACACCTTTGCCCGGCCTCTGGGATCAGAGTGCCGGGGATATAATTCGAATGAGGAACGCGTGAAAGCTGGGCATGGGGCGCGTTATAGGCAGGCCGGCGCGCGGGGTAAAGAGCGGGCTTACCTGCGCTGCGCGACGATCTGAACCGGAGCCAAAAGGCCGCTGTCGATCGCACCGCGCAGATTGGCGAACTTGTGTTTTGTGTCCGGCCCCATCACCAGATGCAGCCCCAGCGGCGGCGGGCCGGTTTCGCGCGACGCGGCTTGTGCGGCAAAGGTTTTTTGAGCCAAAGCGCTGCAATCTGTTTGCTCGACAATGTCAAAACCGGCCTGCTCGAGCGCCTGTGCGTAATCCTGTGGTGTGCCCAGCCAGCTGTGATCCGGCGCGCTGGCCCAGGGCATTGGGTATTGCGGCGCGCCAGGGCCGACCTGCATCGCGTCATAAACGCCAAACCGTGCGCCGGGTTTCAGCACGCGGGCCACCTGCTGCATCAGCGCCGGTTTGTCGGCGATGTTCATGCCCACATGCATCATATACGCCGCATCAAAACCGGCGGCGCCAAACGGCAGATCCAGCGCGTTGCCCTGCACCAGATTGACCAGATCCAGCATCACGCACATCCCGCTGAGCGCGCGCCCGGTGGTGACGAATTCCTGGGTCAGATCAATGCCGGTCACATGCGCGCCGGTCGATTTGGCCGTGGCGCGCGCAGGCCCGCCCAAACCACAACCCACATCCAGGCATCTGGACGATGCGGTCAGGTTCAGCTGCGCAATCAGCGCCATGGTGGCAGGGCGTCCGCCGATGTGAAATTCATCCACGCCGGCCAGATCATCAGGATCATAGGGCGCATGCAGTCCGGCCGACGAAAGTGCGGCGGAAATACGGCCTTGGAGGCCACCTTGTCCGTAATGCATTGAAAGCGCGTCTGGTTTCGACATCGCGTTCCCTCCCCGGCGGTAAGTATAGCATAAAACCGCGACATTTGCGCCGCTGATCTGATGTTTCGGGCTGATACCGCCGGCTTTTGGTTCACTCCGACTGGGTTTTATCGCGCAAAGACCGGCGCGCTGACGCCACGGCGGTCTGTTGCGTCGCCTCGCCAAAGCGGCGTTTTTGCGCCTCTATGCCTTTGCCGTGTCGGCATTTGACCTTGTGTGAGTGGCGATTTGCGCGCCGGATCCGGGGGCGTCAGCCATGCACATGGTTCCAAACCTCAGAGATAACAACCGAGCCTTCGCCAACTGCGCTTGCGACCCGTTTGACAGACCCCGCGCGCACGTCGCCCACAGCAAAAATGCCCGGGCAAGAGGTTGCATACGGAAAAGACTGACCTGCGGCGGGGCCGGTTTTGACAAAGCCCTTTTCGTCCAGATCCACCATCTGGGACAGCCACGCGGTGTTGGGTGCCGCCCCGGCCATGACAAACATCGCGCAGGCCCCGAGCCGGGACACCTGACCGGACACGCGATTGCTGATGCTCACCGACGCAAGGCCATTTTCCCCGTGCAGCGCCGTCACTGTGGTGTCTGTGTAAATCGTGATCCCGGGATGCGCCGTGAGGCGCGACACCAAGTAATCAGACATCGACGCCGCCAGACTGGGCCCGCGCACCAGCACATGAACATGGCACGTGCTGCGGGCCAGACACATCGCCGCCTGCCCCGCCGAATTGCCACCCCCGATCACCACAACATGCTTGTCACGGCAATAGCGGGCCTCGACCTCGGTGGCCGCATAATACACTCCCGCGCCTTCATAACGCTTTAACCCATCAAGCGGCAGGCGGCGGTATTGCACACCGGTGGCCACAACAAGCGCGCGGGCCGATACCTCGCGGCCATCGCCAAGACCCACGTGAAACAGCTTGTCATCGCATTGGCGCAACGTGCGCGCTCGGCGCGGCGTGGCAAAACGGGTGCCGAATTTCAGCGCCTGGATTTCGCCGCGCCCCACCAGATCACCCCCCGAAATGCCAGTGGGAAAGCCCATGTAATTCTCGATCCGGCTTGAGGTGCCGGCCTGTCCGCCGATGGCCAAATCCTCCAGCACCAGCGCGTTCAGCCCTTCGGCCCCTGCATATACACCGGCGGCGACACCCGCAGGTCCGCCACCCACGATCAACACATCGCTGAGCGTGCCAGTTTCCAGCGCCAGATCGAGCCCAAGAGCAGCTGCGACACCGCGCGGCGTGGGCGGATCAATCAACTGACTGGCCCCAAAGATCACCCCTGCCTGCCCAACCGCCAGATCACAGCGCGCCGCCATGTCGCGCCCGTCGTCGCTGTCGGGGTCAAGTTCGACATAAGGAATTCGGTTGCGCGCGGCAAAGCTGGCGATACGGCGGATTTTACGGTCACCTTTGGGCGCAATCAGCGTCAAACCGGCAACTTCGCGTTCCAGCATACGGCGGCGGCGCGCCGCAAAAACCGTGATAATGATGTCGCTCATCTCGGGGATTTGCGACATCAGCTCCAGCATCTTTTGACGCGCCACAACAATCGCCTGACAGGCCACCAGCGCGCGCGCCCCCAACAACGCGTTGCCAACGGCGAGAAAATTCAGCTCGCCAAAGAACTGGCCAGCTTGCAAAATTGCCTGCCCGTAGCGGGCATTGGTGCGCGGATCAAAGGCCTCGACCTCACCGCTGAGCAGATAGATAAAGTTGTCAATCGGGCGGCCCGGGCTTTGCACCACGTCACCCGGCCCATATTCAACCACCTGCCCGATCTGGCGCAACGCGGTCACGTGCGCCTCACTGAGCGGAGTGCGCACCATTGTGCTCAGATCGGCGGCAAACTGTTCCATTCATTGACCTTTTGTGATGTCGGCTTAGCGCCCTTGTCGGGAAAATAGCCCGCCCAGGGCCCTTGTCACAATCCCGCGCACCGATGGCTTGCGCCCGGGCGAAAACGGCAACGGGCGGCAAACTTCCATCGCGGCGACGCCGACGCGGGCGCTGAGCGCGCCGTTGACCAGCCCCTCGCCAAAGCGGCGCGACAGTTTGGACAGGATCGAGCCACCCAGCACCGGTTCAAGCAGATCATCGCCCACCGCCACAGCACCGGTGGCAACCAGATGCGTGAACACCGCGCGGGTCAGGCGCCAACTGCCCAGCAGCCCCGAGCGCCCGCCATAGATTTCTGCGATCCGGCGGATCATCCGCAGGCTGGCGGTCAGCGCGGTGACCACATCGGCCAGCGCCAATGGCACCAGCGCGGTGACGGTGGCAACCTGGCGGGCGGCGGCCTCGACTTCGCGGCTGGCGGCCTCGTCCAGCGGGGCCAGCAATTCGGCCTCGGCCAAGCCCAGCACAGTGGCCGCGTCGAACTGGTCGCCGGAGCGGCTGGCAAGCCGGTCACGGCCCCATTTGGTGTCTTCGCGGCCCCGGTAAAACGTGACAAGACGCGCCGAAACCGCCCGCGCGGCGGCCAGATCATTGTCCGCCAATGCGGTGTCGGCGGCGCGGCGCCGCCCATCAATCCGCCCCAATCGCCCGATCGCTGCAATTTCGCGCAACGCCACCACGGCCAACACCAGCACAAAGGCGGCCAACAGCGCGGTCACCGCCCAGCCCAGGATCGGTGCGCGCGCAACCAGAGCGGTGGCATAGTCCCAGGCCGCAAGCGAGATCACCGCTGTTAACAGCGACAATGCCAAACCCCAGAACCAGCGCACCAGCCGCGACGGTTTGCGCGCCGCGATCCGGGCCGCCATCTGCATGCCAGCGCCTGTGGGTTCAACCGGCACAAAGTCGGGAACCGGCGGCGCTTCGGCCACTTTGGGCGCGGCTTTGACCTCGTTTTTGTCGGCCTCAAGATCGAAGAGCACAGGGCCTTTGGTCATGATCTGGCATCCTTGCGTTTCCATTCAAAATGGATTTCGGGCAGGTTCTCGGCATTGGTTCCCGCACAGCGATTGCGTTCGACAAAGCCCTGACGGGAATAGAATTTCTGGGCTCCGACATTGGCCTCAAAGGCGCGCAGCGTCAGACGCTTGTTTTGGGATTTGGCGTGATCCAACAGCTCGCGCCCCACCCCCTGGCGTTTTTGCGCCGCATCCACATAGAGCGAGCACACATCATCACCGTCGCGCGCCAGAAAGCCCAAAATCATACGTTCGCGTTCAGCCACAGTGACCCAGCCCCGGTCGATCATTTGCCCACAAAAGGCGATGGTTTCGACCCCGGAATAGAGCACAGGCATCCAGTCATGCTGGTGTTGAAATCGCCACAGAATGTCTCCGATCTTGCCCGCATCGGTTGTGCGCGCAGGTCGGATGAACACGCTCACAGGCGGTCTCCAAACAGAAATTGTGCGGCCCGATCCAACCGGATATGGGGCGGTCCGTCGCCGGGTGACAAGGTCAATGGCGCGGGCGCAAAGGACATGGCCTGAAATTCCGCGTCCAGCCAGCGTTCGGCCCCATCGCGCGCTGGGCCCAGCAAATGCGCAGGGTCTTCGGGCAGCTCGCCGGGATAAAACGCCGCCTGTTTGCCGGTTTCCAGCAGCGTGCCGCGCACCACGTTCAGATCGACGCCGTTGTGGGCGCGGGTTTCTTCGGTGGTTGCGCGCAGCGAGGCCAGCGCCATTGCCGTGGTGTCCGCCCCCGCGAAATCGGCGCGGTCGCGGGCGTCGCGGGTCAGTGCCTCCATAATTGCGGTCAGACGCGGGTGCTGGAGATGATGCAGGTGGTCGGCCTTGGTCGCAGCAAACAGGATCCGCTCGACCCGTTTTCCCAGCAGCAGCCGTGACAAAAACGCATTGGTGCCCGGGCGGAACGCGGCCAGGATATCGGTCATCGCGGCGCGCATATCCTCGACCGCAGGCGGACCTTTGTGGATCGCCCCGAGCGCGTCAACCAGCACCACCTGACGGTCAATCCGCGAGAAATGATCGCGGAAAAACGGCTGTACCACGCGGGATTTATAGGCCTCAAACCGGCGCTCCATCTCGCGCCAAAGCGAGCGGCGCGGCGGCCCGGATGGTTCGGACAGCGGCGCAAAGGTCAACACAGGTGAGCCCGCCAGATCGCCCGGCAACAGAAAGCGCCCGGGCGTGCAGTCGTAAAACCCGTCGTCGCGCGCTTGGTTGAGATAGCTGGTAAAGCTGCGCGCCAGGGCCTGCGCGCGCACTTCGTCCAGCGGTTTGGCGCCATCTTCGGCTGCCGCCAGCGCCATGAACTCTGCGGCTTGCGGACGCTCGGCGATGCGGGTCAGGGTTTCGCGCGCCCATTGACCATAGGTTTTGTCGAGCAACGCCAGATCCAGCAGCCATTCGCCCGGGTAATCAACAATATCCAGATGCACCGTGCGCGGCCCTTGCAAACCCGCCAGCAGACCCGCCGGGCGCACCCGCAGCGACAGGCGCAGCTCGGAAATCGCGCGGGTGCTGTCGGGCCAATGCGGCGTTTGCCCAGTCAGATCGCCAATATGATTTTCATAGTCAAACCGCGGCACCGTATCATCGGGTTGAGGCTGCAAAAACGCCGCGGCAATGCGCCCGTCTTGCGCCGCCACCAGCCCCGGCATCCGCCCGCGATCCAGCAGATTGGCCACCAGTGACGTGATGAAAACCGTCTTGCCCGAGCGCGCCAAACCAGTCACGCCAAGCCGGATCACCGGCTCAAAAAGCGCGCCTGAAATTGTATCGCCCACCGTTTCGACGCCGCGCACCAGCCCATCGGCGAGAGTTGAAATGACCAAACCGCGTTCCTGCCCCAGTCTTCATTCTTTCCTGTCGTTGGCGCAAAGATAGGCGGGTCTGGCGCGCGATACCAGTGCCAAGACCGCCAAGCTTTCCCCCTTGTGCTTGCCGTTTCGCACGTCAGCCGCTACCAGCGCGGATATGCCCCGTTTTGCGCTGAAAGTAGAATATGACGGCGCGCCGTTTGTCGGATGGCAGCGCCAAAAAACGCATGTTTCAGTGCAGGGCACGATCGAGGCAGCGCTGACGCGTCTTGAGCCCGGCCCGCACACGATTGCCGCCGCCGGGCGCACCGATGCAGGCGTGCACGCGTTGGGCCAGGTGGCCCATTGCGATCTGGTCAGGGACTGGACCCCTTTTCGGCTGTCCGAGGCGCTGAATTACCACCTGAAGCCCGCGCCGATTGCCATTGTTGCTTGTGCCCGGGTGGCGCCGGATTGGCACGCGCGGTTTTCTGCGCGCGAACGGCACTATCTTTTTCGCATCCTGATGCGGCGTGCGCCCAGCACCCATGAGGCCGGCAAGGTCTGGCAGATTAAGCATGAACTGGACATTGAGGCGATGCAGACAGCGGCGCAATATCTGCTTGGTCAGCATGATTTCACCACATTCCGGTCGACCATTTGTCAGGCCGCGAGCCCGGTGAAAACGCTGGATATGCTGGACGTGAGCCGGGTTGCGGGGTGGTCTGGCCCCGAAGTGCATTTTCACCTGCGCGCGCGATCGTTTCTGCACAATCAAGTGCGCAGTTTCGTGGGCACTTTGGAACGCGTGGGCAGCGGAACATGGACGCCCGATGATGTGGCCAAAGCGCTTGCGGCGCGCGACCGCCAGGCCTGCGGACCGGTCTCACCACCGCATGGTTTGTACTTTAAGTCCGTCGCCTACCCCGTTGATCCCTTTGATTAATCATTGTCACTAAGCCCAGAACCGGCGCCGCCATCACGCGAGGCATCCGAAGCCGGCACAAAGGTGCGGGCGGCCAGTTCCGACAGGCCGTCGATCACATCCTCGGGCACGTCGCGCGGCCCCGCCGGCACCGGCGATTTGGCGCGTTCAAACACAGAGGCCAGTATTGACAGATCGCCGGATCCGCCCAAGTCAAAGGCCAAACACAGGGCTTCGATTTGCGCGCATCCTTGCGGCGTTTGCAACATCGCCGCGACTTGGGCCAAGTCCGACGGCTCGAACGCACCGGCGGCCATCGCCAGATCTTCGCACGCCCCCAGACTCAGCCCGGCGCCGCGCCCGGCTTTGAGCAAAAGGGCGGATATTTCACTGACCGAGCGGGTCATGACATGCCAAAATGCGGCAACCACCAGTCGCCCGCACGCTCAAGTTCATCAAAAAGCGGAGCCCCCTGCGCCAGGGTGATCCGGGTCCAGCGATCCGATTTGGGATCAAACCGCGCGGCGCCAAAAAACGCCAGTTTGCAGCGCAACATGTCAATCGGACGACAGCCTTGACCGATCAGATTGTCGCGAATTTCACTATAGGGGTGGCGCATCAGGGTCTGCACCCGCCGCACCGGCGCACGATGGTGCGGATGGGCCTTGAGGAACGTCGCCAGATCGCCAGAGGCCGTCGACAGATCGCGTGCCAAAACCTGGATCTGACGCGCGATATCAAGCGGGCTTTCCAACTCGGACCCCGGCTCGCTGTGACGCTGGCCCAACCGGGGTTCTTGTTTTTCTTCAGAGACATACCAAAACAGCGCCGTGGCCTCGGGCGTGTCAAAATCAAGCCCCAGCGCCCAGTCCCAATCCTTGGACAGGGCCGCATTCAAATCACCCAGCGACATCTTTGGGTCAAGCCGGGGCACAAAGGGCGTGGCCATACACTCGCTCAGACCGTCGACCAGATCGCCAAACGGTTCAATCACAAACGCCACCACCAATTCCTGAAACGCCAACGAGCCGGCGCGGCTGGCGCTGACCAGCGCATCAAGCGGGTGATCTTCCTGCGCCAGGGTTTGATCAAGCCGAGCGCACAGCGAGCTCCATTCCCCGCGCAGCACCGTGATATCGCCCTGCGCCGCCTCGTCGGGCACCGACCATTCCGCCAGATGCGCGCTGACGCGACGGGCGAGCTGGTGCAAACGGTCGCGCTGTTGCGTTTCGAGATGATCCAACGCGCGCACCCGTGCCAACGCGGTTTCACGCACCTGCATCCACGCATCCAGCAACATCGGGTGGCTGACCAAAAACGGCGCCATGCCCAGACCAGTGGCGTTGCCAATGCCCAGATGACGTTTGAGGCGCCGGTCCAACGGCGCGCCTCCCATATGTTCAACCAAATCGTGCGTGAAGCCGCGAATCAGCCAAACGGTGAGCATTTCGGCCATAAAAGGCCCCGACAATCCGGGGCGATCAACAATGCGCGCGCGATCCGCAATGCCGAATTTGCCGTTGCCGTAAACCGCCGTGGTGCGCATCAGATAGCCGGTGTCGCGAATGCGGTCCGGATCAGGTTGCTGACCGGCGCGCAACGCGTCAACCACATGAGCAAACAGCCGTACCGACTTGTTCGCACGGCTTAAAACCAGATCCCGGTCGGTGAAACGCGCGGCCTCTTGTTTGGGTGCGCTGGCCACGATGCGCTCAATCTCGCCCGTATCCGGCACGCCGTCATAAAGCACATAGGCCGTGTCCCAAGCGGTGGCGATGACCCGGTCGGTCCGCTGGTCTTCGGGCAAATCGCTGGACACTGCCACCAGCGAATAGGCGTGACCGCCCAATTCAACCGTGTAAACCGCGTGGCCAAATCCGGCGCTGTCAATCTGCCAGACCGGGCGGGTCACGCGGGCCTGTTCCACGTGCAAACGCCGCAGCAACGTTGGCAAAAACGACAAACGCGTCGGAAAAGACGCGCCCATGCGCGCCAAACGCATCACTTGAGCTGCAGGGCGCAGGGTTCGCTGGCTCGGGCGCTCAAAATCCCTCATGGTTGCGGCCCAAATGAGGTGTCATAAAAGCGCAGCCAATTGGCGCCCATTATTCCATCGACTTCATGTGACGTCATACCTTTGGCTTTTAATCCGTTGCGAATATTGCCAAAATCTCGGTTATCCCCAAACCAGTCCGGCATTGCAGGAAACCCAGGTGCAGCGGCCGAACCTTCGCCGTAATCCATCTGTTTTGACCACCGGCCCACCCGCATCCATTCCACAACACTATCGGACTGATCCTGGCACAGATCGGTTCCAATACCGAGGTTTTCGGCGCCATAACGCCCAGCCGCCTCGGCAATCATTTCGCAGAAATCGCTGACAGAACAATCACTTCCGCCACGAAGGTGATGTGGATATATCGAAAAACCCAACATTCCGCCCCGCGCCGTCAAGGCCCGCAGCACCGTGTCAGATTTGTTGCGCAACGCCGGGTGCCACCAATGCGGGTTGGCGTGCGTGATGGCGATAGGGCGCGCGGAGTGGTCAATCGCCTCAAGCGTCGAACGTTCGGCGCTGTGGCTCATGTCGATGACCAGTCCAACGCGGTTCATTTCGGCCACCGCCTGTTTGCCAAAACGGGTCAAGCCGGTGTCTTCGTCTTCGTAACAGCCCGTCGCCAGCAAGGGTTGATTGTTATAGGTCAGCTGCATAAAGCGCACGCCCAGCTGATGGCAAATCTCAATCAAGCCGATGTCGTCTTCGATCGGGCTGGGGTTTTGAAACCCAAAGAAGATCGCGGTGCGGTCCGTTTGCTGCGCATAGGCAACATCGGCTGCAGATGTGCCTTTGAAAATCAGATCGCTGTGCGTTTCAAACCACCGGTTCCATCGCTCAAGGTTCAACACCATCTCGCGAAACGACTCGTGATAGGCAATGGTCACATGCACCGCGTCCACTCCGCCGGCGCGCATCTGCTGGAAAATCTCGGCAGAGAAATTGGCATATTGCAAATTGTCTATAACTGGAGCTCGCATGACGCTAACTTTGACCGTGCCGGTGCGTTTTGGCAAATGTAATTGCGACGTCTCAGACCAGATAGCGACCCTTCTCAGGCGCGCAGACCTGCCCAGATGATCAAAACGATCCCCCCTGCCTCAAGGCTCAGCAACAGCAAACCAGGTACGATGTTCACGCCCAGAACGTCGTCCAGATGCAGCAACCCCGCCGCGCGCAACCCAACATAGACCGCCAACACCGCAAGCCCGCTCGCCACCAACCACAGCTGGCCAAGCTGTGCACGCAAAGACCAAATCACCCACAGCAGCGCCAGTGCAACCCCCCCAAGCAACACCAGAACAGCCACCAATTGCACCGCACGGCGCGCGCCAAACCAACCCTGCGCCTGCGCGGCACAGCGCCCCAATGCGGTCAGGGCCACATGCAGATCCATCTGTTTGTTGATCATGGCCAGCAGCATGATCACCGCCACGCCCCGGAAAAACCGCGGCACATCGTTTGGGGCACGAAAACAAACCAAAGCCGCCACCCCATAGCCCAACGTCAACGCCCAGCCCAGCAGCGTCGGATCGCCCAACTGCGGCGCCCATCGCGCCAGCGCACAGTCCATCAAACCAAGCACACATACCCCCTTTACCACCCCGTTTCTTCCAGCCTTTACCGCCCAAGGAAAGCCCAAAGCCGGGCTTTACCTTTGCTTGCGATTTGCGCAGAAAGACCTATGGCGTTGCTGATTGATATTGGACTGAAAGGCTGGATGGCTGACGCCGATCTGCGCGACCGGGTTGCAGAATTGCTGCCCGGTTCTGATATTCGCCTGCGCGAAACCCTGGGCGATCCAGATGACATTACCATGCTCGCTGTGTCCAGCCTCGCCCCTGATCTGCCGCCACAACTGCGCAATCTCAAACTGGTGCAAAAGCTCGGCGCGGGCGTTGAAACTATTGTCGCAAACCCGGCTTTGCCCGATCATATCCGTGTCACGCGGCTTAAACCTGACGCCCCGGCACGCGAAATCGCGGAATACTGCCTTGCCTACATCCTGCGCCACCAGCGCAATATGACCGCCCATGACACGGCACAAACCAACCGTCATTGGGATCCAATCGCCCCGCGCGAAGCCCCCAAAACAACGGTTGGCGTGCTTGGTCTGGGCCATATCGGCACCCGCACAGCCCAGATGATCAAAACCTTGGACTTCAACGTCGAAGGCTGGAGCCGCACGCCCAAAACCCTGCCCGACATTCCCTGCCATCATGGCCCCGATGCTCTGCCCAAACTGTTGGCGCGTTGCGACTACGTCGCTGCGATCCTGCCCTCAACCCAGGCCACGCGCGGTCTTTTTGACGCCCAAATGCTGTCCCAGATGAAACCCGGCGCCATGCTGATCAATGCCGGGCGTGGCGATCTGATCGATGAGCCAGCCTTGATCAATGCGCTCCAAAACGGCTCGCTTGGCCACGCGGTTCTCGATGTGGTTTCCCAAGAACCCCTGCCCCGCGACAACCCGCTGTGGCAGGCACCCAATCTCACGCTAACACCGCACGTCTCCGGCTGGCACCTGGGCGACGCTTTAAAAGACGTCGCCGAAAACTATCGCCGCATCAGCTCAGATTTGCCGCTCTTGCACGAAGTCGACCGCAAACTCGGCTACTAGCGCGCCACCCGCCTTTTCCTCTTGCAAAAAATATCCCCGCCGGAGGCTCCCTCACCCACCAAGCGCGCTAGGCCACGAACCGGCGATAGGCGGCCTCATCCAGATAGTCCTCCATCGCCGACACATCACTTGCGCTGATCTTGAACAACCACCCGGCCCCGGTCGCATCCTCATTCAGCAAAGTCGGCTGACCGGAAAGCGCCGGGTTCACATCCACGATTTCTCCATCCAACGGTGACAGGAAATCCATGGTTTCCTCCGCGCCCTCAATCACCACAACGGCCTCGTCTGCTGTGACCTCATCACCCTCCTCGGGCAGGTCCACAAACACGATATCGCCCAGCTGTTCGACACCGTGTTCCGTGATGCCCACAACAATCACGTCGCCCTCTTCCAGCAACCATTGATGCTCTTCGGTGAATTTCATCGCATATGTCCTTGTCTTTCACGTGTCATCCCAAGCCCTGCACCAACCGTGCCGCATTGGTGTTTTCGGATCAATTGCCTGATCTGTCGCGCAACCGATAGGCCAAATGTGACGCGGTGTCGGGATTGCAGTCCAAGCCTGCCCTGTGTTCCTGTGCCCCCAACCCAAAAGGAGACCCCGAAGATGAGCGTCGCAGGACAAGATCTGATCGTAAATCGTGCCGACCTAAGCGATGCCGTGATCGCACCGTCGCAGTTTCCCGACACCCCACCCGAGGGCCAATGCCTGTTGCGCATTGACCGCTTCGCGCTGACCGCCAACAATATCACCTATGCAGTGGCGCCCGAGCATATCGGCTATTGGAACTTCTTCCCGCACGACCGCGACGGGTTTGGCCGCGTGCCGGTCTGGGGCTACGGCGATGTGATTGCCTCGGGGCACGCCGACATCGCGCCAGGCACGCGGGTCTATGGCTATTTCCCGATGTCGACGCACCTGATGGTCAGCCCCGGCAAGATCACACCCTTTGGCTTTACCGACATCGCCGAGCACCGCGCGCCGATGGCCACGATCTACAATCAATACAGTTTTACCAAAACCGATCCCGGTTATGCGCCCGATTTGGAAGGCCTGATCAGCCTGTTTCGCCCGCTGTTCACCACCTCGTTCCTGCTGGATGATCTGCACCGCGACAACAACATGTTCGGCGCAACGCAAGTGATTCTGTCCAGCGCCTCGTCCAAAACCTCGATGTCGCTGGCGCATTTGCTGTCCCAAGGGGGCACGGTGCAAGTGGTGGGTCTGACCAGCGCCTCCAACCGCGCCTTTGTCGAAGGTCTGGGCTGCTACAGCCAGGTGCTCAGCTACGACGACATCGACAAACTTGACCGTGTACCCAGCGCCTTTGTTGACATGGCCGGCAGCGCCAAAGTGCTGCGCGCGCTGCACAGCCATCTGGACGGCGTGCTGGCCAACAGTTGCCGCGTTGGTCTCACCCATTGGGACGCGCTGGCGGACACCGAGATTGAGGTGCCGGGCCCCAAACCCAAGTTCTTTTTCGCGCCCAGCTATGCGCAACAGCGGATTTCAGACTGGGGCGTGGTCGACTTTCAGACGAAGCTTGGCAAAGCCTGGGCTGGGTTCATCGAAAACGCCCAAGGCTGGATCACCGTGCAGGAAGCCCACGGCGCCACCGCCCTGTTGGAGCAGTACCACGCCGCGCTGTCCGGGCGTGCCGACCCGGCGCAGGGGCATGTTTTGTCGCTGACCGAAGGCTAGGTGCGCGCGGCTTCAAACGCCGCCCATGCGGCCTGAAACTTGGCGAAATCAAACCCCGGCGCGCGCGCCGGGCCCAACACCAGTTGTTCTGTTTCAAGCAGACGGGTGATCGCAGCCCCCAGACGCGGCAAAACCGCCGGCGGAATGACCAGCGCACCGTGGCGGTCCGCATGGACCAGATCGCCCTCGCTGACGTCCATGCCAAAAATCCGCACCGGCGTGCCGATTTCGCGCACATGTACAAAAGCGTGGCTCGGCCCGATCGAGCCTGCAATCACAGGATAGCCCTCGGGCAGATCGCCCAAATCGCGCATCACCCCATTGGTCAACGTGCCGTTCAGGCCAAATCCCTTGTGCACGGTGGTGTTGATTTCGCCCCAGAATGCGCCAACGCAATGGGGAAAATCCAGATCCTCGAGCACCGCGATGGCCGGTTCCGGCGCTTCGGCCATGTGTTTGTAATAAGCCATCCGACGCGCGCGCACCACGTCGGGTGCGTCCTTTGGCGGCGCCACAGCGGCGATTTTGGCCGTGCGCGCATAGCCCACCAAAGCCCGGGCTTCGGGCGCGCTTGACAGCATCGTGGCACGGGTGAAATTGGCAAAACCGCGCTTGCCTTGCGCCACTTCAATGGCGTTGCACACGGTGGGCGTATCGACGCCGCGCAGCTGGTCCAGCAAGCCCTCCATCACAACCGCCCCGACGCCAGCGCCGCACCTTCAGCCAAAGCGCCCAGTTTGGCATACGCAATGTCAGGATCCACTGCGCCAAAGCCGGCAAATGTGCCAAAGCCACAATCGGACCCGGCGATCACCCGCTCCGCCCCAACAATACCGGTAAAGCGTTCGATGCGTTGCGCCACAAGTTCGGGGTGTTCGATGAAATTGGTTGTGGTGTCGACCACGCCGGGGATCAGAACCTTGTCGTCCGGAATTTCACTGCGCCGGTCGCGGAACACAGTCCATTCATGGGCATGGCGCGGGTTTGAGGTTTCAAACAGCACAAATTGCGCCTTGGCCGACATCAACGTTGAAAACACCGTGTCCATCGCAATATCACAGCAATGCGGGCCCTCGTAATTGCCCCAACAGATATGGATGCGCACGTTTTCTGCCGCAATATCGGACAGCGCATGGTTAAGCGCTTCGACATGAGTGGCGGCGATCTTTAGAAACTCTTGATCGCTGAGATCGGCAAACAACATGTGCCGTGACAGCGCCAGATCCGGGCAATCAAGCTGCAAGGACAGACCTGCGGCGACGATGGTTTCATATTCTGCCTTCATCGCATCCGCCAAAGCGGCCAGATAAGCCTCACGGGTTTTGTAGAAATCGTTTTGCAAAAACAGCGATATCACGCCCGGAGAGGCCGCATTCATGAAACCACCCGACGCGCCGTGCTCGCCCATTGCCGCGATCAGGTTGGCGATGTCCTTGCCCAGCTCGCCCTGACCTTTGGAGCGCACGGCGCCGGTGCACATCGGGCGGGCGTATTTCGGGGTGCCGCCGTCATTGGCCAGCCGCGTCAGATAGCCGGGAAACATCTTGAGATCGGCAGGCGCGTTGCGCGGGCTGTCGCCGGAAAAGCCGGTATAGCGGTCTTTGACATAGGTGGCATAGGAGATTTTCGAGGTCTCACCGTCGCTGACCAGATCAATCCCAGCGGCCACCTGTTTGGCCACGGTGTCGGACACCGCTGCCGTCATCGCGGCATCAAAAGCGGGCGCGTCGTACGGCGTTTCGTTTTCGCGCGCAAAGATGAAATCGACCACGCCCTGGCTGCGCGGCAGGCTGCCCACATGGGTTGTGTTGATTTTGCTCATAACATGTCCTTTCAGGCCGGGCGCCATGTGGGTCCGGCGGGATCATCGG
>JBGCDD010000061.1:0-21508 GCA_045105075.1 Sedimentitalea sp. | reverse complement strand
GCTTGGACGGGATGTGCCGGATCAGGTTGTTTTGCGGGCGCATTGCCACTTGTGCATGATACCAGGCGCGCTGGGCTTTGCGTGCGGCCTTGCCTTTTATGGCGGGGTGACCCGTTGAACTGCCATGCGCCCAACCACCTGACACAGGGTTTGCAGCCCCGGCAAGTGCGGCGCATACAGCCGAGCCATTCCGGAGCGGTCCAACAGGCGGCGCGGGCGAAACAGATTTCCCGGGCGCGGTTTTGTCGCCGTATCGCGCCCGACCACAGACCCGACAACGGCATCAACAATGCGCGCGCCGGGCAGCGTCGACAGCAGCGTCTTGGCATTGGACTGGCGATTGATGTCACCGGTCATGTGGATGATGTAGGACCGCATGGGGTTTGGGTAAACTGAAACCTGTTTGTGGTGAAGGGCGATCAGAAGCGCATTGGAACGGCACCACCCTGTGGGCCTTGCGTGGCCATCTTGTGCAGGCGGGCAATGCGGCGGGCGTTGAAGGCGGCTGCGGTGGCAGCCAGGAAGCACGTGCAAAGCAGCAGCGCGAACATCACCAGCAAAGTCGACAGTGTTTGGGTTTTCAGCTGGCTGAACACGCCAAGCGCGAGCGCGCCGCTCCAACAGGCGCTGGACAGGCCGCCGATCAAAGCCAAACGCAGCCGTGCCAGGGCCGGGATATCACCAAACCGGCAGCCCTGATACCGCGCCAATGTGGGCAGAACCAGCGCCCCTACAGCCAACGCATTGATGCTGAGCAGGCCGACAACGCCGAGTTTGACCATCAGTTTTGGGGTGAATTGCGCCATGTCAAACCCGGTGCGCAGATAGAGCAGCGTCAGCCCGCTGATCCAAAGCAGGGTCAGCCCGGCTAAGATGAGTTTGTGCAGCCGGTCCAGCAAATGCAGGTCATTGCGGGTGATCGGGCGCATGAAAAACCGCAGGGCCAGCGCGTCAGCTGTCAGCGCCAGACCAAGGCCGCTGGCCAGGCCCAAAAGGTGCACCGCGCGTGCCCCATCGAGTATCAACATGTTGTCCATGGCTCACCTCCGTTGGATCAGAGCAAGAACAAAATTGCGCAGTAAGGCGGCAAGCATGGGTCGCAAATGTGGCAAGGATTGGAACTATCGTCCTGATGTGGAAACAAAAAAGCCCCGGTGTTTCCACCGGGGCCGTTTTTTGGTCGATTATGTTGCCAGCGCGTTAAGCGGCCTTGCGGCGACGGCGCGCAACAACGGCCACGCCCATCAGACCCAAGCCCAGCAGCGGCAGGCTTGCAGGCAGCGGCACAGGGGCCAGCGACGCGTTGATTTGCGACACCAGTTTGCCGGCCAGAATTTCATGTGCACGCCCGTTGGGGTGCACGCCGTCTACGAACAGCAGCGTGTTGGGGTCGATGCCCAGATCGATACAGCTGCCCGGATTGGTGAAATTCGGATCCAACGGAGCGCCGATGCTGCCGGTGCAGGGTGTCGACGAGTCCAGAATGCCGTATTTGAACGTGCCCGATGAGATATCGTCCAGCAGTTCCTGGTTGGCCGCGTTGGTGTCAAAGCCGATGATGTTGAGACCTTCGCCTTGCAGGATCGCGATTTTCTTGGCCAGCTTGTAGTTGAACAGCGCGGTCGCTGCAGAAGCTGCCGCTTCGCCCGGAGTGCCTGCGAAAGCCGGTGTCTTGCCGATGTCAGGCAGGTTCATCACAACGAAGTCGTTGAATTCGCCGTTGCCCATCTCGGCCAGCTTGCGGATGTTGCGCGCAACCCGGTTGGCCGCATTGCCGGGCGAGCCACCTTGGAAAATGTCGTTGGCGCCAAACAGAACCGAAATCAGCGGGTTTTTGCCCGGTGCGGGCGGGCCGCTGGTGAATTCTTCGGTGGGCGACAGCGGCGTTGCCACTTTGGTCGGCAATCCCCAACCCTTTTCCATGGCCCGGCGGAAGGTACGCACTTGGCCAATGAAGGTCGAGATTTTGGCTGCCGGGTTGGCGTTCACCGGACCTGCGGTCGCGCCGCCCAAAGCCAGGTTACCTGTGTCCAGGCCCTTTGCGGCGAATTGCTCGGCCACCAGTTCGGCATAGGTTTTCCCGTTGGAAAACCGTCCGTCAAGGCTGGGCGCGTCGAGCTGGCCAAACTTGCCATCATCCGTCAGGCTGTCGCCAAACGCATAGTAGCTGGTGAATGTGTCGGTCAAAGTGGTTGCTGAAACCGATGTCGAAAATGCGAACAGCGCGGCCGCTGCAAAAACAGGAACTCTCATGATTCCCCCCCCAGGGATATACTACCGGGCCACATTACAGTCTAAACCACCCGAGCGAAAGGTTTTTCCAAACGAATTCAGGTGACGCAGCGTTTGGCCGAGTCAACATCGCCCCAGAAACGTTCCGGGGCGATGCAAGTTTAACGCGACGTTAGCTGCGCTGACGGCGGCGCGCGCCCCAGCCAAGCAAGCCAAAGGCCCCCAACAGCAGGGGCGCAGATGCTGGCAATGGAATCGGCGCAACCCGCTCAACCGAAATGGTGATCAACGAAAAGTTGTCGCGGTCGTTTTCAAAGCTCAGCAGGCTGGCGCTGCCCAACACATCGCCTGTGGCCAATGTCAGCCCGTCAAAGCCGATCAGATCAGTGGCCAGCGTGACGACACCGTTTTCGTCAACACCGTCCGTGGCCGCCTGCCCGGCAACAAAGGCCGGCCCGCCATTTGGATCGTTCACCTCTGTGCCCGCGTCCCACAGCTGAGCGGCGGTCACTTCAATGTCACGGTCACCCAGGTAGACGCCGTTCATGTCGAAGATTTCGTATGCGGTGGCGTTGTCGTTGCCAATGAACGTGTCGTTGGACGGCAGCAGCATCGACAGGAATGACAAGTAGCGGTTGTTGGTGCCATCAACGCTGAATTCAGCGCTGGCGGTTTCGCCCGGTTGCACCGGGGGTGGACCACTGGGCGAGCCGATCGCGCTGCCTACAGACGTAGGCGCAACAGCCAAACGTTCATCGCGAACGGTGGCCGGGCTGCCCAGTTCAGCGATTTCCTCAACACCTGCGGACGCGGCGCTGCCGGCGTCAAAGGCATCAAAGCTGCCGTCATGGAAAGAGGTGTAAACAGGCGTCAGCGAAAAACCCCCAACGGCTTGATTGTTGGTGATCGTCACTTTGAGCGTCTCAGCGCTCAGCGCGCCGGTAGACAAGGCCAGCGCGGCAACAGCGCAGGCGCAGGTTTTGGTGATGTACATATGAAAACTCCCTGAATGCCCAAAACGGGCGGTCACAAAAATGATGAAGCAAAGTCGCCCCAAGAATTTGGTTACCGAGTTCTGTGTTCACAGGGGTGTCACGTGAGCGTGGGACACGCGGAAGTGAGGCTGCCTTGTGCAAGGGGCGGTACGGGCCGACAACATGCCAAAAACTGGGTGAACACATTGCAGAATCGGTTCGCCTGCCTCGGACATTTGTTATGGGGCTTTGCCCCAAACCCCAGAGTTTATTTGGAAAGATGAAGCACCATCTGGCCTTCATCTTTCAAGGAAAACTCCGGGGGAGATGCTCCAAAGGAGCAGCGGGGGCAGCGCCCCTCTGGATTGAGTTGGCACAAATACGGGGCCTGTTGACGATGCGAGCCGTGAAGCCAGATGAGGTTGGCGCGCGCGTTGTTCTGGATGCTCGAGGCTTTGTATTGCTGGCATTCCCGTCCCAGGTGACAGCTTCCAATCTTCTTTAACAGCCCCTTTTTGCGCGGGCTTTGAGCCGCTGGGGCGGTTATTGATGTTTTCGACCATTCCTAAATTCTGTTGCAGGTTCCGCTTGAGATCCTATGGCCGCAGCTGGGGTTCGTGGTCGACGCTTTGGTTGGCGACGGACGGCGGGAATGTGCTGCTCGGGATCAGAGCCAGCTTGCGAACAGACAAAATCGTGCAGCGTCATTCCGGCCAGCAATCAGCTGCAGTGACGCCAAACAGGCACATCATTCCAGCGGCGCTTTTCAAAAAAACAGACGGGCTGCTTCCTCGTTTGGGAATTTCTGGAAGACTTCAATTGTGCCACGTGCATCATTTGCGGATATTAATCTAGAGTGGCGAGATTAAGTGAGCTTGAAGCGGCGATCAGGTGTGGCTCGCTTGGTGTTTCGGCCTCAAAAAAAAGGCCCCGCTGCAAGCAGCGAGGCCAGATTTTTACATTTTTGGAACGATCACTCGGCTTTTTCGGCCACGACCTCTTCGCCGGTTTCCTGATCGACGACTTTCATCGACAGGCGAACCTTGCCGCGATCATCAAAGCCGAGCAGTTTGACTTTGACCTCCTGGCCTTCCTTCAGCACATCCGACGGATGGTTTAGGCGGCGATTTTCGATCTGGGACACATGCACCAGGCCGTCGCGTTTGCCAAAGAAGTTCACGAAAGCACCGAAGTCGACGATCTTGACCACTTTGCCGGTGTAGACCGCGCCTTCTTCGGGCTCGGCCACGATCGAGTGGATCATGTCGTAGGCTTTCTTGATGGCTTCGCCGTTGGGCGAGGCGATCTTGATGATGCCGTCGTCGTTGATGTCGACTTTGGCGCCGCTGACTTCTACGATCTCGCGGATGACTTTGCCGCCCGAGCCGATGACTTCGCGGATCTTGTCCGTGGGCACCTGCATGGTTTCAATGCGTGGGGCGTGGATGCTGAACTCGGACGCTCCGGACAGCGCTTTGTTCATCTCGCCCAGAATGTGCAGACGTCCGGCGCGGGCCTGTTCCAGCGCTTTTTCCATGATCTCGGGCGTGATGCCTGCGATCTTGATGTCCATCTGCAACGAGGTGATGCCGTTTTCGGTGCCTGCGACTTTGAAGTCCATGTCGCCCAGGTGGTCTTCGTCACCCAGGATGTCCGACAGGATCGCGTAGTCGCCGCTGTCTTCCAGGATCAGGCCCATGGCCACACCGGCGACCGGTGCTTTCAATGGCACGCCCGCGTCCATCATCGACAGCGAGCCGCCGCAGACCGACGCCATCGAGCTGGAGCCGTTGGATTCGGTGATCTCGGACACCACGCGCACGGTGTAGGGGAAGTCGGTGCTGGCGGGCAAAACCGCTTGCAACGCGCGCCACGCCAGTTTGCCGTGGCCCACTTCGCGACGGCCGGGAGGGCCCACGCGGCCCACTTCGCCAACCGAATAGGGCGGGAAGTTATAGTGCAGCAGGAAGTTGGATTTGAAGTTGCCGTGCAGCGCGTCGATGAACTGTTCATCATCGCCGGTGCCCAATGTGGTGACAACCAGACCTTGAGTTTCGCCGCGCGTGAACAGCGCCGAGCCGTGGGTGCGGGGCAGGAAACCGGTTTCGGCAACGATGTCGCGGATTTCGTCGGTGGCGCGTCCGTCGATGCGTTTGCCGGTTTTGACCACGTCGCCGCGCAGGATGCCGGCTTCGAGCTTTTTCAGGGCCGAGCCGAGGTTGGCGTCGGCGGCTTGCTCTTCGGAGAGCGCTTCGATGATCGTGGCGCGCGCGGCTGATACAGCGGCGGTGCGTTCCTGTTTGTCGGCAATCGCGAAGGCTTTGCGCATCGCTTTGTCACCGGCTTTGGTGACGGCCTTGGACAGGTCGGAATAGTCGACCGGCTGGAAGTCAAACGGCTCTTTCGCGGCGTCTTCGGCCAGATCGATGATCAGATCGATCACCGGCTGGATCTGCTCGTGCGCGAACTTCACAGCGCCCAGCATTTCGGCCTCGGTCAGCTCGTAGGCTTCGGATTCAACCATCATGACCGCGTCTTTGGTGCCCGCAACCACCAGATCGAGGCGCTGTTCGGGGTTCAGGCGCAGGTCCTGCATGTCGTCGACCGTGGGGTTCAGCACATAATCGCCATCTTCGAACCCGACGCGGCAGCCTGCGATGGGGCCCATGAACGGCGCGCCGGACAGGGTTAACGCAGCAGAGGCGGCGATCATCGCGACCATGTCGGGGTCATTGACCAGATCGTGGCTCATCACGGTGCACATGACCAGGACTTCGTTTTTGAAGCCGGGCACAAACAGCGGGCGAATCGGGCGGTCAATCAGACGTGATGTCAGCGTTTCTTTTTCGGTCGGACGGGCTTCGCGTTTGAAAAAGCCGCCTGGGATTTTACCGGCGGCATAATATTTCTCGTTGTAGTGGACGGTCAGTGGGAAGAAGTCCTGACCCGGCTTTTGCTTGCGGGCATATGTGACGTTGGCCATCACGGACGTTTCGCCCAGCGTGGCGATGACCGAGCCATCGGCCTGACGGGCCACTTTGCCGGTTTCCAGCGGCAGGGTTTCTTCGCCCCATTGTGTTGATTTTGTTGTTACGTTGAACATGTATCGTTTCCTGTTTGGGAGCGCTCCCGACCGCTGCCGGGTCTCCCGTTTTTCATGGCGGCCCCATTGCCGCCGACCCCTTTTTGATCCTGTCATGCGCCGGGGTCGAAGCGTCACGTCTCAGATAGCGCGCGCATACAGCAGTTTGCGGGGTTTGGAAAGGGAGCGCTGGGGCGCAAAATGACGCGTGGTCGGTCACGTTTTGCGTGATTGTCCAATTGTTGAGGGAATCGAAACACAGTGGGTGCAACCCTGCGCTGGACGAAGCGGTTCCTTGCCACCTAGGGTTATCGTGGTTTTGTTTGTGCGCGATTTAGGGTGATTTGTGTTATGGTATTGAAAATAATGGCGTTTTTATCGGCCATGGTTGTGCTGGCCAGCTGTGGTGAGACCGTGAGCCGCAGTCAGGATGCGCGGATTCTGGCGATGGGTGATTCGATGCTGGCCTGGCATGCCACCTCGCATCAATCGGTGTCGCACGCGTTGGAAAAGCAACTGGGCGAAGAGGTGATTGACCGCTCGGTTGTGGGTGCGCGGGTGTTGTACGAGCTGCCGATTTCCGGCGCTTTGGGCCTGAACATTGCCAAACAGTATCGGCCCGGCAACTGGGATTGGATCATTGTGAACGGCGGCGGCAACGATCTTTGGCTGGGCTGTGGCTGTTTTCGCTGTGATCGCAAAATGAACCGCTTGGCGCTCGAGGATGGTTCGGACGGAGAGATCCCGCGGATGATCGCGCGATTGCGCATGTCTGGCGCCAAGGTGATCTATGTTGGGTATCTGCGCAGCCCCGGCGTGGGATCCCTGATCGAACATTGCCGCACCGAGGGTAATGAGCTGGAGCGCCGGATTGCGCGTTATGCCGACACCGATGAGGGCGTTCATTTTGTATCGCTCGCAGAGCTGGTGCCACATGGCGACAGATCGTTTCATTCGGCCGATATGATCCACCCGTCGATCAAGGGCAGTGCGACGATCGGGGCCTATATCGCGCGGATCATCGGCGGACCGACCCGCCCGTAGTGGCCGTGGTTTGCGCAGCGGTTTTTGCAACCGTGGCGCGGGGTCTGGGAACGGATCGCCAGTGGCGGTACAGTCGAAATTGCGCATCCGGGGTATGATGCGCGCGTGCGCCGTGCTTTTGGCCGGCTCAAACCAGCCAAACACGCCCGGGGCCAGAGTTGGGAAACCAACTGGGAAAACGCTCAGTCGTCAAAAGATTGGCGGTCCTTTTCGGACTGTTTCTTGTGCTTGTCTGCCTCTTTCACCAGATCGGCCCAGAATGCCTTTTCCTTGGCGGCTGTTTGTTTTTCGTCAAGTTTGGCTTTCTGCATTGACGTCTTTAACGCCTGCAGACGTTTGTCGATGGCAGCTTTGTGCACCTTTTTCTTGGCGTCGATCTTGGACTTGTAGTTGGCCTTGAATTTGGTTTCGAGCTTTGATTTGTCTGCCTTTTTAAGGTGTTCGGTCAGCGCGGCATATTTGGAATAGCTTTCGATACAGGCATCGCGGGCCTTGGAGCTGCCAGCTGGACGGGTGCCTTTGACCACGTCGGCGGCTTCGATCTTGCCTTTGACCGCCTTGCGCGGCAGCTCGACATGGAACGGATCCTTGGGTTGAAACGCCACCCCTGCGCCGCTGTAATCGGCCAGCTTGGCGGCCTTGAGGCTGGTGGTCCAGTGTTTCGCATAGGTCGCCTGTGACAGGATCGCCCAGACCGGTTTGGTCTTGGTCACATGGTCGGAATGGGCATAGGTGCCGGGCATGAAATCGGCGAACTTCATGCCGATGGTTTTGGAAGCGCCGCCGCGTTTGACGCTGATCGTCACATGGATTGCCGCACGCGTCATATGGGCCGAGCCACAGGTCGAGGTCCATCCCTCGATCGCCAGATAACCCTGATAGCCGCCGCCGCGCAGGGCCGTGCTGACATCGGATTTCAGGATCGACATGGTGAACTTTGGAAAATTCGTCTCAAGCGTCTTGATGTCTTCTTTCAGCTTTTTGTCGTCGACCTTGCCGTCTTTGGCCTCTTTCTTGAGCTTTGCGGTCAGCGCGGCTTTTGCGGCTGTCAGGCCAGCCTTGCGTTCTTTGTCAAACGCGGCGTTCATTTTCGACACCAAAGTCGCGGCGCGGCTGCGCACCAGTTTGGCGAGTTCGCCGGTTTTGCTGGAATCGTCTGCTTTGGGTGGCTTCGCTTCTGCTGCGGGCGCGGCCATGACGTGTCCTTTCTGCATCGGGACGTTGGTTTAGACTGGTTCTAACCTAGCAGAGATTTGGACGGGTCATTGTGATCTGGATTACACAGCAAAAAGCCGCCGCCCCAGGGGAGCGACGGCTTTTCAATCTGAACAGGGTTGGATCAGCGACGCAGGCCGAGGCGCTTGATCAGGTCCTGATAGCGAGCTTCGTCTTTGCCTTTGGTGTAATCCAGCAGCTTGCGGCGCAGGGCGACCATTTTCAGCAGGCCACGGCGGCCGTGATTGTCTTTTTTGTGCGTTTTAAAGTGCTCGGTCAGGGTCGCGATGCGCGAGGACAGGATGGCGACCTGCACTTCGGGGGAACCAGTATCGCCTTCTTTGATGGCGAACTCTTTCATGACGCGGGCTTTTTCTTCGGCTGTAATCGACATCGGGGTCTCCTTTTACAAGGGTGAATGGGATGGCGCAGGCCGGGATGTCGTCCAGCTCAGGCCCGTGGAGAGGTCCGTCGTTTCCGCGCAGGCAAACGCCCACCCGAGTCGGTTCGGATGGGCGCGTATAGGCGACAAATGCCGCGAATGCAAAGCGTAAAGTTCAGCTGAGCCCAATGCCCAGCACATGGGCGTCCACATGATCCACCAGCACGATATCGCTGGCTGACATGGGCGCGTCGGCAAAGACCTGAGCGATGGTTAAACCGTTGATCGTGACGTGGTTCAGCCCGACGGTTTCCGGGTCTGCAATGACGTCGACATTGGGGTCGGGATCTTCGGACATATCGTAGACCATCACCAGGCTGTCTTCGGCGGCGTTGTAATCCATGACCGAGGCGGCTGCGGCCTGATCGAGCCAGTCGCCCAACACCATTGTGTCGTCGCCGTCGCCGCCGGTGAGGATGTCGCCATTGCCCGCGACCAATGTGTCGTCGCCGTCGCCGCCATTGAGGAAATCGCTGTTTTGGTCACTGGTTTCGCGGCCCATCAGGTGATCATCGCCGTCGCCGCCAAACAGCGTGTCCAAGCCGGACCCGCCATCAAGGCGGTCGTCGCCGTCGCCGCCATGCAGCGCATCCTGTCCGTCGCCGCCAAAGAGCGTGTCATCGCCCTGGCCGCCGTACCCGGTATCATCCCCTGTGCCGCCGCGCAGAAAATCAGCGCCCGCGTGGCCATAGCTGAGGTCATCGCCTGCGTTGCCGGTCAGCTGGTCATCGCCCGCGTCGCCGTGCAACAGGTCATCGCCCGCGCCGCCGCTCAGGCTGTCATCGCCGGTGCGTCCGAACAGCTGGTCGTCGCCCGCGCCACCCTCAAGCTGGTCGTCACCGCTGTAGCCATTGATCTGGTCATTGCCGCCAAGCCCGTCGATCTGATCGTCGCCCTGTCCGCCGGACAAAACGTCAAGATCGTCACTTCCCGACAACACCAGATTGTCGAGCCCGTCGGTTTCATCCTCTTGCGTTTTTTCGGCGCCATTGGCCCCGTCTTCATCGCTGTCGTGCGCCGCTGTGCCGGACGAAAAGTCGCCCGCCATGGCGATTCCGCCAACAGCGACAAGGCCAAAGAGGCCCGCCAAAAATAACATTTACCCGCTCCACCCGAGATCGCACCCACCACGGGGGATCTATCCACAAAACCGCCCCTTGGGTCAAAGCTTAACGGTTTCACTGGTTAACCAAAGGTTACCACGGGCGCGGCTGTTCCGCGTAGCCGACATAGAGCGGATGGCGGGGGTGGCCGGCCTTGGTCAGGCCCACATGGAACATCGCGACCCCGGCGTCGCGCAACATTTTTTCGACCAGTGGCCCGCGGTTCAGGTGTTCGCCGTGGGTGCCCCAGGCGGCGATCACCTGATTGGCCCATTGCGCCCCATCGAGGATCGCCGCGTCATTGGCCGGGCCCACGGGTTCGGGCGCGGCGCGCATGGCGCGGGGGTCGGTGTCGCGCCAGGCAAAGATGTTGGTGACCTGAAACGCGCCGAAACCCAGCGTGCGCGCGCGGCGTTCGCAGCGTTCAACGGTGGGGTCGTTTTGCACTTCGGTGGCGGTTGACGGGTTCAACATGACAAACAGCGCGCGGGTGCCTGCGGGGTCCCAGATGCGGGTCAGGCTGTAGCGGTAGCGTTCGCAATCGGAATAGACGGCCGTTGAGGGCGCGTCGCCTTTGGTGTGCGTTCGGGTGATCATGGCCGCTGTGATGCCAGCGAAAAGCGGGCGGGGCAAGGCACCCCGCCCAGCGTGATCAGATCCGGATCCCTTAGATGATGATCAGATCGTTTTTCAGCGACTGGATGTTGGTGATATCGTCCAGGGTCAGCTCGTGGGCGCCAAAGTCAAAGACGATGTCATTGCCGACGACCGTGGCATAGGTGTTGAGCACCTGCTGTTTGGTCAATGTGCCGGTCCACAGCGCATCGTCCAGAACCAGCGTGTCGACATTGTCGGTGAAGTCCGCGATCCGGTCTTTGCCGCCCAGCGCGCGGAATTCGAACCGGTCGGCATTTGCGCCGCCGATCAGCACGTCCATGCCGCGCCCGCCGTCCAATGTGTCGCGCCCGCCGGCGCCGCGCAGGGTGTCTGCGCCGTTGCCGCCGTTCATATCGTCATCGCCGCCCTGACCAAACATATCATCGGCGCCGGATTGTCCGAACATGATGTCTTCGCCAGTGCCGCCGAGCATCCGGTCATCGCCGTTGCCACCCTGCATGCGGTCATCGCCGCCGCCGCCGAACATGCGGTCATCGCCGTTGCCGCCCACCAAACGGTCTTCGCCGCCGCGTCCGCGCATGATGTCGTCGCCGCCGCGCCCAAAGATGATTTCATCAGCGCTGGTGCCGTTCAGGGTTTCGCCCATCGCGGTGCCATTCAGGGGGATCGGCCCGCCTGTGCCGCCGCCGCTTTCGATCGCCTGCACATTGCCGAACCAGTCGATCATAAAGCCGCTGCCGTCGCCGAAGATGTGGCCGTAGCCAGTGCCTCCGGTGCCTGCCATGCCTGCGCCAAGCGACAAAAGCGGGCCCACAGCGGTGCCGGAGGCGTCAAATTCCTGCAGGAACCCACGGTCTTCAAAGGCGGGCACAAGGTTTTTGTCAAAGGTCACGACAAAACCGCCATCGTCCAGCGCGTGCACGCGGGGGTGGTATTGTTCGCCCTCGGTGGCGCCTGCGTTGGCCAGCTTTTCGGGCACAGACACGCTGCCATCGGGGTTCAGGATGGTCAGCCAGACGTCGGTGCTGTCCGAGCCGGTTTTGCTGTCAGACCAGACCACGGCGACGCGTCCGTCGGCCAGTACATCGGCGTCGACCACACCGTCTTCCCAGACCGCAGCAAAGCTGGAGTCGCCGTGATCGCCGGTGGAAATCTGGAACTCCGGGGTCACCTGTGTGCCGTTGAGCGCAAAAATCTGGCCATAAAGCGTGTCGTCGGACGGGTCGCGGTGTAGGGTCATGATGCGATTGCCGACCTGCAGCACTTCGAGCCCGTCTGTGCCCTGCGCGAAGACGCCGGAGCGGTCAAATGTGCCGTCAACATCGATGGTGGTGCGGATGGTGCCATCGGGGTTGAGGATTTGCAGTTTGGCCGTTCTGGAAGTTGTGTCGAGGAAGAACAGCGCAATGTTGCCGTTGGACAAATCGGCGGTGTCAGAGCGTTCGAACTCCATATAGCCCGGCGCAACTTCGGTTGCGGTGCCAACAGAGCCGCCCGAGAATGGCACCGTGGTGCGGTATTCCTGGTAGCCCGCCGCCGGATCGCGCACGAATTCGGACATGTGGAACACCAGCCCGCCGCTGCCATCCGAAGTCACGTGCCAGACGTTTTGGCCAAAACCTGCGGGGTATTTGGTGAAATCCAGTTCATCGCCCAGCCCTGTGGCGGGCGTCAGCACGGTTCCGTTTTTGCTGAGCACGGTGAAGAACATCCGCTCGCCATAGTTGAAACCGGAAAACTCGGCGCGAAAGCCGACCTGAACGATTTTGTTGTCCACGACATAGGTGTGGTTGCGGCCAAAGCTGGGAATGGTAAAGGGATCGCCGTCGAGATTGAGGGTCATTTAAGTCTCCGAACCTGCAATGCGGCGCTGTGTCTGTCACACTTGCCGCTGTTCTTGAAAATGAACAAGGCCCCCGGATTGGAGGGCCTTGTGGGTCTTTGAAACACAAGGATAAAAAACCTGTGTGAAAGGGGTAGCGTTGCAGAATCAGGTGGTCAAGTGTTTGTGAGGTTTTGGTTTATTCCGCAGCGATGGCACGGGGCGTGCGGCGCGGGATGTCGAACACCAGGCCGCGGGCTTCGATGATGGCGCCGGCGACCAGCGCATAGACGATGTGACCCCACAGCGCGACCCAGGTGATGCCGGTGAAGCCCAGGAACGGTTTGTTGCCGGTGATCAGGTGGGCGACGACATAGAGCGCAAAGACCCAGAGCACGATGCCATAGGCAATCGCGGTGACGCTCCAATGCAGGTTGGGCAGGATGGCGCGTTGGATCGGGCGGGCGATGAACACATAGCCAACCGCATAGGCAATAAGGCCTGTGAGCAGGTGCATCAGGTGTGCGGCGCCGGCGGGGTTGGCGCCAAACACGGTCTTCAGCGTGGCCCCGGCCAGACCCACGGGGGCCAGTTTGGCATAGCCAAAGAGCGGGCTGAGCGATTGGCCAAAGGCGTCAAAAGCCAGCGTTGCAAAGGCGCCTGCGGTGAGGATGGTGGTGGCGGTTTTGAGGGCTGTGGTCATCGGCGTCTCTCCCTGAGGTTTGCTGTGTTTGTGAGAGAGATGCGGGTTTTTGGGCGTTGATGTCAGGGGGGCTCACGGCCTTGGGACCGCTGTGGTGGAAACTGAAACAATTCCTGAAACAATCGCCCTTTGGTGATGCCGCGCCAGTGAGGCGCGTTACAAGTGTTACAGATCGGGCAGGTTGAAGACGCGGGCGGGGTGCAGCTCGCCGGCTTTGTAGATGCCCACGGCCACGGGTTTGCCATCGATCGAGGCCCAGGCTTCGTCGCCGTATTCGGTGTTGGCCGCGATCACCATGCCGGGATTGCCGTTGCGCAACCGCGCAGCACCTTCCGGGGTGGCGCGCAATTCGGGCAGATCGACCAACCCGGTTTCGACGGGCAACAGGTGCGCGTCCAGTTCGGGGGTGCGGGCCAGTTCCTCGACGCGCTCCATGCTCAGCCCGTCGGCGGCGTCAAACGGGCCCGACCAAATTCGGCGCAAGACCTGCACATGGCCATGACAGCCCAGGGCCGCGCCCAGATCGCGGGCGATGGCGCGCACGTAGCCGCCTTTGCCGCAGGTCATTTCAAACACGGCGGTGTCGGCATCGGGGCGGTCGGTCAGCAGCAGTTCCTCGACCCAGAGCGGGCGGGCGGCGATCTCCATTGCTTCACCGCTGCGGGCGCGTTTATAGGCCCGCTCGCCGTCGACCTTGACGGCTGAGCACTGCGGCGGGACTTGCTGGATATCGCCGATGAATTGGCCAAGCGCGTCGGTGATCTGGGTGTCGGTGGGGCGCGCGTCGCTGGTGGCGATGATCTCGCCTTCTGCGTCGTCTGTGTTGGTGGCCGCCCCGAAGCGCACCGTAAAGGTATAGGCTTTGAGCGCGTCGGTGACGAAAGGCACGGTTTTGGTGGCCTCGCCCAGTGCAACAGCCAGAACGCCGGTCGCGTCAGGATCAAGCGTGCCGGCGTGGCCTGCCTTTTTGGCGTTCAGCGCCCAGCGGACTTTGTTGACCACGGCGGTCGAGGTTGGCCCGGCCGGTTTGTCGATGATCAGCCAGCCGGAAATGTCGCGTCCCTTGCGTGCCATGATGTGCTTTCTGCTGCGGTGAAAGCGCGGCTTATAGGGGCTGGGTCCGGCAGGTCAAGGCGTGTTCAGCGGCACCACCACGCCGACAACCGGGCCCATGCGCCGTCCGGAATCGCTGCGCCCCAGTTGCGGGGCATGCAGGCGCGACACGTTGCCATCGAAATAAAGCGCATTGGGCACGCCCAGCGCGTCGCGAAACAGGCTGGCGAAGGTGTGAAAGTTAACGGCGGTGCGCGAGATCACAAACAGCGCGGTTTTGCCATCAGCCGATGTGCCCACACCGTTGCGCACATAGCGCGAGGTGCTGTTGGCCAGAAAGCGCGGGTGCAGTTTGCCATCAATCACCAGCATCGGTCCGGATTGGGTGGCATGGGTGCAGCGCGGGGCTGCGGCCACAAAGCTGAGGGTTTCGAACACGTCTGCGCGCTGGGCGCGGATGCAGAAGATGCCGTTGGGCAGCAGGCCGAAATTGCCCGGCCCGGCATTGGGCACCACGCGCATCAGCTCGGCGCCCTCTTCGACGTAGTGACCCACAGGATCGCGGTTGTCGTGGTACATGCCGGCGTTCATGCCAAACACCAGCCGGCGGTTTTGCGCGGCCAGGTCCTGATCAATCGCGCTGAAGTGGCCAAACGGGTTGCCGTTGATGTCAAACAGGAACAGGCGCATGTCGGCGCGGGTCATATCGACGGCGCAGACCGAATAAGAGGTGTTTTGATAGTCCACGTTGCGACATTCCACAGCCGGGTCGGCGGCATGCGCGGGCAGCGCGAAGGCCACTGCCAGCAGGGCCAGCAGCGCGCGGATCATGTGTCGATGTCGCGGCGCACCGCGTCCTGGTTCAGCATGGCGCGGGTGGCGTCCATCTGATCAAAGGTTTCATCCAACTGAAACCGCAGGTCGGGCGCGAATTTCAGCGCCAGCTTTTTGGACACCGCGCGGCGCAGCTCGCCTTTGTTGCGGGCCAGCAGTTTCAGCACCTCGCCCTGACCCTGACCGCCCAAAGGCAGCACATAGGCGGTGGCGATGCGCAGATCCGGCGAGGTGCGTACTTCGCCCACGGTCACCGACAGGCGGTTGAGCTCAGGGTCGTGCACGTCGCCGCGCGCCAGCACGTCGGACAGCGTGCGCCGGATCAATTCCCCCACGCGCAGTTGGCGTTGGGACGGGCCGGGACCATCATGAAATTTGTTTTTCCCCATATGTCTGATCTAAGCGTTACGCGCGGCTTTGCCAAGAGAGGCGCAACGCGCTAGGGAGCGGGCCAGCAACAAAGGGGAATGGGCATGTCGGATCGGCCGGGAATTGTGGTGACGGGCGCGTCGGGGCGCATGGGGCAGATGCTGATTGAAACCATCCGCGCCAGTGATGCGGTGACCTTGGTGGGCGCGGTCGAGCGGGCCGGGCACGCTTGGGTCGGGCAGGATGTGGGCGTGGCCATGGGGGGCGCTGCGATTGGCGTGGAGGTCAGCGATGACCCTTTGGAGGCTTTTGCCCGTGCGCAGGCGGTGATTGATTTCACCACGCCCGAGGCAACGCTGGGCTTTGCCAAACTGGCGGCCCAGGCGCGTGCGGTGCATGTGATTGGCACCACCGGCATGACGGACGCACAGATTGCGCAGCTGGAACCGGCCAGCCGCCACGCGGTGATTGTGCGCGCGGGCAACATGAGCCTTGGGGTGAACCTGTTGACGCAATTGACCAAACGGGTGGCCGCCGCTTTGGACGAGGATTTCGACATTGAGGTGATCGAGAGCCATCACAACCGCAAGGTCGATGCGCCCTCGGGGACCGCGTTGATGTTGGGCGAGGCGGCTGCCGAGGGGCGCGGTGTGGCGCTGAGCGATGTGTCTGATCGGGCGCGTGATGGCATCACGGGGGCGCGCAAACGTGGTGACATCGGCTTTGTGGCCATTCGCGGCGGTGATATTGTGGGCGAGCATGACGTGCTGTTTGCCGCGCCTGGCGAGCGCATCGTGCTGCGCCATATTGCCAGCGACCGCTCGGTCTTTGCGCGCGGGGCGCTGAAGGCGGCGATTTGGGGTCAGGACAAGGGCCCCGGGCAGTATGATATGCTGGATGTTTTGGGGCTTTAGCGGCGCATCGGCAGGGCCTTGCCAAAATTGCGACGTTTGGTTGCCTTCAAAATGATCCGGTTGCGCGGCTAGAGCGTATACTGGGGTAAATCTGCTGTGAGGTCTGCGCGATGTCTGTGAAAGTTGCTGCTGTTGTTTTGGCGTTTTGTTGTGCTGCGTCCGGGGCGCAGGCCGAGTTTGCCAAAGTCGCCAACGAGTCTGAATTCAAGAGCATTATCTCCGGCAAGACGCTGACACGTCCGCTGATCAAGCTGGAGGTCAAGCCCAATGGGCGGATCCAAGGCAAAGGCGCGCGCTGGGAGGTCACTGGCAGCTGGAGATGGCGGGATGGGTATTTCTGTCGCGATCTGAGCTGGGGCGGTGACGATCTGGGCTATAACTGCCAGGAAGTGGCTGTGAAAGACGGGCGCATCCGCTTTACCTCGGACAAAGGTCGCGGCGACTCGGCTGATTTCAAGCTGCGCGGCAACTGATCTTTCGGCCATCGCGTTAAAAATCGATGGCCAGACCTTTTTTCTCCCAATCTCCGTAACGCACGGGTTCCGGGCCATCACGGCCTCCTAGCTCTTTGGGCAATGGCGCTTTGTCGGCCTCGGCTTTGCGCCGTTCTGCGGCCTCGGCCAGGGCGCGTTGCGCGGCGGGGGGAAGATTCGGGTCAGGGGCATCATCGGTCATGCTGGGTTCCTTTGTCGCTCGGGTGTTGATATACGCCGCGATCTGTAAGGGGCAAGGCGGGCGAGTGAACGAATGGCACAGACAGGTGTGGCCGCGCGGCGCAGCGCGATCTTTGTACTCGATCAGGTGTTGGGCGAAGGGCAATTGCTGCCAGAGGTGCTGGCCGCAGGGGCGTTTGACCGCCTTGAGGTGGCCGATCGGGCCCGCGCGCAACGTCTGGCTTTGGACACGTTGCGCGGGCTGGAACGCGCGGATCGGCTTTTACAGAAACATTTACGCAAAAATCCGCCCTTGTCGGTGCGCAATGCGTTGCGTTTGGGCACGGTTGAGCTGGCGCAAGGGGCGGCGGGGCACGGTGTGGTCAACGCGATGGTGCAGATCGTGGGCGCGCACAAACGTCACGGCGCGCTGAAAGGGCTGGTCAACGCGGTGTTGCGCAAAGTGGCCGAGGACACGGCGACCCATTGGGAGGCTTTGCGCCCGCCGCGCCTTCCCAAATGGCTGCGCGATCCGCTGGTTCAGGCCTGGGGTGGGCCGGCGATGGCGGCGATGGAGCGCGCGCATTTCGCCGGTGCCGCGTTGGATCTGACGTTAAAACCGGGCGCGGCGGGGCCGGAGGGCACGTTGTTGCCCAATGGCTCGCTGCGGCTGAGCGATCCGGGTCAGGTCAGCACCTTGCCGGGATATGAGGCCGGCGATTGGTGGGTTCAGGATGCGGCGGCTGCGTTCCCGGCGCTGGTGCTGGATGCGCAGCCGGGCGAGCGGGTGTTGGATATGTGCGCCGCACCGGGTGGCAAAACCATGCAACTGGCGGCGGCGGGGGCGGAGGTGACGGCGCTGGATATCTCTGCGGCGCGGATGCGGCGGGTGGGCGAAAACCTGACGCGTACCGGGTTGAGCGCGCGGATGATCACCGGTGATGCGCTTGAGCACAGCGAAGGGTATGACGCGATTTTGCTGGACGCGCCCTGTTCGGCCACCGGCACTTTGCGGCGCCACCCGGATTTGCCCTTTGCCAAGGACGGGACGGGTTTTGGTGCGCTGATGGAGCTTCAGGGTCAGATGCTGGGCCATGCCTGGAGCCTGCTCAAGCCCGGGGGGCGGCTGATTTATTGCACCTGTTCGCTGTTGCCTGATGAGGGCGAAGTACAGATTGATGACGCGCTGGCCCAGCACGGCGACATGCAGGTTGATCGCCATGCGTTAAAGCGCCCCGGCGTGCATGCGGATTGGGTCACCTCTGAGGGTGGGCTGCGGTTGCGCCCGGATTTCTGGGCCGATCTGGGCGGCATGGATGGGTTTTACATTGCGTGTCTGCGCAAAAGCTGATGAGGCGCGCATAAGGCGGTGACTTGTGGGTTGAGGCAGTCTATGCTGCGCGCAAACGCCATAGAGCGTAAGAGGCAGAGCAGATGACGACCCCCGGAACTTTTGCTGGCCGACGTGGCCGGTTTATGGATCAGTTTTTCGCGCGGCTCAGCCAGCGCCAATCGCCTGCGCGCGGATTTGTGTCGCAGCCAGAACCGCGCACCATTGGCAGTTTTGCGCGCGGTCGCCAGCTGATGGCGGGCAATCTGTTGCTGGCCGGTTACCTCATTCAATCGCCTGATACCGGGCTTTGGGACGTCGCCTCGCCCGGGGCTGCCTTTGACGAATCGCGCCACGGTTTTGCCTGGCTGGATGATTTGGCGGCGGTGGGCGATACGGCGGCGCGGGCCAAGGCGCAGCAATGGCTGTGGGGCTGGATTGATGCGTATGGTTCGGGTCAAGGGCCCGGCTGGACACCGGATCTGACCGGGCGGCGGGTGATCCGCTGGATCAACCACGCGATTTTCCTGTTGCGCGGGCAAAACAGCGCCCAGAGTGATGCGTTTTTCAAAGTGCTGGCGCGCCAGACCTGGTTTTTGTCCAAACGCTGGCATTCCACAGTGCCGGGGCTGGCCCGGTTCGAGGCTTTGACCGGTCTGATCTATGCGGGTCTGTCGCTTGAGGGCATGGAGGGGCTGGCCGATCCGGCGGTGCGCGCGCTTGCGCTGGATTGTGACAGTCAGATTGGCCCCGAGGGTGGCTTGCCCACGCGCAATCCCGAAGAACTGCTGGAGGTGTTCACGTTGCTGACCTGGGCGGCGGCGGCGCTGCACGAAGCCGGGCGCACGGTACCGCAGCCGCATCTGTCGGCCATTGTGCGCATCGCGCCCACATTGCGGGTGCTGCGCCACTCCGATGGCGGGCTGGCGCGGTTTCATGGCGGTGGGCGCGGGCTGGAGGGGCGGCTTGATCATGCGCTGGCCGCCAGCGAGGTCAAACCGGCAGCCGCACGCGGTCTGTCGATGGGATTTGCGCGCCTGTCATCACGGCGCACCAGCGTGATCATTGATGCCAGCCGACCGGCCACGGGCATTGGTTCCTATAATGCGCACGCGTCAACTTTGGCGTTTGAGCTGACATCGGGGCGGCGTCCGCTGATTGTGAATTGCGGCTCGGGTGCAAGTTTCGGAGCAGATTGGCGCCGGGCCGGGCGCGCGACTCCGTCGCATTCGACACTCTGTCTGGGCGGTCATTCCAGTGGGCGGCTGACCGAACCGGCCCGCGCCACCGCGCGCGAATTTCTGGTCGAGGCACCCAATCATGTGCCGGTTGAGCTGTCAGAAATGACCGATGGGATCCGCTTTCAGGGCGGGCATGACGGCTATGTGCCCAATTTCGGTCTGACCCACGCGCGCACGCTTGAGCTGGCCTTTGATGGGCGCGGCATGGCGGGCGAGGACATGCTTTTGGCCATGGAGGATTCGGCCAAGCGTCAGTTTGACAAGGCGATGGACCAGGTGGCTTTGAACGGAATCGCCTTTGATGTTCGGTTTCACCTGCATCCTGACGTCGACGCGGCCCTTGATCTGGGCGGCGCGGCCGTCAGCATGGCGCTGAAAAGCGGTGAAATCTGGGTGTTTCGTCATGATGGGACTTGTTCTTTGACGCTGGATCCGTCGGTTTATCTGGAAAATGGGCGGCTAAAGCCACGCGCGACAAAACAGATCGTTCTCTCTGGCAAGGCAATGGAGTATGCGACGCGGATCCGGTGGACTCTGAGCAAGGCCAAGGAAACAGCCGTGGCTGTGCGTGACTTTGCCCGCGATGATCTGGATTTCGAAGACCCTAACGCCTGAAGGACCCTTGTTTGATGACCGACCTTGCCCCGATCCGCCGCGCCTTGCTTTCTGTGTCCGACAAAACCGGGCTGATTGACCTGGGCACCGCGCTGGCCGCGCGCGGTGTTGAACTGCTCAGCACCGGAGGGTCGGCGGCGGCTTTGCGCGGGGCCGGGTTGGATGTGCGCGATGTGGCCGATGTGACCGGCTTTCCCGAAATGATGGACGGGCGGGTCAAAACGCTGCATCCGGGCGTGCATGGCGGGCTGTTGGCGTTGCGCGATGATCCAAGCCATGTGGCGGCGATGCAAGAGCATGGCATCGGGGCGATCGATCTGCTGGTGGTGAACCTTTATCCGTTTGAAGCGACGGTGGCGGCGGGTGCGGATTACGACACTTGCGTGGAAAACATCGACATTGGCGGGCCGGCGATGATCCGCGCGGCGGCCAAGAACCACGGCTTTGTCAGCGTTGTGGTTGATACCGAAGATTACGCGCCGCTATTGGCCGAGCTTGAGGCGCATGACGGCGCGACCACCTATGCGTTCCGTCAGGGTCTGGCGCAGACCGCCTATGCCCGAACAGCGGCCTATGACAGTGCGGTTTCCGGCTGGATGGCGCAGGCTTTGGGTCAAAACACACCGCGCCGCGTGACCGTGGGCGGGACCTTGGCGCAGGGGTTGCGCTATGGCGAGAACCCGCATCAGAGTGCTGCGTTTTACACCGATGGCAGCGCGCGCGCCGGGGTGGCCACAGCGACGCAGCATCAGGGCAAGGCGCTGTCTTACAACAACATCAACGACACTGACGCTGCGTTCGAGCTGGTCAGCGAGTTTGATCCCGCCGAGGGCGCTGCGGTGGCGATCATCAAACATGCAAACCCTTGCGGTGTGGCGCGCGGGGCCACGCTGGCCGAGGCTTATAGCCGTGCTTTTGATTGTGACCGCACCAGTGCCTTTGGCGGCATCATCGCGTTGAACCAACCCTTGGACGAAGCAACGGCGCGCCAGATCACCGGCATTCTGACCGAGGTGGTGATTGCACCCGAAGCCGATGCGGGCGCCAAAGCGGTGTTTGCGGCCAAAAAGAACCTGCGCTTGCTGACCACCGGCGCTTTGGCCGATGCGCGCACGCCGGGGCACGCGTTCCGGCAGGTGTCGGGGGGCTATCTGGTGGAGGACAAGGACGTTGGTTTTATCACGCGCGATGATCTGCGGGTGGTGACGGAGCGCGCGCCCACCGAGGCCGAACTGGCCGATCTGATGTTTGCCTGGACAGTTGC
>JBGCDD010000060.1:0-41734 GCA_045105075.1 Sedimentitalea sp. | reverse complement strand
ATGGCACAGGCCAGGCCGGTGGAAACGATCATGACGGGCTCCTTTGGGAGGTGCGAAACACCGAGAACGCCTCGGACAGGCGGTAAAGTGCGAAAATCGCCCAAGCAGCGCCGGCAATCGGCACGGACACAAAGGTGATCGCCATATTCGCGCGCATCATCGTTGATTTCTGCAACAGGCCAAATTTCACATATTCGATGCCGTACCAGGCGAACATCAGGCCAAAGGCGGCAATCATCACCAGCACAAAGCCGTCTTGAATGAATTTCAGCAACGGGCGCTTGGCGTCGGGCATCACCCGCACGTCAAAATGTGTCTGGTCCCACACCGCCACCATCGAGCCGATCATTACCAGCCACACAAACAGAAATGTCGCCAGCTCTTCGGTCCAAAGATACACCGGGATCACCCCGGTATAACGCGCAATCACCTGCATGCCGACCGGAACCGCAAGCGCCGCCACCAGCACGCCCAGCAAGATCCGCAGGCCTTTGCAAAAGAACTCAAGACTTTGGCCCACAACAGATCCTCCCCGATCGGATGCAAAGAACCGCCGGCGTGGTATGCACCGGCGGTTTCACCATTCTGGCAAGCGCTTACTTTTCGCGGATCGCTTTCAGCAGATCAGACGCGCCCAGCCCAGCGGCGTAATCATCCTGCACCGGGATCACCATGCTCAGCAAACCATCGCGGTTTTCAAACGGGCTGATCACGATCTGGCCAGCATCGGCCATTTCCTTGAGCTTCACGCCATCTTCACTGCTCTCAACCTGACGCCCATAAGCGCCCGCTTCGGCACCCGCCTTCAACACAGCCGCCTGAAGATCGGCAGGCAGCTTGCGAAACGTCTTGCCGCTCATCACGATAGGACGAACGGTAATGGTATGATTTGTCAGCGAAATATGCGGCGCGACCTCATAGAACTTGAGGTTCTGAATGCTAGCGGCTTCATTTTCAAAGCCTGCAATCACACCGGTCTGAATCGCGTTATAGACCTCGTTATAGGAAAACGCGGACGGCGCCGCCTTGATCGCGGCAAAGATCTGAGCCTGAATTGGCGCGCCCATGACCCGCATCTTGTGACCGGTCAGTTCGTCAATATTGGTGATCGGCGCGGCCGACACCAGATTGCGCACACCGCCGCCTGTGTAACCAATCACGCGAATGTCGGCCTTTTCCAGCAGCTCAGCCTCAAGTGGCGCCAACACATTGCTCGACAGAACGGCGTTCCAATGATCCAGATCACGGAACAGGAACGGCATATCCATCAGCGGGATCGACGGCGCAAACGTCGCCATGTTGGACGGCGCCATAATCGTGTAGTCAATCGCCACACCCTGCTGCAGGAAGGTGACATAATCCTTCTCAACACCCAACTCGCCATTCAGACGCAGATCAAACGTGACCCCATCAGCGTAATTGGCATTCACCAGCTCTTCGAATTTGCGCATGGTGCGGGTGAACGCGTGCTCTTCGTCAAACATGCTGGCCCCGCGCAGGGTGATGTCCTGCGCTTGAACGCCTGTGGCGGCCACGGCAAATGCCGACACTGCGCCAAACGCAATATTCCTGAACGATTTATAAACGGTCATATCTCTCTCCCTAGGATCTCGGGCACAGCCATCTTCAACGCGCCCATCAGATTGGCGCAACTATGTTGTCAATATCTGTAAGCTGTCAATAATATTTGTAATTATTTGTAATTTCTGTACGCACTTGATACGCAAGCGTTTGTTTTAAAAACATAGTTTTCACCCAACTTGTCAACGGTGCCGCCATCACGTCACCACTTTCAGCCCCAAAGATGCCAACCGAACCCCGCAACACAGTGCAGAAACAGCGTTGATGAGCAAGCCGCATTCCCACGCAACATTGCCGACACGGAGACGCAAAAAGCTTGAACCGATGCGCCGCCCGCTTTTTCGCTATGCACAAGACCAACGGGAGCAAATCGCAAACCAACTCGACAATCGGGTGCAAAATTGTGCGCTTGCCCACACCAACACAAAAGTCAAAGCAAGCGTTACAGAAACTTGCTTTCTCGATCATGCCATCTCTCTTCATCTTTCAAAATAAACTCTCGGGGGGTGTGGGGGGCAGACAGCCCCCCGCCCAGACATCAAAATGCACACAGCCCGGTCCCTGTCGAAAACCTGCGCACCACAAATGGAATAAGATTGCCGTGATCCGCCAAGCCAGGTAAAAATCGCGATCTGCCGAACCAATCCGAAGGCCCTATGAAACCTGCCCTCGCATACGCTCTGATCTTGCTGTCTCTGGTGGTGCTGGAACACGCCCGATGGCGCATCCAGATCACATCAGATACCATCGCCAACACCCCCGTGACCCGCTATGCGCTGACCGAGGTTGATGGTCCAACAGTGGTGATTGCCCACGGGTTTGCCGGCTCACAACAGATGATGCAAGGGTTCGCCTTGCCGCTTGCGCGCGCCGGATATGACGTGTTCGCCTTTGATTTCCTGGGCCACGGCCGTCACCCGGCACCGATGTCAGGCGATGTAAACAGCATTGACGGCACCACCAAACTGCTGGTGCGCCAAACCCAACAGGTCCTGGATGCAGTTGCTCCGCCGGGCAAACCGGTTGCGCTGTTGGGGCACTCCATGGCCACCGACATTCTGGTGCGCGCGGCACAAGGGCGGTCAGATATCGGGCCAATGGTGCTCGTGTCGGCGTTTTCCCAGGCCATCACCGCACAGACGCCCCAAAACCTTTTGCTGATCAGCGGCGCGTGGGAACCTGGCCTGCGCGGTTTTGGTTTGCGCGCGGCGCAAATGGTCTCGCCGGATGCGACCGAAGGCACAACCGTCTCGCGTGATGATGTCACCCGCCGGGCAATTGCAGCCCCGTTCAGCGAACATGTCGCCGTCTTGCACAGCCGCACGGCCCGCAGCGAGGCGTTGATTTGGCTTGATCGCGCCTTTCAGCGCCATTCAGATGTTGTGATCTTGCCCACGGGTTGGGGTCTGATGGGCCTGCTTTCTGGTCTGGTTTTGCTGTTTCCAACGCTTGCGCGCCGGGTGCCGGCTGCGGGTGCCGCCATCTCGGACACCACAGGGCCGGAGCTGAGTTGGCGCAAAAGACTGTTGATTTGTCTGGCGCCTGCGGTGATTGCGCCCTTGATTGCGGTGCCCTTGAACCCGGGTTTCTTGCCAGTTCTGGTTGCGGATTACCTTGGGCTGCATCTGCTAATCTTCGGTGTTTTGCAGCTCGCTTTGCTTTATCATTGGCGTCTGCTGAGCCCTGCGGTGTCCTGGCCAATGGTCGCTTTGCTGCTGGTCTGGTCGGCGCTGTTTGGCATTGCGCTCAACCGGTATGGCGCCAACTTCTGGCCCACGCCCGAGCGGCTTTGGATCATCGCAATCCTATGTCTGGGCGCGCTGCCTTACATGGCGGCTGACGCGCATCTGACCCATCGCGCCTCCTGGCCCGCGCGGCTGGTTTTGCGGCTCAGCTTTCTTGCCTCTCTCGGGATCGCGGTCGCACTGGATTTTCAGGCGCTGTTCTTTCTGATCATGATCGCGCCGGTGCTGGTGCTGTTTTATCTGGTTTTTGGTTCAATGGGCCGGGCCACGGCCCATCACAACGCACCACTTGGGGCCGGGCTGGCTCTGGGTTTGGTACTGGCCTGGGCGCTTGGGGTCAGTTTTCCGCTGTTTCAGCCTTGATCTCAGACCCCGGTGCCGCCCAAGACCACCGAAGTGGTGCGCGCCAGAATACGCAAATCCTGAAACAGCGACACAGATTGTTCGTATTGGAAATCAAGCGAGACACGCTCGGCATAGCCGACGCCGCTGCGCCCGGACACTTGCCACAGTCCGGTGATGCCGGGGCGGATAGCCAGGTAGGACCCCACACAGCCACCATAGCGCATCAATTCCTCTGAGGTGACGGGGCGTGGGCCGACAAAGCTCATATCGCCGCGCAGCACATTAAAAATCTGCGGCAATTCATCAAGACTGGTGCGGCGCAACACCCGGCCAAGCCGGGTCACACGCGGATCATCCGACAGCTTTTGCGCGCGCGCCCATTCCCGCTGCGCCTGCGCGTCGCAAGCCAGATGGATCGCCAGCGCGGCTTTTGCATTTGGCACCATCGTGCGCAGTTTCAAGCAGTCAAAGGTCTGACCATCTTTGCCAACGCGCCGGTGCAAAAACAGCCCCGACCCACCGTCACGGCGCACCAACAGCCACAAAACCGCAATCACCGGCCCAAGCAACGGCAACAACGCCAGAGCAAGGGTGATGTCGAGAATCCGTTTCATCCTGGCGCGGTAAAGTTTCGGCCAAGGCATCTGCGTGGCCATGCCGTCCATCGCCGTCACTGCACGGCTGTTTGCAAACATTCTCCAATCGACGTGTATCATCTCGAAAAACTCCTGACACAGCTCTTCCGATCACAGACTTTGGAGCATCTGCGTTACGGTTAACCATTTGGTTTCCAACTTGAATAAGCTGACTATGGCAGAAAAAATGCGCCTGCCAATCAAGCAATTGTTAAAGTCTGGGGGGGCTTGTGCTGCGTTAATTTTTACTAGTGTGCTGGTGTTAAACTCTGTCACCAAACCCGGCGCACAAGCCCGACTTTCTTAAACCGGGTTAATTCTGCACAAGACCCATCCTGGCCGATTTCAAACGGAATTTCTGGAAAACCAAAAATTGCCCTCAAAGTGAGATTCAGCTTTGAAGACGCCAATTCACACCTTGTTCAAGTCTCCTAACTTTTCCCTCGCCAAAAACGGCTAAAAAAAAATTGCGTTTAACATTTATGGCGGCAGCAAAACTGGCGATCATGGTTAAAAAAAGATTAAGAATGAGTGCGTTAGAGGATGGTTTTGCGAATCACCCGGCCTATGCCTCGTCCCCAAAACAGTATGGTCGCGACGAAAGCGATGGCTGACAGGAATAATTCTGGGCCTCCACTGACGGCAGGCGATGTAATGCATCGCTGAAAGGCGTCACAATGGGCTGCGATGCATTGCCAGTCCTTGAGCCCACCAGACATGAATTCGAATTTGTAGCGCAGTTTGCAACGGGACCGGTCGTGCAGAACAGCCACTTTGCGGGATGGGATGCGGGCGCCTAAACACGCCATCTGATCTGCCGTCTGCCAGATAGGATCACTCATATCACCGCTCTATGTTAGAGCAGGGAGTTCTGAAACTAGTTCAGCGCTTGGGGCGCGCGCAGGATCAAAGCATCACCTGGCAAGACCGGTGTGCTGGCATTTGCAGGCAAGGTGATCATGCCGGTTTTGGTGCGACGCATCAGCTGAACGACGGCGCCCAGCGACACCGTTTCAGAGCCCCAAACCAACTCGGACTTGCGCTGGAGATTGCTTTGGCGCTGCTGTGCCACATCAAGGCTTTGCGCGGCTTGCTGCAGCCCATCCAGCGTTTCCAGCTTGTGTTGGGACAGAAAATTGGCCCGCGCCCGCGCCACGCTGCTGCGTTCGCTTTGTGCCTGGGACAACTGGGTTTCGATCTCAAGAACCCGCGCGCGGGCCTCGGCTTCGGAGCGTTCGGCCGCGCTCAGCACCGAGCCACGCTGCAAGCCGCGCTCGCTCAGACTGCGGGCATTGACCAGCTCGTCCTGACGGGTCGCGATCACAGCGCTTTGGATCTTGAGCCGCTTGTTCAACAATGTGATCTGCCGGTTCAGCTCTTCCATCTGCGCCAACCACAGCGTGCTCAGCTCATTGCGCCGGGACAGGTGCGCGCGCAGGCTTTCGCGCTCGAGCGCCAGTAAATCCTGCCCCTGCGCACCGTCCATAGGTGCAGACAGGCTGCTTTGGCCGGCCAGTTCTGCCCGCAGCCGCGCAATGCGAAACGTCCAGAACACGATTTCATCCGCAACAAGCTTCAGCTGACCCTCGGTTTCCGCGCGCTGGATCGCCAATTCATCTGCGCCCAGCCCACCTTCGGCGGTACCACCGGCCAACGACAGGGCCAACTCAACCGTGAGTTGGGGCAAATAGGCGAACGATCCGGGCGCGCGCACATCACCGGCCACAACAATCGGCGCATATTGCGCAATCGACAGCGTCACATCCGGGTCGACATACAGCCCGCCATCCGCCAGATGGGTTTCCAGCAACTGTTCGGCCTCATTCACGCTAAGGCCCAGAACTGCGCTTTGCGCAAGACCCGGGAACCGCAGCACACCGTCCAGATCCACCGTGGCAAGGCGCGGCAGTTCGGCGCCAGGCAGACTGGCCGACACCGTATCACCGATGGTCAGCTGATAAGGCTCGCCCGATGCGGCGGTGGCCAAAGCCAGTCCAAGAACAGCGTGCTTAAGCGGCCAGACCATAGGAGTATCCCTTTACATATTCTGCCGACGCCTGATCCGACGCCACAGCATTAAACACCATGCCCTGCGGCGTCACTCCAACACCGGCCAAATGCGCCAAAGCGGCCTCGACCGCCTTTTTCGGTGTGCTGCGCGCGCGCACGACAAACAGCAGACTGTCCACGACACTGGCCAACAACAGCGCATCCGACACAGCCAACAAGGGCGGCGCGTCAATCACCACGATTTCGTAGCTTTGCTTGAGCGTGTCGAGAACACCTTTGAGGTCCGAGCGCTGCAAATCATCGGCCATCGTGCCGCGCTGCGCCCGACTGCACAGCAGATCAAAGCCCAGCCGGTCCGAGCGTTGCACCGCCGCTTCAAGCTCCACATCACCGTTCAGGTAATCAATCAGGTCGCAGTCCATATCGCGCTCGGCGATGCGCGACATTTCAGAGCGCCGCGTGTCCAGATCAACCAGCAGGGTCGAACGCCCAGACAGCGCAAACATCCGCGCCAGCGCCAGTGCTGTCGTGGTTTTGCCCTCGCCCGGCACTGAGGACGACATCAAATAACTGCGCGGCTGGCCGGGCGTTTTGGTCAGCAAAAGTGTTTCGCGCAACTGCCGCAAACGCTCGGGATAGATCGCATTCGGCGCCGCCAGAACCTGATCAAGCGTGGCCTCGGGCGTGGCACCACCGCCCTTGGGCAAGGACACCAGAACCGGCAAACCGGTGCTTTCCTCGATCTGCGCGGCCCGCACAAACCCCCGGCTTGTGGTTTCAATTGTGACGGCCAGACAAAGACCCAAAATCAGACCCAATACCGCGCCAAATCCCGTCATCAGCTTGGGGCGCGGCGCAAATGGAACTGCGGGCAAATCGGCGCTGTTCAACAGCACGGCCTCTGCCTGTTGCAGCTCGACCTGGGCACGGGTTTCCGCCAACCGCCCCAGCCAGTTTTCATAGGTGATGCGCAGGGCGTCCGCCTCACGCTCAAGCTGGCGCAATTCCAGCAAACCGCGCGACATGTCCGACAGCCGCGTTTCCAGCCCCTGCACCCGGTACATCAGCGACCCTTCGCGGATCTTGAGCATTTGCAGGTCGTTGCGATAGCCCAGAACCGCCGCATCCACCTGGCGCGCAAGGGTCGCGGACACTTCGCCGCGCGCCAGAGCCAGCTCGCGACGCAGCGGGTGATTAGAGCCCAGCGTTGCTGCCAAAACCGCATCTTGTTGTGCCAAAATGGCATGACGGTCGCGCAAAGACTGCATCATCGGCGAACTCAGCAGATCGGCCACCGCCTGCTCGCCCTGCTGGGATCGCACCACATCAATCTGGTCAACCCGCGCCTCGGCCGTGCCGACATCGGCCTGCACCTGCGCCAACCGGTCGTTCAGCTCGACCATTTGTTGCGCCATCACTTCGCTGGACATGCCATCGCCGACAATCTGGCGCGCCTTGAACGACTCGACCTGAGATTCCGCCTGTGACAGCATGGTTTTCTGGCTGCCCACTTGATCGGACAGCCATTTGGTTGACCGCTGCGCCATATCGCGGCGCCGGTCCATTTGGCGGTGAATATAGGCCTGCGCCAGCGTATTGGCCAACGCCTGGGACAGGGCGGCATCCTGAGTGCGGGCCATGATTTCAATGACATAGGATTGACCCACCCGGCGCACCACCAAGGCACGCCGCACCGCCGCCGTCACCCTGTGCAGCCGGGTTTCCGGGCTCGCCTGGGTTTGGGCCGGGCGCCGCAGCACAGTGCGCGCCACCGTTTCGCCCGCATTGATCAGTCGCGCCATAGCCGACGGGGCGTGTTCGGCGCGCATCACCGCCTCGACCCGGTCAAGTCCGACTGACTGGATTGTCGCCCACAGCAGCTGGTTGGATTGGATCACCGCCACTTCGCTGTCCATCAACGGCGTGTTCAGGCGCACATCAGCACCGGGTTCGACCCCGGAGACCTGCTGTTCGCGCGGGTCCAACATCACCGTGGCGCGGGCGGAAAACGTCGGGGTGATCTGTACGCTGATGATGTAAAACAACGCCGCCATCAGCACCGTCGCGCCACCCAGCGTCCAGCGCCGCCGCATCAGCGCCAGTGCCAGTTCGCGCAGATCAATGCGGTCGGTGACCAAAGCACGGCGCGGCATTTTGAACTGTGCCGCAGGAAGCTCGCCGCGACGCGATTTGAACGTGATCACAGGACCCTCTCCTTGCACAAGATCGGGTGTGACCAAACGCACATGGCGAAGGTTGCACCCGCTTTAACCGGGCCGCTCGCGCAGCATCATGCCACGCCCAAGACCCACAGACAGACCCGCCATCGCAAAGAAAGCAGTGTCCAGATTTGGCACACTGCGCGACAACAGCGCCTGAAGGAACACTGCCACGCAGCCGTATTTCAACGCCGACACCACCAGATTTGGGTCCCTTTCGGCCCGTTTCTGCCCGCGCAGCACCGAGGCCAGAAACCCAAGATAAAGTGCGGTGCCAAGCACGCCGATGCTGGCCAGCGTCACGCCAAGCCAACCCGACCCCCGCACCGCTCCAATGCCAGCGCCCACCAGTCTTGTGTCAACAAGGTTAACAAATGCTTGACGATTCCACGCCATCCGCTCGACCCCCGATTGCGAGGTCAGCTTTCCAAACAACACCGTGTCAAAGTAACTGGCGACGCCGGGCACCAAACCATAAGCCATCACCAAGCCAAGCGTGACCAGCGGGATCAGGGCGCCCAACCCACTCAACACGCCAACCTGCACAGGATGCATCGCGGCCGGGCGCAGCGACCGAAATTGCCAAAACAGCACCAGCAGCAAGAACATCGCCAGCGCCAGATAGGCCGCGCTTGAGGTTGTGCGCAGCACCAAAGCTCCCAAGGCCAGCGTCGCCACCAGCGCCCAGGGTTGCCCGCCAATCGCCATACGCAGCCAGAACCCAAACAGCCCCAGCGCGTAATATCCCAACGCGGCAGGCTCAGGGTATCCGGCGACCAACCGTTTGAGGCCCAGCACAACCTGACGGTCCAAAATCTGGTAGTTGGCACTGCGCAACCAATCGAGCGCATCCGGCCAGCCCAACGCGTGGCTGCCCAGATCCAGCAGAGCCAAAACCAACGTCAGCGCGGTTGCCGCCGCCATCGCCACCACCACCGGGCGCGGATCTGGCACCCGCCGAAAAAGCGTCGCCAGCGCGACAAACGCCAAAGCCGACAGCACCTGCCGCAACGCCTGCGAGATATTGCCATAGGTCGGCGCCAAGGGGCGCGATACGATGCCCAGCACGCCCTCGGTGCGCGCAATCACAAACACATCGGTCTGGCCCAAAAACAAGCGCGGGAAAAATAGCCCCGACAGCACAGTGATGACAACCACTCCCAGCAGCCAAAACCCGGGTTGAAACGGGCGCAAAGTACCCGCTGCTTCGCCCGGACCGTCTCGGCGCAGCAACATCGCCAACACCAGCACCACCACAGCAACATCCGTGATCAGAATCGAGGTGCCGCCAAAACGCGGAAGGTTCACCGCCGCAACCGCGCCCAAAGGCAAGGTGATCATAAAGACCCACAGCCCGCGATAAGGCCTCAACACCGCAAGCCCAAGACACAGGGCCGCCGCCAGCACAGAGGTCGTCACAAATTCCATCTCGGCTCCTGTCAGCACACACAACCACAAGTTTAATGCAAACTCATCGCGACGTCGCGCACTTATCCCTTGACCTGCGCGCAAAGGGGCGAAATGCACCTCAGATATGGCGTTCTTGACTTGGCCTTGGACGGGCTGCTTATGAAACAGACCGGGCTGACTGCTTTGGTGTCGCTGCTGGGGCCGTCCTCGCAGCAACTGGCGGGATTCGTCATCACGATTCTGGCTGCCGGGTTTCTGACCCCGTCCGAATACGGTGTCTACACGCTGGCAATTGTGTTTGTTGAGCTGATTCTGGCCTTCACCTATGCCGGCTTTTTCCACTTCATTGTCACGTCCGATCAAGACGACGATGCGGTTCTGTCTACGATGTTCTGGCTGATGCTGGGCGTTGGCGTGGTGGGCGGAGCGGCGCTGTTTGCGTCCGCCGGTGCCGTGGCTCGCCTGTTTGACGCGCCACAACTAGAGCCTGTGTTGCGTTTGTTTGCTCTGCTGCAACCCTTTGCGTCGGTTATGGCCTGGGGCGCGGCGGTGTTGATGCGCCGCACGCTGATGCAACGCCATTTCGCGATCATGCTGGTGCAAAACCTTGCGGCCCTCGCGGCTGGCGCTGTGGTTCTGGTGATCTGGCAATCGCTTTATGCGCTGGTTTTGTACCGTTTTATCCGCATCGCGCTTGGGGTTGGCCTGCTTGCCGCGCTCACCCACGATCGGCCCCGCGCGCAGTTTGACACGATGCTGGCACGTTCGGCATTTGGCTATGCCCTTGGGCTCTATGGCACTCGAATTTTGACGTTTTGTTCGAATTTTGGCACCGACCTGCTGCTGGCCTTCTACTTTTCCACCGCCGAATCCGGGCTGTACCGTTTCGCCAACCGTCTGGCCATCGGTGCGATTGATATTGTCGGCCAGCCCTTGCGCAGTTTCGCCTTGGCGGCGTTTGGTCAAACCGCGCGCACCGATCAGTCTTTTGACACAGTGCTGGCGCGATATTTCGCGATGATGGTACTGTTGATGGGCGGAGTGACCGCGACCCTGTTCATCTTTGCCAGCGACATCATCCAAACGCTGTTTCAACCCAGCTATGTCGCCGCGCTCGGCGCGCTTTATGCTTTGGCATTGCGGGCCTTGTTTTCCGCCGGAACCGCCTTTATCGAGCCTGTTTTTGCCGCGCGCGCCCGCACCCGTATTGCGCTTTGGCACAGTCTGCTGTGGACCAGTATCGCAGTTGCCGCGATTTTCGCCGCCTCCGGGTATGGGCTGGCAGTTTTGGCCCGCGCTCAAGCAGTTGTTGCACTGTGCGCCTCTTGCGCCGCCTTTGGTTTGATCGCCTGGCAAGGGCGCATTCACATCCGCCCCGCCCTGCGCGCCGGTGCCATCGCGCTGGGTTTGGTCGCTTGCTACGCGCTGACTGCACAACTGATGTGGCGGATCTTGTCGCAGGCTCTGTCTGTCAGTCCGCTCAGCCTGATGTTGGGACTGATCTGCGCGTTGGTTTTGGGCGCGTTGACTTTGTTCGCCGGTGCCCGCGCGGGCGTGTTTCACCTGTCAGTCTTCAAAACCTAGGCTAAAGATCCAAAATCCGCTCCGGCGTAATCCGTCCGCACAGCACGTCCCAGACCGCCAGCCAATTGCCTCGCACGCGTGCCCTGCGATCAATCCAAGGCTCGGGGATCGGCGCGTGCGCCAGGTTCGCCGTCATATTGCGCAGGATCAAACGCAGGCCGAAACCCGCCGGAACAGAGCCTTTTTTGATCAAATAGATGACATTGGACACCTGCGAATATCCCAGCCTGCGCCCTCCGGTTTCACGCCCTGTCTTGACCCCGCAATGCACGCCACAAAACGCATTGGTGCGCACCAGATTGCCCTTCAAACGGGCCGCGAAATCCACATCTTCCTGCCAGCCGTAAAGCGGCAGCGCTTCGTCAAACCGGCAACTCGCAATCGCATCGGCGCGAAAAGCCATGTTGCAACCATACAGTCCCACCAGCCCGGATTTGATGATCTCAGGCTCTGGTATCGGTTGGTTGTCATAGGTCTGTAAAATGTCGCCAGCTTCGGCAATGCTCAGCCCCGCTGTATTGATCCCGTCGGCCAAAAGATGCCCGGTCATGCCTGCCACGTCCGGCCAGCGCTTGAATGCTGTGATGATATTGGCGATCATATGGCGTTGGGGCACGTAGTCATCGTCGATAAACACCACGATGTCCGCGTCAATCAAAACCCGATCCAGCCCGACATTACGCTGAATTGGTAATCCTTTGGGCGCCAACAAAACCTCGGTTTCGGGCGCTAACGCCAGGTCGGGCACGTCCTCTGCGCTGGTTGCGACAATCACCAACTGGTCTGGCATGCGGCTCTGTTTTGCCAAATAGGGCAACATTTGTGCCAAAATCGACGCACGCCCAACGGTGCAAATGATCAATGCGACGTTCATTATGCCTCCGGTTGAAAAAACATCACGCGTTTACCCTTTTGCGCGCAATTGTCGCTATGACTGGTCACCAACGTCAAGCCCCAACCCACCGGAGCCCGCAATGCTGGTGCGCCTGTTACTTTTGGTCACTTTGGCCACGCCTGGATATTCTCAAACCGCACCGCCGTTGGGTGCGGCCAGTGGGTTTGGCAATGCCGCGCAACCGCGTTTGCTTCGGTTGGCAGAAACGGTTCCAGCCTTGCGCGATACTTTGGTGTGGCGCTTGGCTCAGCCGACCCCGGGCCAATCCCAATGGCATGATCCACGCGTTGCCTACCCAAAGGCGTTGAACCGGCAGCTGAGCCTGACGTTGATCCCAATGCACCCCGGTCTGACCAATGGCGCAACAGTACAAAGCGACACTGGTATCGAAGCGTTTGCCACCTTCGCCCGTGCTGTTGCGGATGCGTATCCAAACCTGGTGGCGCTCGAAATAGGAAATGAATTCAATGGCCAAACGTTCGTCAAGGGACCGGCCCGCCACCTGCCGCCAAAGGCACGGGCGGCATTGCACGCCCGCCACCTTGCCGCCGTTGCAGACGTCGTGCGCCCGGCGCATCCGCACCTGAACCTTGTTGGCGGTGCCGCACATTCTGTATCTGCCGGCTATCTTTGGCATCTGGCGGATCAGGGCGGCGTCGAGCAAATTGATCAGATCGCGCTGCATCCTTATACCACCAAGCCCGAGCAATTTTTGCGCCAGATCGCCGTTTTGCGCCGCCACCCCGCTTTGGTCGATATGCCATTGGATATCAGCGAATTCGGCCACAAAAACAGCACCGCTGCGCCCGGTTTCATGCTGCGGTATTACTGTCAAATGTCGCTTGCCAATGTAGCCCGCGCATCATGGTACCCATTGGCGACACGCGGCGATGGCTACGCCGCGTTAATCACCCGGAACGGGCGCGTCTTACCTGCACGGCAGGCTTTTGAGCTGATTCAGAGCCAGTTTGTTGGCAAGGCAACCACCCCTTTGTCGCCCGACCCGTTTACCTATGGTTGCGCATTTGACGGTGGCCGCGTGGTCATGTTGTGGGGGGCTGCGCGTGCGATCACCCACATTGACGCCTCGATTACAGTTCTTTACGGCAGCTCGACCCGGCTTGACCCACTGGTGCCCCTCGTGCTCGGCGCATCCGCCCCGATCACTTTGGGCCAAAACCTCCGGTTAGACCCGCAAACCGTGCTCGCCGACAGCTTTGATCAATTTCGGTATGATCCACCGGACGCCGGTTTTAAACTGTCTCTTGAAACGATGGACGGCGCGATACGCCCGGTGATGCTTCCCGGACAGGACCGCCCCGGCGTGCCTTGGACCCCGTATCTGGGGCATCTGAAATCAGGCAGTTGGATCACCGCAAATGGCGCGCGTCTTGGTCGGCCATTGCACCATATATATCGCGCGCCAACCGCGCAAAAAGTCGAAATCAGCGCGGTCACTGACGCGCAAAATCCCGCAAATATGCACCTTTTGCACAATGATACGATGTTGGATCACTGGCCGCTTTCCGCACAACAGAGCCACAAACGTGTTGTGACGTTGGCCCGTGATGATCAACTAACCTTGGTGCTGACCCCGCAGGTTCCTCAGGCGCATGTGCGCTTTCGCTATACGCTTAGGCGTGTGCCTTGACAGTGCCACCCATACCGAGCATCGCTGCGCCATGATGCGAAAGGCGCTCAAACGGGTCCTCGGCCCCACCGTCGCGCGGCTCAGCCCGCAGTGCCGGTTTGAGCGCGCTGTTTTTGTCATTTCGCACATGCGCAGCGGCTCGACGGCTCTTTCGAATGTGCTGTGTTCCCATCCCAAAATCTCGGGTTACGGCGAGGCGCATATTGCCTACCGGTCGCAGTCTGATTTGGGCCAATTGCTGCTCAATCAGACCAAACGGCGCGCCTATTCTCTTCGCGCGCCGCATCTTTTTGACAAGCTGCTTCACAACCGTCACGACAGCCATCTGCCGCCGGACTTCTTTGGCGCCCGTGCTGTGTTTTTGCTGCGCCAGCCTGATTTTGCGATCCCGTCCATCACCCGGCTGTTCCGCACGCTCAACAGTGACGAATACTGTGACGACACGCAGGCCGCGCAATATTATCTGACGCGAGTGACACAGATTGGCGATCTTTGGCGTCAATTTTCGCCGGTTCGGCGCATCGGGCTCTGCTCCGAAACTTTGCTATGCGATCCCGACCGCGCGTTGGCCCGTGTTCAAGCCATGCTCGATTTAGAGCCTGCGCTGCAAAACCGGTATGACAGCCCTCGCGCCAGCCTAAAACCCGGCGCCGGCGATCCCACACGCAGCGGTGCACACAGCCAAATCATCGCGCAACCTGTTCCCGAGCCGCCCAAACTGCAGGTGCCGCGCGACCTTATGGCTCAATGTCGCGCGGCGCATCGCGGGTTGAGCGATGCATTTGATTGACGTGACCCGCGCCCAACGCGTCCAGAACCGCCAGTGCTGATGCCTGCCATGTGAATCGTGCGATATGGACGCGGCCGTTGCTGACCAAATTCGCCCGCAAAGCGTCGTTGCCAAGAAGGTTCAAGATAGCCGCTTGCCAACCCAAATCATCATCGGGCGCAACGTACAACGCGCCGGGTCCACAGATTTCCGGCAGCGCCCCGCACGGTGCAACGATCGACGGCGTGCCCTGCCCCATGGCCTCGACTGGCGGCAGCCCAAACCCCTCGGCACGTGACGGCATCAAAACGCCCCGCGCCCCACCATAAAGCGCGACCATCTCTGCATCGGTCACAAAACCGGGCCAAATCACATTGGGCGGAGGGGATTTGAACATATCGGGGCGCGCACCGCCTGCCAAAACCAGAGGCACCTCGTTCAATTCGTGCGTTGCAAACACCCGCAGCAAAAGATCGGTGTTTTTGTGTGCCAAAGACGACCCCACGGCTAGAAAATAGGGTCTGTTCAGGTCCAAACGCGCCAAAATGTCCGGATCTGGATGCTGATGTTTCAAGTGATCGGCGCCATTGTAAATCACATCAGCCGGGGCAATTCCCACGGCGGCCAGACGATCACGCGCGTGATTGGACACGGTCAAAACCTGCCGGCCCTTCGCCCCCGCGCGGCGCGACAAAACCCGGCGCCAATGACGCACCAGCATCGGATAGCTTTCGGGTGTGTCAAACACATGCGCGTCGTGCAACAGCGTCACATAGCCCTGACCCAACAGAGGAACCGTGTTGAAAAACCCCAGCACCGACGCTCGGCGCGCCAAGCGGGGCAGCTCAAATTGTTCCCACGCGACACCGCGCAAACGGCCAAATGTGCGCAACGGCCAGTCTTGCGGACCTTCGACACCACGCGGCACAGCGACTTCGAATGAAAAACGGCTCTGATCAAGGTCCAATAGCGCCTGCGTCAACCGATGGGCCACGGTGTTCACCGCCGTCGCGCCCCCTGTCAGAAACCGCCCGTTGATCACAAGCCGTCGCAGTGCGCTCATGTTACCTCGCGCACTAGCGCGCGCATTTTCTTTTGAAACACCGGCACGCCAAAACGTTCGGCGTGGCGGCGCACGGCGCGCGGTTTGATCGCGCCACCCTCGGCCAAAAATGCATCAAGAGCGCCCAGCAGGCTTTCGGGAGTTTGCGCATCAAAAAACACGCCGGTTGGCGCCGGGTCGTCAAAGCCGCGCACCGTTTCCAGCGACCCGCCCGCACCATAGGCGATGACCGGCGTGCCACAGGCCTGAGCCTCGACGGGGAGCATGCCGAAATCCTCGAGCGCCGCGAACACAAAGGCCTGTGCTTTTTGAAACACTTCGGCCATCGCTGCGTCGTCCAAACGGCCCAGAAAGCTGATGTTAGGGCCGGCCATCGCCTTGATCCGCGCGGCATCTGGCCCAGTGCCGATCACCTTGAGCTGCAAATCCGGACGCTGGGAAAACGCGGCAACCACCAGATCAACCTGCTTGTAGGGGACCAACCGCGAGGCGGTGACAAAATACCCCTCGCGCGGAGCCGCGATAAACGGAAAGCGCGTCATGTCGACCGGCGGATGGATGACCCGCGCGTCACGGCGATAGACCTTTTGGATGCGCCGCGCGATAAACGCAGAGTTGGCCACCCAGTGATCCACCATATTGACCGTGCGCAGATCCCACATGCGGAATTTGTGCAGCATCTTATGGGCAAAATGCCGCTTGATAGGGCCTAGTCGACCATCCAAGCTGGCCAGATATTCTGGCGCCAAATCCCAAGCATAGCGCGGCGGCGAATGCACATAGGCGATGTGGGGCTGATCGACGCCAGTGATCACCCCCTTTGAAAACGCAGCCGAAGAACTGATCACACAGTCAAAACCGCGCATGTCGAATTTCTCGATCTCGCGGGCGGAGTGCAACAAAAGATAGCGATAATACCGCCGCACGCCGGGCAGCCGGTTCAGCCCGCTGACATGCAAAGGCGTCGCACCGTCGCGGGTGACAAAGGCGCGTTCCGTGTCGCTCAGAAAGTCAAACAGGGTATGGATCGGAGCGCCCGGAAACAGACGCGCCAGTTGCGCCGTGACATGTTCGCCCCCCGCCAGCCCCGGAAACCAGTCGTGAACCAGTGCGATGCGGGGGTCAGCCATGCATGCCTAGCCTTTGGCCCCCTGCCCGCGCGAATAAATATCCTCGTAACGGATAATATCATCTTCGCCCAGATAGCTGCCGGTTTGCACTTCGATCAGCACCATATCGACCTTGCCGGGGTTGGTCATGCGGTGCACAGCGCCCAGCGGAATGTAGACCGACTGGTTTTCCGTCACCAGCTTGACCTCGTCATCAATGGTGACCTGCGCCGTGCCTTCAACCACGATCCAATGTTCGGAACGGTGGTGGTGACTTTGCAGCGACAGGGACGCGCCGGGATGCACATGGATGCGTTTGACCTGAAAGCGGCTGCCGATCACCAGGCTTTCAAACCAGCCCCACGGACGGTGATCCTTGGGGAAATGCGTGGCTTGTGACGCGCCCTTTTTCTTTAGCGCGCTGACCGCCAGCTTTACATCCTGCGCACGGTCCATACTGGCCACCAGCACGGCGTCGTTCATCGCAATCGCCATGACATTTTCAAGACCTATGCCCACGACTTCAACCGCGTCCGCCTCTGAACGCAGCAGCGAATCCTTGCAATCAATCACTGTGGCATGACCCGAAACAGACACGCCGTTTTCGTCCTGCGGGGTGTTGCGCCAAACCGAATCCCAGCCGCCCAGATCAGACCAGAACGCGGTGAATGGCATGACTGACAGGTTGTCGGCCCGCTCCATCACCGCATAGTCGATCGAGATGTCTTCGGCCTGTCCCCAAGGCTCGGGCGCCAAACGCAAGAACCCAAGATCCGCCTCGGCCGCATCTACCGCACCTTGTACGGCAGCGATCAGATCAGGCGCGTGGGTTTTGAAGGCGGCAATGATATCCTTGGCCGCAAACAGGAAAATCCCGGCGTTCCATAAATAAGTGCCCGCGGCGATCATTTCTTTGGCGGTGGCAAGATCGGGCTTTTCCACAAACCGGGTCAGCGCCACAGGCGCGGTTGCGCCCTCGACAGCGCCGGCCAGTTCCAGATAGCCATAGCCGGTTTCCGGGGCGTCGGGCTGAATGCCAAAGGTGACCAGTTGGCCCGCGCTGACCGCAGGCAACGCCGCCGCCACGCAAGACTGAAACGCCGCGATATCCGGCACCACATGATCAGAGGGCGCGACCAACATCACCGCCTCTGGGTCGCTGTTTGCCAAATGCAAAGCCGCCGCCAGCACCGCCGGCGCGGTGTTGCGCCCTTCGGGTTCGATCAGAATGGTCGACGGGTCAATGCCCACCTCCATCAGCTGTTCAGTCACAATAAAACGGAAATCCGAGTTCGTCAGAACCAGAGGCGCGGCAAAATCAAACGCGTCCGTGCCTCCCGAAAGCCGCTGGGCCGAGGCCTGAAACAGCGTGTTCTCGCCCACGAGATCAACAAATTGCTTGGGGTAACTTTTGCGCGAAAGCGGCCACAACCGGGTGCCGGACCCGCCACACAGCAAAACAGGGGTAATCTGCATAAGATCTACTCGCAGGTGATTGAAAACACGCTCTGCTATAGACTTATCCCCCCGCCCGCTCAAGCGCTGTGCCTTGGTTATACTGACATTCTTGCGCCCGGCTTGGTGAACAAAGGGTTAAGATCGGCGCAGATCAGTCGTTCTGCTCGAAATCCAGACCTGCCATATCCGCCCAAAAGGCAAAAATAGCCTCGGCATTCAGCGCCGACATCCAGCCGTGGTTTTCAAAATCCAGACGCGCCGCGTCGTTTTGAATGGTGGACGCAAACAACCGTTTGTCCGCATCGCGCTGGGTCGGTGAGCGCGCAGCAACGGCCCCCTGAACCTTGCGCAGACGATCCGCGCGACCGCTCAGAATGGCTTGGTTAGGCTCGGTTTCAACGCCAAACCCTGCCTCAAGCGCTCGGCTCAGATAACCGACCTTGTTGCGCACATTGGCGCGCCCGCCGACATAATCCAGCTTGGCCGCCACCTGATCTTCGCCATGTTCGGCCAGCCATTGGCGCGCCAAACGATCACTGACCCCCAGCGCGCGCAGCCGGTCAAAAGTCGCGCCCTTGCGCAAACCTGCTCCGTCATCGAGATCCAGAATCGCCAGTTGCGGATTTTCGGCAATCTTAAAGCGAATATCACACACCACGCGGCCCTGTTTGCGCGTCTCGGGCGTGATGATGATATTTGAGGTTTTGTTCACCTCGGCCACCGCTGGCTTGATCACCTTGGCATTGAGATGCTTGTACGTCTCGTAATAGGCCGACCCGTCCAGCCCCATCAGCCGGCGAAATGTATCAAGCGACCACCAACCGGTGCTTCCGGTGCGCACAAAACGATAACAATTTTCATAAAGCGCCAAGGCATGGCCCGAGGTGAACCGCCGCTGGATGTTCAGATTGATCAACGCGAACACTTTGGGGTCGTGCAACTTTTCCGCAAGCGCGGGAGAATAGGCATATTCGCACACGCCCGCCTTCAACTTGGCATAGCTCAGCAGGCTCGACACGCCCCATTCCTGACGCCCGCTGGCATCCAGCATGTCCCATTCGGCGACGGTTTCCGCGAGCCCGCGCAAGGATTGCTTCAAGGTCTCAAAATCATTCGAATTGTACCCAATCATCAGGCACAGAGTGCGCGCGTCGATCTGATGCTGTGTCCGGCTGGTCAGCGTGTCATAGGCGTTCAACAACAAAACATTGGACAGCTTGCGCTGAAGCAGGGTCAACTTGCCCGAAACGTGGATCGCCGCCACATGTTTCTTGACCGCACCACGGCGCAAAGCACCGGTCAGCTTATCGCGGGGAATTTCGTCCATATCGATCACTGCTCGTTTTGGCCCAGTATGCGGATTAAAGCACCTTAGCGCAACGGGAACTTGGGTGCTTTATAACCCGCCCAAGCCATCCTGCAAACGGGTGCCTGAAGCAGACGAACCCGCCAACGGCCTTGGCAAAGGTACCAATCTACGGGACGGGCCCATAGGCAAAGACTCTTGTATAGAGCCTATTTGGGCCGCTCCCGCATCTGGGGCCTTCTGGTCCTGCGAATCAGACCCCTTGCACCTGCAATTGGGTCCTGCTGATCCCGTACTTGGGTGCCTTTGCTCCTGTATGCGGGTGCCCTAAGCAGGCTATCCCTCTGTTAATATTCCGGTTTTTTGATCTAAAGATTCTAAATATCCTAAAGACTCTTAACGTTTGATGCGTCATAACTTTATCAAAGAGGGTTAAAAACACCGCAGAATCGGCTTTGGGTTTCACCTGCGACCTTTGATGTGCGATAGATTGCAAAACATCCGTCAATCTTTGCAACGTCACATAAGGTTCGTCATGTCGGGCAACAAACCGCCTCCTCCTCCTTATTTCAACATCGATCCCCGTAAGGCTGCTGAAAAGCTGGCCGACCCTATCGACACCGCGCGATTCGCAAAAGCCGCCGCCTTTGCCGCCAAGGGTCGTCAGGATCTGGCACAGCGCGGTTATGCTCCAGATGGTCAAAAAAGATTGCGCCGTTTTTCGACCTGGGAGGTGTGCAAGTACCTGATCCCTGTGAACGCAGCACATTTTCGCAGAGTGCTCCGCGCCAATCCTGCCCTGCCGCAAGGCACTGGTGAAGGCAATTCCAAGTGGTTCTCGCTTGATGATGTCCTGCAATTGCGTCTGCATTTTGCCAATGAGGGGGCTGCGGGGCGCGACTATAAACCCTGGCGTCCTGAAGGTTTGCCAGCAAAGATTTTGGCCGTGGCCAATTTCAAAGGTGGCGTGGGCAAGACCAGCACAGCGGCACATTTGGCCATGTCCGCAGCACTTGATGGCTACAAGGTGCTGGTGATTGATCTGGACAGTCAGGGTTCGATGACGTCGATCATGGGCGGAAAAGTCGCTGATGAGTGGTCAACGGCCTTTCCCCTGTTGGCCAAGGATTTTGCGCAAGCCATGCAGGCCGAAAATTTGGTGCGGGCATCGGCCAATCAGGATCCGCTGACGTTTGACGAAACCCTGAAAGAGGCGCTGACGGTGTCCGCCCGAGATGTGATCCAACCGACCCATTGGCCCAACATCGATCTGCTTGGCGCTCAGCTGAACCTGTACTGGGCTGAGTTTCAGGTCCCGGTTTGGCGCATGCAATTGCGCCGGTGGCCGCTGTGGGATGCCCTTTCAAACGCGCTCACCAACGAACGGATTGTTAACGATTATGACATCATTCTCATAGATACGCCGCCCGCGCTTGGGTACTTGACCATCAATGCGCTTGCGGCTGCGGACATTCTTTTGGTCCCGCTTGGGGCTTCATTCCTCGAATTTGATTCAACGGGCCGGTTTTTTGATATGCTCTATTCGACGTTTGCCAGCGTAGAAGACGGTGAAAACGCCGCCCGCCGCCGCGATGGCTTGCCCGAAATTCGATTTGAATGGGATGCTGTGCGGGCCTTAATCACCCGGTTCGATGCGGCTCAGCAAACCGACCTGGCCAATGTGATCCAAGCCTATTTTGGGGATTTCATGACCACTTACCGCCAGGATCTGACGGCCATGGTTGGTCAAGCGGGCGAACAGGTCAATGGCATCTATGAAGCGGACTACCGCGAATTCAATCGCGACACCTATGTGCGGGGGCGCGAAACTTTCGATCAAACTTGGGCAGAGGTCAAAGAACTGATTCTTGGCGCCTGGTGGCGTGATCTTAACCTGCCCACAGATGCCACGGAAAAGGGGTAAATCATGGTAAAACGCAGACGTCTGGAAACGCCCTCAAGTGCAGACCTTGCGCGGATTGAATCAGAGTTTCGCCGCGAAACCCCTGACAGAGCGGCCGCGCCCATTGCCCAGGTGGCTGCTGAAACGGCTGACAATCTAGAGGTCATGTCGGCACAACAACGCGCCGATCAGGCGCAACTGCAATCTAAAGGCGCTCAGTTGGATGCAGCGGTTGAACAGGGTTTGCTCATTCAGGAACTGCCCTTGGGCGATATCCATGCGGATGCAATGATCCGCGATCGCACGGTGCTGGACGAGGCTGAATTGAGCGAGTTGCGTCGATCGATCGCTGCCTCTGGCCTGCGTTTGCCAATCGAAGTGTTTGAATTGGATCAGCCCGGCCCTGGAGGCGAACGGTTTGGCCTGTTGTCGGGGTATCGCAGACTGATTGCGTTTCAGGGTCTGCAAGAGCTGACGTCGATTGATGAATATGCCACGATCAAGGCTTTGATCCGACCGCGCACTGCTGCTGGTGCCGCTGTGGCGGCGATGGTCGAAGAAAATGAAATCCGCTCGGAACTAAGCCAGTTTGAACGCGGACGGATCGCGGTTGTCTCGGCGCAGAGCGGGGCATTTGTGAATACTGAAACTGCGGTCAACATGCTTTTCCCAACGGCTTCCAAATCTAAACGCAGCAAGGTGCGGTCCTTTGCGCTGATCTTTGAAGAGTTGGGCGACATGTTGGTGCATCCTGAGGGTTTGAGCGAAAAACGGGGTTTGCGGCTGGCTATGGCCCTGCGCCATGGGATTGAGCCTGCGTTGCGTGAAGCGTTGAGCGGTGCCGAGCCATTGGACGCGAACGAAGAATGGGCGTTGCTCGAGCCTGTGTTGCAAAAATCAGAGAAAGGACCGCGTGACTCAAGCAAAGGTGGACGTCCCAAAGCCGACCGACGCCCGGCAGGTTGGTTGGAAGAACAGGCATTGCAGACCGCTGGTGGTATCACGATCAGGCGGGGATCTGACAAAAATGGCTATCTTCTACATTTTGAAGGCGAGGCTTTGACCAATGATATGATGGAAGGTCTGATGCTGGAAATTCGAAATTTGTTGGAAAACCCCTAAGGAACAGCCATGGCGTCGGTGCTATACATTATTGGGTCCGGGCGCAGCGGTTCAACTGTGCTTGAGCGAGTGCTCAACACGTCTCCTGATTGTGTTGCGGTGGGCGAAGTGCATGCGCTTTGGCGGTTGCCCGTGCAAGATTTGAAGTGCTCTTGCGGTTTATCGCTATCGAATTGCGGTTTCTGGACAAAGGTTCTGCGCAGTGCGGGTTTTGATGCGGTTGTTTTGGCGGATCTGGCCAAGCTCGAAAGATCAGTTGTGCGTCATTCCTTCCTTGCACGACACCGCTTTCAACTTCGCAAGGTAGCCGAACACCCAGAGGTTCTAAGGTTTAACACTCTACAGACCCAATTGTTTAACGCGATTCGTAAAATCAGCGGCAAAAGCACGGTGTTGGACAGTTCCAAAGCCGGACCGCGCGCGTGGATTTTGTCAGCCGGCGATCAGAGCCTGGAGTTGCTTCATCTTAGACGCTCAGCACGCGACGTTGTCACCTCGTGGCGCGTTCCCAAGTTCGAGCCCGCAACCGGACAAATGATGAAAAAACCAAGCATTTTCGCGGCCGCAATCGACTGGGCCAAGGTGGAGCATTCTGCGTCCCACTTGGCGAAATCCAAATCCATCGCAAGAATGAGCTATCATAGCTTTGCGTCGCAGCCCCGATCTGCGTTGACCAACAATCTTCCAAGCCTTGCAGATACCGTCGCTTGGAAAAATGAAATGACTGTGGCGCAAACGGCACCCTATCATTCGGTTTTGGGAAACCCTGACCGATACCAGTCGGGCGACATTGTGATCTCGCCCCGCGCCGTTTCAATTGAAAAACTCGGATGGGCCGAACGCAGGGTCGTGGCTTGGATTGCGGCTGGGTTGGAACGGCTCTATCCCTAAGCAACGGTTGCTTGCGCTTTGGCGAACTGCCTGCGCTGGATATGGGACGTCACGGGCTTTTCAATCCACAAGTGCACCAACACACCGGCACCAATGCAACCAATCCCCAAAACGGCAGCGTTCAAAAATACCGGAAGCCCAAACGGCTGCAACACGCGTTCTCCAATCTGCAAGACCAAAGGGTGGGTCAAATAGAGCGCATAGCTCGCCGCTCCTAACAGCTGCCAGTTTCGCGACGAAACCGAGGTTTCGGCCCGTTCCAACAAAACTGCACCAGCAACGAGGGCAAAGGCCGGAACGCCGAAAAACAACCATCTTTGCGGTGAGAGAGTGTGGAAGTCAGCGGTCCACCCCAAAAGATCGGGCAGGCCAAGGCCGAGCACTCCAAGCGTGACCAAAACATATCCGTCAAAAGCGCGGCTGCGTGTGTTGGAATGGCTGAAATGCCACTGAGCAAGCGCACAGCCAGACAGAAACTCGAGCAATAATGGCTGTGTGAACAAGATGGCAGGCGCATTGGTAGGCTGAAACGCCCACCCAAGGCAGGGCAAAGTGATCAAAACACAGGCTAAAATCCTAAATCGAAATTGCGCCGGTAAGGCCAGAGCGATGGCGCAAAGCAGATAAAAGAACATTTCGAGGTTCAACGTCCAACCCACACCCAAAAGTGGCGTCACACCTGCCCCTTCTCGCAAGAATGGAATAAAAAATAAGGATTTCAACATATTAAGTGTATTTGCATCAGCGTCCTGAATGCCAAGGGGCCGCATGCCAACTGCCAGCATGGCAGCAATTGCGCCCAGGCAAAGCCAGTACAGCGGCACAATCCGCACTGTTCTGCGGCGCATGAATGTCCAAGGCGTCAGGTCAGGGTCCATCAGGGAGCGCGAGATAACGAAGCCAGAGATAACAAAAAACACGTCAACACCGGTGGCACCCACAAAGATATGCGCAAGGCCCGGCAGGTCAGGCACCAGCGTGTCGCGCAAATGGTGTGCCACAACCATGACAGCCGCAATCCCACGCAAGACCTGAATGTTGTTAACAATGCCCGACGGTTGCAGCCGCGGTGCCATATGCGAACCTTCCTGAATGCCCGTTGTCGATACGAGATCCATTTAGACAAATTGCAGTTAACATGGACTTAAGGTGTAACAGGCTAAATCGTGCAGGGTGCACAGGTGGAGGCGACAGGTTGTGACCGGACACATTGCGGTGAACGCGCGCTTTCTGACCCGGCCTGGCACTGGCGTTGACCGAGCCGCAACCGAACTTCTGCGTGCTTTGGGGGCGCGGCCCAATGCGCCCGGGATCACCTGTTATACGCCAAACGCCGCTGTTTCCGACCCCGATGACAAACCCACGCCGCTGCTGAATGGCATCAAACGATCCGGTGGCATCGCCCAGGGCGCGTTGTGGGAGCAGGTCGATTTGCCCCGTCGCTGGCAGGGTGATGTTTTGCTGAGCCTGTGCAACACGGGCCCATTGATGACCCGGCGCCAGGTTGTGATGATCCATGATGCCCAGGTTTTCACCCAGCCCCAGTCTTATGGGCGCGCCTTTCGGAGCTATTACAAGGCCCTTTTGCCGCGCCTTGCGTCCCGCGCCGCTCTTGTTTTGACGGTTTCTGACGTCTCGGCGCGCGAATTGGTCCGTCTTGGCATTGTGGCGCGCGACAAAGTTCAAGTGGTGCCAAATGGCGGCGATCATTTGCAACGGACCCAAGCCGATGGGACAGCCCTGAAAACCCACGGATTAGAGCCGAAGTCTTACATTTTAGCGTTGGGCAGCCTTGCTCCGCACAAAAACCTCAAACGGCTGATCGCCGCGGCTGAAGCGCGTCCCAAAGGGGCTGTGCCGCTGGTGATTGCGGGGGGCGGTGACGCGCGGGTTTTTGCCAATTCAGGCCTGAAAAAACGTGCAAACGTCCGGGTTTTGGGCCGAATAAGCGAGCCTGTCTTGCGGGCGCTGTACGAGGGCGCGACGGCGTTGGCAGTGCCTTCGCTGAGCGAAGGGTTCGGCCTTGGCGCGCTTGAAGCGATGTCTTTGGGATGCCCGGTGATCGCCAGCACGGCGGGCGCATTGCCAGAAACCTGCGCAAACGCAGCCATTTTGCTTGATCCGCTGGACACCCAAGCTTGGTCGAAAGCCATGTTTCAGGTGCAAATCGATCAAGCACTCAGAGCAGAATTGGTGGAAAAAGGCCGGCTCAGGGCAAAAGATCTGTCATGGGCGCGGGCGGCTCAGGCTCTGTCGGTCCATCTCGACCCGTTCCTGAGCTAAGCACCGGCCCGCATGACAGCGGACCGGCGGTGTGTGTTTTAGCTGCCCCAGGGCAAGAACCCGGACGGCGCCGAATAGGAAAACACCGTGGTTGCGATGCGGGCGGAATGGCCGTTGCCCATGCCAGCAAGTGGCAGGATCGCGCTGCCCAGCCCTGAAATGGTCACGCCGCCGGCCCCTGTTGTCGGATCCGCCGTTGCCTGATTGTTCCAGTTGCCGCTGCCGTTTTTACGCATCCACATGACCTGAGCGTCAAGATCAACGGCGAATTGGATGATATCGCCATTGGCCACAGTTCCGCCCATCGATTGGGATCCGCCCGAATACTGCAGATTAGAGCCAACCCAGCCACACCGGAAAGTGCCGGTCGATCCGCCTGCGGGCGGCGTTGCGGGGCTGCCCAAACCGATGGTCAGCAGGTTTCCAACCTCCTGGATCTCAAAGTACTGTTTTCCAGAGCTCAGAACGGGGGTGCCGCGCACGTATTTGGCACTGTTGGCCGTGTTGGTCGCCAGCAGGTCGTTTTCGCTATAGGTGACGTTGTTCGGCTCAAACGTGGTATCCCACGAGGGTTGCGCCGCAACTGGCACGCTGATCGTTTGGGTCAGCACGTCGCTGTCGCGCCCGTCCGTGCGCAAAACAGCATAGACATCAAAATCGCTGCCCGCAGGCAATATGGTCAACTCGGTGCTCAGCAGCGAGCCGGGCGCCGTCGAACCCGTGACCACAATTGTCTGTGACAGTACGATACCGCCCCCTGTTCCGGCCTTGACCTCGCCGCGTGTTGGCGCGGACGTGCCAGCAGGAACAGCCGCCAAGTATAGCGTGCCGTTGTCTGAGGCTGTGAATTCAAAAGTTGCGGTTGTTCCGGCAACGTCTGTGGCCTCAAACTGGATCAAAACAGGGTCTATTGTGCTGATTGGGGTCGAAACGTCATAACCCCACGTGCCATGCAAACTGCGCAAAGCGGTTGCAACCAGACTGCCGACTTCGCCCATCTGTGTCGCCTGCAAATGCACATCAGCGCCGTTGGAGATGTTATGGTCGACAAAGTAACGGTTGTCATGCCCGCCATTGGCCTGATCCACAATGGCGCCGTTTGATTGCACCACATAGCGACACAGGCCGCGCAATTGTGCGTTCATCGCATCGGTGTAGGGGTCCGAAATATCGGCCAGCGCGATAACGAACCAAGGCGGTTGCGGGCCCATTTGGTCGACATCAAACTGATAGACCTGCTCGAACTTGGTGCGATAATCCGTGATGTCGGGGTGCTGCAAATCCGATGCAGCGCGCGGTGCGACAGCGTTGGCTTCGCCCTGCCACCACAGCTTGCACTGATAATGCAATGTTTCGCTTAACCCAGGCAGCTGGTCGCGCAGAAAACGCCTTGCATAGACCTTGTTTTTCCACACATCGGCGCTGTTGAGCGGTAGAAATTCATCGATGTGCTGACCCGGCGTGCTGGCCTTGGTCAACAGCACCCGCGCCGCATCCTGCCACAGGGTATCGGCGTCATATTCGCTGACCAGACCAAAGCTGGGACCAACCCCGGCAGAGACCGCAGCCCCCATGGTTTGCTCGCCATAACGCCCGGTGACGGCGCCCACAGTTTCGCCAAGCGCGGCCAAAACATAGGGCTCTTCCCCGACGACAGCAGACGGATTGCCGGCATTGCTCAGCTCGTTCAGCCAGCTCACATCGCTGTAAACCTTGCGCGCAGCGGCGGGCAATTGATCGACCGAGTTAAAGCCTGTGATGTTGGATTGCCCCTCGGCCTCAACATAAGCGATGCCAAGGATGGGGGGAGGCGGCGGCGGGGGCGGCGGCGGCGGCGCTTGCACATTGGAAATGGTGTGCAGCGCCGACGAGGCCAGATTGGACCCAATTCCGATCATCAGCTCAGGCCAACGATGCCGCTTGCTGTGGTGCCTGTGGCCCAAACGCGGCTGACACGCACCGGGAAAATCGTCCCTGCGCCGAGGAACAGGGTCACATCTGTACCGGTTTTTGTGGTCACGTGCACATAGCCGGAATTGGCAACGTTCAGCGCGCGTGTGATCCGCGTCAAATCTGTGCTGTCGCTGGGTACGATGGTTTCGGCCTGTTCGATGGGCGAGTTGATGGTGGCGCGATAATCTTGAAAATCGTCGAGTGCAGGCATGTCGGAGGTCCTCATGAAGCTCGGAGAAAGGCCGAGATCGGCCAGAGTCGTGAGGAAAGGTAAGTATTTGGAGAGAGTTAACGTGACCTATGCAGAGCGTGCGCCGCTTTGCCGGGGCGGCTCGATCATAAAGCGGGCGAAAAACCGATCAACTGTGTCCATGTCATCGAGGCGCAACACAGCCGAAATGTACTGATCCGGGCGCACCACAACCAATGCGCCTTTGGCTCTGTCGATGCCGCGCAGATCAAAAATATCCCGATCGGACTTGAAATCGGGGCAAAATAATTTCTCATAGTCCCGCAATTCAAGACGCCCGGCGGTTGGTGTAAGCAACGCAGGCATCTGGGCCAGGTCCAGATTGTGGTGGCTTTGTTGAAACACAGCGCGCACATCAATGACGCTGTCCACGGCGTGATCAACCGGGGTGTATCGGCGCACAGGGCTGCCAGGCGCGTGCTCAAGATGGTGGCAAAGCCCGGCAATGGCACCACCCGGCGCACCGGTGTCATGCTGCGGCGCAAAGGCAATCAACCGCCAACGCCCGTCCGCACGCAGAGCCTGGGACAGTTGCATCGGCTTGCCATCGCCAAGGCGGATCACCGGCGCAGAATGAAAGCGTTTGCCCACAATTTGGCCCTGTGCAAGGGTTTGGTGCTCACTTTCCAACGTGATCAGCGAAGGATCATAGCGGGTTGCGACCCCTGCGGTATAGCGCCCGTGGGTTTTGAAATAGGTCTGGAACGTCGCCGCATCGCCGTCGGTCTTGGGTTTGGCGCTGAACAGATTGGCCATGTCACGGTCAAAATCAATCAGCTCCTTGGCCTTGGCGCGCCGCTCGTCTGAATAGCTGAGCAACAGCTGTTCCGAAGCCTGTCCGCGCAGCACTGACGCCAGTTTCCAACCCAGATTGAACGCATCAGCCATTGAAACATTCATCCCCTGCCCCGCCTTTGGGCTGTGGGTGTGGCACGCGTCACCGGCGATAAATATGCGCGGCGTGGTGGTTTTGCGCTTGGCTTCGGGCACGTCGTCAAAGGCATCACAAACGCGCTGCCCAATTTCATAGGCCGAGCACCAGACCACCTCTTGCACGTCCAGCGTGTAGGGCGCGAAAATCCGGTTGGCCTGAGCGATCAGCTGGTCGGAAGTGACGTTGCGATCCGCCGCCCGCTCGCCCTCGGCCAATGCGTCAAGTTCGATGTAAAGGCGCACCATGTGCCCGCCCTCGCGCGGGATCAGCATCAGACTGCCCTGATCGGCCGACTGAATCGCACATTTGAACCGGATATCCGGAAAATCGGTGCGCGCAAGAATATCCATCACACCCCAAAGCTGGCGATTGGAGTGCCCTTCAAGCCGCTGACCCATGGCCTCGCGCACAGCACTGCGCGCGCCGTCGCACCCCACCACATACCGCGCGCGGATCGTTTCACCTGTGTCGTTGTGATCAAAAGTTGCAACAATCGGATAGGCTGTGCCCGGTTCGTGGCGCAGACCGCTCAGCTGGTGGTTGTAGTCAGGGGTCAGTCCGGTCGGGCTATTGGCCATGGTTTCGAGAAAAAAATCATGGATCCGCGCCTGGCTGAGAATGACATGAGGCATTTCGGAAAGATCGTCTTCCACATCTTGAATCCGATCGGCGCGGGCGATGCCGTGACCCGCATTTGGACCCGTTTCGGGGCGCCAAAACGTGGTCTCGTTTACCCAATAGGCTTCTTTGAGCACTTTTTCGACAAAGCCAAAGGCTTGAAACATCTCCATCGAGCGACAGGCGATGCCGTCCGCTTGCCCCATTTCCAGCGGCCCGGCTTTGCGTTCACAGATGCGCGTGGTGATATCGGGAAAGGCCGCCAGTTGCGCCGCGAGGGTCAGTCCGGCGGGCCCGCAGCCAACGATCAGAACATCAACATGATCGAGGATTTTGGAGCGCGTCGCTTTGGGTGCGATATTGGGGTCTCCGGCGCGAAAGCCGTTTTCGTGATACTGCATCTTGGCTCCAGTTCTGGCTGGCGCGAAACCAGTGATCGGGTGTTTTAGGCTTTTCGTTGACCGGGTAGGGCGGCGACCCGGTCAGTCTTGCCTGCAGAACAGGTCATAGACCACCTCGATGATTTGCCGGGGTCGGTCATCTGTCAAGCTATAGTAAATCGCCTTGCCATCGCGCCGCGGCTTGACCAGACCTTCTAGACGCAGCCGTGACAGCTGTTGAGACACGGCGGCTTGACGCGCAGACAGCAGATCCTCCAGCTCCATCACCGATTTTTCACCCGAGGCCAAATGGCACAGGATCATCAACCGTCCCTCATGGCTGATCGCCTTGAGAAAATTCGACGCGCGTTGCGCATTTACCAGCATTTTTTCCATGTCTTCGGCGCAGGTGTTGGCGTCAAAAACCGGCAAACGCGAGTCTGGCTGCGGGTCGGAGGTGTTTTGCGCGTCGAGTGTCATCGCGAACTATCAGATCCCTTCAAGGTCGATCTGGGCGCGCTCCAACATCATCGCGAGCCGCCCACAAAAGCAGTCTTGCACCGGATACCTGTCGATGCGTCCAATTTCCAGCCCATCATGAACCAGTTCGAAAGATGGGCTAAAGTGAACGCGCCTCAAAAAGGTGAACCCAAAGGCGCTTTTTTCGCGCCACCGCCTGACGCATTCGTGACAAAGCGGCACAGAAATTGTGTTGATCTTGACGCGCCGGGGCTTCATTTCACAGGTATGGATTTCGTTTTTGCCTATCTCGCCGGCCTGCTGACGCTGATAAACCCTTGTGTGTTGCCGGTGTTGCCCATCGTGCTGGTGTCGGCCCTGAACGCCAACCGCTATGGCCCACTCAGCCTCGCGGCGGGGATGAGCGTGTCTTTCGTGGTGTTTGGCGTGCTGATCACCGCGTTTGGATCGTCGATTGGCCTGACACAGGACCGGTTTGCCCAGATCGGCGCGATCATGATGGTTGTCTTTGGTATCGTGCTGGTGGTGCCGATGTTTGCCCGCCGCTTTGAAATGGCGACCGCAGGCGTGGCCGCCAGCGCCGACACCCAGATGAACCAGATCCAGGGCTCGGGGCTGCAGGGTCAGTTTCTGGGCGGCCTGCTTTTGGGCGCGGTCTGGTCACCCTGCATTGGCCCGACCCTGGGTGGTGCCATCGCGCTGGCATCGCAGGGTCAAAGTCTGGGCTATGCCACCGTCATCATGGTGGCCTTCGCTTTGGGTGTTTCGACCCTGATCATCGGGCTGGGCATGGGTGCGCGCGAGGCGATCCGCAGCCGCGCGCAATCGCTGCGCGGTCTGGCCGAACGCTCAAAACCAATCCTCGGGGTGACCTTCATCGCCGTCGGATTGATGCTGTTTTTCCAACTGAACCACTATATCGAAGCCTGGGCGCTGGACGTGATGCCGATCTGGCTGCAAGATCTGTCTGTCGCCCTTTGACCAATGGGAGTTTGCCTATGAACCGCCGTCACTTTTTGCTGTCCACCGCCGCGCTCAGCGTCGCACCTTTTGCCGCGCTGGCCAATTATGTCGACTACACGCCCGGTGTGATCGACACTGCACTGGAGCAGGGCAAGACCGTGTTTGTTGACTATTCAGCAACCTGGTGTGGCACCTGCAAACGTCAGGAACGGGTGATCAACGCGCTGCGGGCCGAAAACAGCGCCTATGACGCGTCGATGGTCTTCGTCAAAGTCGACTGGGACACCTATAAAAACGAAGAGGTCACTGTGTTCCGTGAAATCCCGCGCCGTTCAACCCTGATCGTGCTGCGCGGTGATGACGAATTGGGCCGCATCGTGGCCGGAACGTCGAAAAGCCAGATCAAAGGGTTGATGGACAAAGGTCTCTGACCCCTGCAATCCGGCGCAGGCGTGATTTTTCCATTGCCTGCGCTGGCCTTGCCCCCCTAATCTGCGCCCAAGGGGGACGGGGATGAGAACAAAGGTTGCCATCATCGGCGGAGGGCCGTCGGGCTTGTTGCTGGCGCAATTGCTGCACGTGCGCGGCATCGACAGCATCGTGCTTGAGCGCAAGACCAAAGACTATGTGCTGGGCCGCATTCGCGCCGGTGTGTTGGAACGCGGCATGCTTGCGCTGATGGAAGAAGCCGGCATCGCCGATCGCATGCGCCGCGAAGGGTTCACCCATAACGGCACGCTGATTTCCTATGGCGACGAAATGTTCCGCGTCGATTTCACCGAACACACCGATCATGCGGTGATGGTATATGGCCAGACCGAGGTGACCCGTGATCTCTACGATGCGCGCGAGGCCGCAGGTGGGCAGATCGAATACAACGTCGCGGATGTCGAACTGCATGATCTGAAAACCGACCGCCCTTGGGTCCAGTTCCAGCGGGACGGCAAAACCCATCGGATTGAGTGTGATTTCATCGCCGGTTGCGACGGGTTTCATGGGGTCAGCCGTCAAAGCATCCCGCTGGACGTGCGGCGCGAATATGAAAAGGTCTATCCCTTTGGCTGGCTTGGCATCTTGTCTGAAACGCCCCCGGTCAACCATGAACTGATCTATGCCAATTCCGAACGCGGTTTTGCACTGTGTTCGATGCGCAATGATCAACTCAGCCGCTATTACATCCAATGTTCGCTGTCAGACAAACCCGAAGACTGGACCGACGCCGCGTTTTGGCAGGAATTGAAACGCCGCATTCCGGCGGATCAGGCGGCCAAACTGGTGACCGGGCCGTCGATTGAAAAATCCATCGCGCCGCTGCGCTCTTTTGTGTGCGAGCCGATGCAATTCGGGCGGTTGTTCCTGTGTGGTGACGCGGCCCATATCGTGCCGCCCACCGGCGCCAAGGGTTTGAACACCGCCGCGTCAGATGTGAACTATCTGTTCCGCGCGCTGCACCAGTATTACGACACAGGCCACGCCGATGCGGTCGAGGGTTATTCCGCCCAGGCTCTGTCGCGTGTCTGGAAGGCCGAACGCTTCAGCTGGTGGTTCTCGTCGCTGATGCATCGCTATCCCGACCAAAGCCCGTTTGACATCAAGATGCAGGTGGCCGAGCTGGAGTTTCTACGCTCCAACACGGCCGCCCAAAAGGCGATGGCCGAGAACTACGTCGGCCTGCCCTACTGACCCCTAGCAGGTATAGTTCAGCCCCATCCGACCACCATCGATATAGATCGTCTCGCCTGTGATATAGCTGGCCTTCTTCGAGCACAAAAACGCCACCACATCGCCAACCTCGCGCGCCACACCGACCCGTTGCAGCGGCGTGCGCGACATCGCGGTTTTCATCGCTTCGGGGTTGGCATTCACGCCCGCCATCATTTCGGTGTCGATCGATCCGGGGCCCACCGCATTGACGCGAATGTTGTTCTTGGCCAGCGCCAAGGCGGCCACTTTGGTCAATTGCATCACGCCGCCCTTCGAGGCGCAATAGGCCGGGATCGCAGGGATCGCCAACTGTGCGTTGATCGAAGACATGTTGACAATCGCGCCCTCAATACCCGCGTCTACCATAGTGCGCGCGGCGCGCTGGGTGGCCACAAAGACACCCCGCAGGTTGACGTTGATCACCCGCTCAAAATCATCCAGATCATAGCTGAGAAAGTCGCCGGGCAGCGCGATCCCGGCATTGTTGACCAGCGCATGCACCGGGCCGTGCTCGGCCTCGATCTGATCAAACATTGCGTTAATGGCGCTTGGATCACCCAGATCACAGGCCAGCCCGGCGCGCGCGCCCAGGGTCTTGGTGGCGTCGGCTACACCTTGCGCATTGATATCAGCAAGGATCAGATCGTAGCCATCAGCGGCCAGAGCTTCGGCGCAGGCATAGCCAATGCCCTGTGCGCCGCCAGTGATCAGCGCGAGCGGTTTTTGTGTCATGTGTTTGGGTCCTTTCAGGTGTTTTGGGGGTCGCCCGCCGCTGCAACAAAACGCGGTTGGTCATGGGCCGTGATCGGTGGCAACGGGCCCTTGAACAGGCGCATCTGCACGTTTGCGGAATGGGCCGCCGGGCTTTGGGTCAGCGAAGAGGTGCGCAAATCATGGGTCAGCACGTTGGGGTTGCCGTGGCTGTCGCGCGCCTCGGGTGCGTCAAAATCAGGGTCAAACCAGGCGCCAGTCCACAAAAACACGCAGCCGGGCAGAATGTCGTCGGTGACATGCGCGCCGGCCAGACACCGCCCGCGCGGGCTGCTCAACTCGATCACGTCGCCGGTTTTGATACCGCGCGCGCTGGCATCATCGGGATGGATCAGCACAGGCTCACGGCCCTGAATTTTGTGGCTTTTGCTATAGGCGCCGTTATCCAGCTGGCTGTGCAACCGGGTCTTGGGTTGGCCCGACAACATTTGCAGCGGAAATTCGGCTCTAATCTGCGGATCAGAGCCGTCTCGTGGGGCAAACCACGTGGCATGGCCCGGACAATCGGATAGGTTGAAATCAGCGATGGTCTGACAAAACAGCTCGATCTTACCGCTTGGCGTGGGCAAAGGATGCGCGTGCGGGTCGGTGCGGTAGTCGGCCAAAAACACCTGCGTCGGGTTCGGATCGGTCAGGGTCACCACATCGCCCGCCAGAAAGTCCTGCCAGTCGGGCAATTCAAACCCAGCCTCAAGGCCGCGCTGTTGTGTGACGCCCCAAATCTCGGCCAGCCAGTCATCGCTGGTCTTGCCCTCGGTAAAGTCCTGCCGCGCGCCCAGCCGGGATTCCAGCGCGGCATAAATGTCGTATTCGATCCGCGCCTCGCCCATGGGCGGGATCAGCTGCGGCATCGGTGACAGCGCATTGTCGGATTTACCACCACAGAAATCCGTGCGCTCTTGCGGCGCCGCCACAGGCAGCACGATATCCGCATGGCGCGCCGTCGCGGTCCAATTAATTTCGTTCACAATGACGGTTTCGGGGCGCTGAAACGCTGTGTGCAACCGGTTGAGATCCTGGTGGTGGTGAAACGGATTGCCCCCGGCCCACCAGACCATGCGAATATCCGGGATTGTGTGACTTTTGCCCAGATATTCATAGGGCGCGCCGGGCTTCAGCAACACATCGGACACCATCGCCACAGGAACGGTTTCGGCGATCGGATTTTCGCCCAGCGACAGCGCACCCCAGGGAAAGGGCCGCGTGATGTTGCCGATATTGGCGTTCACCCCATAACCAATCACGTACCCGCCGCCCGGCAGGCCGATCTGACCCAAAATAGCCGCCAGTGTGACCACCATCCACAGCGGTTGCTCGCCAAAATCGGTGCGCTGCACGCCGGCGGCCATGCTGATCATGGTGCGCCCTTTGGCCATGCGCCGGGCCAGTTCGCGGATTGCCTCGGCAGGTTGATCACAAAGCGGGGCGGCCCAATCGGCATCTTTGACAATGCCGTCGGTGGCCCCGGTCAGATAGGCCTCGACCCGGTCAAACCCCACGGTATAGCGCGCCAGAAACTCCGGATCGTGCAGGCCTTCGCTGATCAGCGTGTGCGCCAGTGCCATCATCATCGCCGTGTCACTGCCCGGGCGCACTGGCATCCAGTCGGCCTTCAGCACTTGGTCAGCGTCACTGCGCAACGGGCTGATGTTGACAAATTGCACACCGGCTTTGGCGCAGGAGGTCAGATTGTCGGCCATCCGGTGCTGGCCGACGCCACCATCGCTGACTTGGGTGTTGCGCGTGGCCAGCCCGCCAAACAGAACCACCAGATCGCAATGTTGCGCGATCACCGGCCAGCGCGTCGCCTCGGCCACATGGGCGCGGTAGGAGCCGACAATAAAGGGCATCAGACCCAAAGCGGCGTTGAAACTGTAATTGCCTTCGGACGCGGTGAAGCCGCCTTGGGTGTTCAAAAACCGCTTCAGCTGACTTTGCGCGTGATGAAACCGCCCGGCGCTGGCCCAGCCATAGGACCCGGCATAGATCGCCCGATTGCCATGATCCCGGCGCACACGTGTCAGCTCTGCGGCGACCAAATCCAGCGCGTGATCCCAACTGACCTCGACAAAATCATCGCGCCCGCGCGCCACCTTCGCAGGTGTCCCCTCAAGCCAGCTTTTGCGCACAGACGGGCGCAGCACACGGGCACCGCCATGCAGGCTGGTCGGGATATTGTCGTTGATGTCCGAGGCCGCCGGATCATCCGGGTGCCCTTTGACAGCGATCACACGGTCGTCTTGCACTGTCGCCACGCCCACGCCCCAATGGCTGGCGGTCAATCTGTCTTGCACGGGGTGTCTTCTTTGCCGGTTGTTGCACTTGGCGCATGGTGGCGGATTCGCAGGCCCGTGTCATCCACAAGCGCACATATCGGCGTTGATCAATGGGCCGCGCAGATCAAGCAACTGGCCCGTGCACAACAGGTCGCAAACTGCTGGCCTAGCGAAGCGCGGCAATCACCGCATCTGTGCGGGTCACCGTCGCAATATCCTGCATCGCATAGTTGATCGAGGCGCGGTGCCAGTCCGCGTTGCGGGTCGAACAGGCGTCTTCGGGCACAATCATGCGAAAGCCCTTGTCGGCACCGGTGCGGGTGGTGTGCTCGACGCTCATATTGGTCCAGGCGCCGGTGTTGATGATCGTGTCGCGCCCGCCATGGTGCAAATAAGCCTCAAGCCGCGAGGTTTCCCAGGCGCTCATGCTCATTTTCTCGACCACCAGATCACCGGGTTGTGGCTCTAACCCGGGCGCAGGCGCCACGCCCCAGGTGCCGCGCACCAGCGCGTTGTGCTCCTTGAGCCCTTGTTGCAACGCCGCATGCTGCGCCAGGTAAGGCGCGCCGGGTTCCAGCACCATCCAGACATGAATGATCATCCCACCACGCGCCCGCACCGCATCGGCCAGTCGGCGCGCGTTGCTCAGCACATTTTGCGCGCGCGCATGATCAGGCGAGCCGGTTTCGGCAAAAGCGCCGCCATCCATCATCACATCGTTTTGCAAGTCCTGCAGGATCACGGCGGTTTTTGACCCGTCAATCCTGAAATCGAGCCGCTCTTGCAGCATCAAACCATCGCTCATCACGGGGCTCCCTTGGGTGTGCACAGCAGGTGCGGCAACAGTGGCGCGCATAAACGGCTCGTCACGGCCTTTGGTTTTTGTCTCAAGCGCGTAAAGCGAGGTGGTCGCGCACATGTAAAGCGTGCTCCAGTTCGGCCCGCCCCAATGCATGTTGGCAACCAATTCGGGGCAGGTGATCTTGCCAATCAGCGCCCCGTGAAAATCGTAAACCCAGATGCCGCCGGGCGCGGTCACATAAAGATTGCCTTGCGCATCGGCCTTCATACCATCGGGCACACCGGGCAAAGCATCGTCCTGAATGCCGCCTGCAAACACCCGCCCGTTGATCAGCCGCCCGTCCGGCGCCACATCAAACATGCGGATATTGGCCTGCACCGTGTCATTCACCCACATCCACTTTTCACAGGGCGAGAAACACAAGCCATTGGGCTGGCTGAACAACGTGCGATCCACCACCAGTTGTGGCTCATCCCCGGGCGTGTGCCCCGGCGCCAATCGATAGACCCCCTGAAACCCCATTTGCGTCGGGCGCGGCACGCCAAACCCCTCCATCCGCCCATAGGTCGGGTCGGTGAAATAGATCGCGCCGTCATTGCCGACCACGATGTCATTGGGGCTGTTCAGCTCTTTGCCCTCAAAATGGGTGCACAGCGTTTCACGGCTGCCACCCGGCGCGGCACGCACCACCGAGCTGGTGGAATGTTCGCAAATCAGCAGGTTCAGCGCGCCGTCATAGGTCATGCCGTTGGCTTTGTTCGACGGGCGCGCGATTTCAGTCACCCCCTGCCCCGGCACATATTTGCGCCGCACATCGCCGGGCATATCCGAGAAAATCAGGCTCTGTTCCACCGGATGCCACAATGGCCCTTCGGTAAAGGTGAACCCCGACCCCAGATGATCAAGCGGTTGGGTCACATCAATCAGGGCGTGGAAACTGTCGGCGATGGCGTGGTGCATGGGGTCGCTCCTTTGACGCAGAGATTACACCGGGAACCAGGGCCGGTCGGGCAGCGTTTCGGTCATCGGTCCGGGCACTTGCATCCCCAAGCGGCCAACCACTTTCTGACGTTCGATCTTGGCGGGTTTGTCATGGATCGGCAGCAGGAAGGTATAGTTGTTCAGCAGCTTCTTGATCGCCGCCTTTTCCTCGCGTTTTGATTGCGAATGGTTGCCGGTCACGCGCGGCTCCATCCAGTTGTTGGTCATCACATGGTTCACGATCTGATCGTTGAAATCATAAATCACATCGCCACAAATACAGGCCAACCCCTCGGAGGTTTCGACCATCACATTCATCGACCCTTCGGTGTGCGCGCCGGCATGTTCACACCAGACCCCGGGGATGATTTCCTCGGCGGTGGTGATGTCCAGATCCAGAAACCGGATCGCTTCGGGTTCGTAAATGCGGTCGACCAGATGTTTGATATCGGGCTTGGGATATTGCGGATACATGATCCCCGACACCGAAAACTCCATCTCGCGCCGGTTCAGCACGACCGTGGTGTTCATCGGAAACAGATCATCTTTGCCGGCGTGATCAATGTGCAAATGCGTGTGCAGGATATAACGGATATCGCCCAGCTTCAGCCCATGACGGGCCAGCTGGTTTTCGATCATATTGTCATGAAACTGCAACCCCCGCATGCCAAGGCTCTCCATGATCGCATTGTCGCGATAACCAGTGTCGACCAGCACGGGGTATTCGCCGCCAGTGATCAAGAACCCATAAACCGGCACACGCCGGGTGCGGCCACATTCATGGCCCAGCACCAGAAAACTGGTCTCAAGTTCGATATCGCCATAGTCGAGCACGTGAATTTGCAAAGCCATGATGTGTCCTTCTGTTACAGCCGGTAAACGCGCGCGGCTGTGTCGTTGAAAATTGCGGTTTGTTTCTTTTTCGACAGGCTTTTGCAGCCGTCCTGAAAGGCGTTGAACAGCTGCATGTAGCTGGTCCACAGCTTTTCGATCGGAAAATTCGACCCAAACATGCAGCGATCGGCCCCAAACAGGGTTTCGGTGTCGGTGATCATCTGGGCAATGAAGTCCGGATCATTCTTGTGAATGAAGGTGCCAAAGGCCGACAGTTTGGTGACCACGTTGGGGCAATCGGCCAGCCGCTTCATGCCCTCGGACCAGACTTTGTGCCCCGCCGGACTTGCGTCTTCCTTCATGCCAGCGTGTTGCAGAACGAATGTCACATGCGGGCAGGCCTTGGCCAGCTCTGCGGCGCCGTCCATCTGTCCGGCAAAGACCTGCAAATCAAACGACCAGCCATAATCGCCCAGCTTGGCCACATTCGCCTGTATCTGAGGATTGCGGCACATATCCGGGTCTTGGGCAAAGCGATAAAGCGGGTTGTCGTGCCAGTGAAATTGCTGACGGATGCCGCGCATCAACGGATACTTCTTCAGCCGATCCAGTTGCGCGACCACATCACCAGTGAAATCCGCATAACCCACAATGCCCGAAATTGTACCATTTTCCTCGGCTTGCGATTGTACCCAGGCGACCTCGTCCTCGAACCAGTTGGGCGCCCAGTTGGCCTGCACATAGACGGTTTTTGCGATGCCGGTGCCGCCCAGATCGGCCAGAAACTCGCGGGCGGTGTAATCGCGCATGATCGCGCGGTAGGGGCCAAAAATGCGCGGCTGTTCAGGACCCAGCAGCCAGGGCAGATCTTTTTGCAGCCAGATGTGGTGGTGTGCGTCAATCATTTAGCGCCTCGCCATGGTCAAAAGGTGGTCGATCACCGCCGCCGCCGAACCGCCATCGCCCAGGTGGTCGAGCACCGGCAACACCTGCATCAGCCCTTCGGTGCGCGGCTCGTAATCCGGGTCAGCGGCCAGCGGCGTCAGCCAATCCAGCCGCCAGGCGCTGCGCGACAGCCGGGTGACCGCGTCAATCATCGCCTCTGGCGTGCCCCGCTCCAGCCCATCCGACAGCACAATCACCGCCGCACCGCGGGCAAAACCGGCGTAACGCGGCACTGCCAGATAGGCCGCCAGCGCGTCGCCGATGCGCGTGCCCCCGTCAATGTCGGCAATCGCAATCGAGGCCCGCGCCAAGGCCTGAGCGCGATCACTCACCCTCAAAGCAAGGGTTATCCGGGTCAGCCGCGTGCCAAGGGTGAACACTTCGGCGCGCTCGGCTGTCTGCACTACGCCGTGGGCCAGACGCAGCAAATCCTCGCTGCGCTCTTTCATCGAACCGGACACGTCAATCAGCAACAGCACCCGGCGCTGACGGGTTTTGCGCCGGGTCTGAAACAGCGTCAGAACCTCGCCGTCGCGCTTGGCCGCATCGCGCAAAGTGCGGCGCATGTCGATCCGGTCACCGCCTTTGCTGGGCCGTCGCCGATACGAGGTGCGCCGTGGCAATGCACCCGGCAGTTCGCGCAGCAGCCGTTGCATGGCATCACCCTGGCTGAGGCTGCGCTGCGACAACCGTTCGGTGCTGGCCGGTTCAGCGCCAATTTCGCTGTCGTCCTGATCGGCCTCGATCTGCTGGGTTTCGGCGCCCGGCTCAAAGGCCTCAACCTCGTCATCTTCGTCACCATCCGCAGGCGCCTGAAGCACCTGATCCAGAAACACCGCCCGAAACAGCGCGTCAAATTCGCTGACCCGCTCGGGCTGGATCGCAAAAAGCGCCCGCCCGGCGCGGTAAATGTCGGTCATGTCACCCGGGCCCAGCACGCCAATACCGGCAATGAAATCAGATGTTTGATCCGGTGACACTGCAAATCCCGCGCCGCGCAGAACCTGTGCAAAGCGCACAAACGGATCAAGAGCGCGCGGCAGGCTCATGCGGCCTCTCCCGGCAACACGGTGCTCAACCGGTCCGCGATATAGGTCAGATCATCGTGATCTTTCAGTGCCACCCCAATCGCGCGTTTGAACGCCTCGGGCCAGCGCGCGCCCTGGGCGTTCAGCAACGTCGCGGCCTCGGCCCACTCAATGGTTTCGGCCACGCCAGGCGGTTTGGCCAGCGGTTCGGCGCGCAGCATGCCCACACTGGCCACAACCGCATCGGCCGTCGCCTGCGCCACCGAACTGGCCCGCGTCATCACAATTTGCGCTTCCAGCGCGGCATCCGGGTAGTCGATCCAATGATAGACACAGCGCCGCCGCAGCGCTTCGTGCAAATCCCGCGTGCGGTTCGAGGTCAACACAACCACCGGCGCCTGAACCGCGCGAACCGTGCCGGTCTCCGGGATCGAAATGGTGAAATCCGACAGAAATTCCAGCAAGAACGCTTCAAACTCATGATCCGCACGGTCAATTTCGTCGATCAGCAACAGCGCGCGAGACGGGTTGCGCAGGGCCGCCAACAAGGGCCGCTCCAGCAGGAAATCCTCGCCGTAAAGGTTCACATAGTCATCGCCCGCTTGCCGGATCGCCAACATCTGACGCGGATAGTTCCATTCGTACAGGGCCGCCGCCGCGTCGATGCCCTCAAAGCACTGCAACCGGATCACATCGCGCCCCAACACGCCCCCCAGCGCTTTGGCGGCTTCGGTTTTGCCGACACCGGGCGCGCCCTCAAGCAGCATTGGTTTGCCCAGAGCCAGCGCCAGATAGGCCGCCGTCGCCAGCGCATCATCCGCCAGATATTGCGCATC
>JBGCDD010000059.1:0-29972 GCA_045105075.1 Sedimentitalea sp. | reverse complement strand
GCGCGATTGATGGGTGATGTGTTGAACGTTTCGGGGTGTGGGATAGCGAAGTTTCTTGCGGCACCCCATTCTCTGACGGCCCTGCCAGTCTTCTCGAAGGTGCGGATTGCCAGATATATGGGCTTTGGTGCGGCGTCGTCGTTTGGCAAGCTGGCGCGCGTTTTTGTGGTTTTTCTGGTCACCCGGTTCAAGCTTTCAATCGCATTCGTCGTGGAGATGACTTTGCGTACCGCAGGCGGGAACGCAAAAAACGCGATGACCTCCAGCCACGCGCGCCGCCAGCTTGGGGCGATTGAAGGGCATTTCTGGCCCCATTCGGCCTCTTTGCCATCGGTGGCCTGATAAATCCGCGTCAAATCTTTGGCCACGACCTTGCGGTCTTTGCAGCCACACAAGTTCAGGGAATGGCGCACGAGGTGGACGATGCAGGTTTGCACGCAGGTCTCGGGACAGGCCGCATTGAGAGCATCCACTGCCCGGCAGTCGTTTGCGTGCGGGAAGCCCTTGAGGCCGTCAACAACAGCGATCAGGATGTCTTCGACCCCACGATTGCGCAGGTTGTTCATCACCGGGAGCCAGAATTTGACCGCCTTGGGTGGCGGCAATCCACAGACCCAGAGCCTCACGTTCGCCTTCTGGCGTGACGCCCAGAGCCACGTAAACCGCCTTGTTTTTGACTTGGCGGCTTTCGCTGTCGCGGATTTTGAGGTGGAGCGCGGCAAGAAACACGATGGGCTAGACCGGGGGCTAGACCGGGGGCTAGACCGGCTCCAGAGCACGGTTCTGCCAGTCTGACACCTCTTCCAGAACGGCGTCGGTCACGCGGGTGATCAAATCTGCGGACACCTTCAGGCCATAGACGTCTTCCAGATGAGAACGAATATCGCGCGTCGACAGACCCGCCGCATACACCCCCCCTCTCGCCGGATTTGCGTCCTGCTGAAAGCACGCCTCTGGCGTGACGCAATCGCCTGCCGGGCAATGAATGAGCTTGTCATCCATCCCGTCGACCCGCGTCTGACCTTTCTTGATGAGCTCAGGCTTGAAACTGCCGTCACGGTCACGGTCCGGTCACGGGGCACATCAATTGGCACGGGGCACGTCATTGCCCTGTCGCGTCTTGCGTGAGGTGTCATTCCGGCGATTGTTCTGTTCGGTCGCAGGCTGTACCTCTGGCTCATAGCCAGGATGTTCGGTCCGCTCAGCACCCAGCATCCGCTCCATCAACTTGATCTTCCGTTCCTTCATCAGGCCCAGATACCCCAGCAAATCGTCCGCGTTCTCAACACCGATAAGCAGCTCGTCTAAAACATCCTTGGAAATCGCCATTGTCATCATGCTCCTTCTGTTTGGAAGCATCGCCCAGTTTACTCATAAACAGAAAATCGGACGCTCTCAGCCGCCTAGGTGTCGAACGATTTGCGCGGTCCCAGTGTGCCATCCTTGTCTTTTGACTCTGGCCGTCCAGCCCAATGAACAGTGCGTGTGATTGGTCAACGAAATCAAATCAGCTGACAAACCCGTTGCATCGCGATGGGTTGGATCAAAACGCCACAGGCCGTTTCAATATGCGCGCGGGCAGAGGCCAGTTGTTCGTGCAGTTTGCTGGTCTGAAACTGATCCGAAGTCTCGCGTTGTTGGATCGCCCATGTGATCAGTTCACGGACAAATTGGGTTGGCGGCGTGCGCCCGGAAACATGCGGATTGCTGCCATACTGAAAGGCAAAACCATCGGCGCCCAGAAATCCTTGCAAAATTGGAACAAGGTTGACCAGAACGTCTTCAAAATCCCCGTTTTGACGCAGTGCTGCCGAAAACTGGTTTTCAATTTTGCGCAAACGCGTGATCATCTCGACCGTTTCCAAACGTTGCTGTTGATCAAAGCGCAGCATCAATGCGGCGCCAATTTCCTGCAACAAGCTCCAGCTGTCGAAGGGCAACATCGCTGGGGTGTCGTGGTGAACCGCAATCCAGACTGCAGGAAAAGGCGCCATGCACGCCGATGTTGCGCAGCTATTGTGTGTGCATCACCGAAACCGAACGCAGCACAGACCATGTCAAATCGAGCGGGTATGTGATGCCATCAGCGGCGTAGATCGCGATCGGATCATCTGCGGCGGCGGCAATGGCCTTGCCGGTTCGCCTGGTCGTTTTCGTTTGGATGCTAATTTGAAAAAAATTTGTGAAGAAATCGTTGATCCGAGTGAACGGTTGCCACGCACTGTGTTGAAAAGGCCCGAAGGGGTGCGCGTTTATGGCCCAGTGCGGCACATCAGGATGCGCTATTTTCTGCTAGAAAGGCATCACCGAGGGGAGCCGCAAAAACGATGTTTGGATGAATCCAAAATGATACTTGGTGAAGACCCTAAAAGAGTTTCGCCGTTCCACATTTTTACACATGTCGTTGCGATCACAGGTTTCAGTGCCAAGTCACATTTGATGTCAAACGACGGACCTGTTCAGCGCAACAGCGATTTGGTCTTGCGGGTGGGGGTCAGCTTCATGTCCGGTTTTGCCAGCCGTTCTTCTGGGCCAGTCCAGGCATAGGCCAGCAAGCAAGGGTCGCGATCTCCGGTGGTGATCCGATGCTCGTCGCCAGAGCGGTTGAAGATCAAAGAGCCCGGGGCGAACACCGCTGCGTTGTTTTCAGACCAGGCTCCTGCCACCGAAATATAGCTTTCTTCAATTTCGGTGTGGCTGTGCTGTGGATACGTCGTGTTTGGCGCGAACAAAACAAAACCCAAGATGATTGTGTCGCATTGAACCGGACCTTGTGGGCCGATGATCTCGCAATAAGCATATTTCTGGCTCAGCGCTTTTGCGATGCGCTCATAGCCGTATTCCCAGGTCAGATCATCGCGCACCTCGCGCAAGGCGCGCGCCATGCCCTGCATCGCGCCGCGTTCTCCCAGATCCAGCGCGCGCGGCAGATGCTTGACCACAGGTTTGGTGCTGTGCGCGCGTGCGATGATCGCTGGGTTCAACGCCATTGCCGCCGACAACCGGTCGCGCACACGTTTGCGATGGCCCCGAATGGATGGGCTGCCCCCGGCCGAACCATAGCGGTAAAGCGAGTCAAATTCGCGCAGCAGATATACCCAATTGGGGCATTCCATCAAACGCAGCTCAGGCGTCATTTGGGGTGTGGCAACGGGTTGGGGCGTGTCAGACATGGTGCGGACCTGGTCATCAGAAGGTTGAACGTGATGCAGCCCTAACCAGCGCGCGCGTCCAGAGCAACGCGATCTCATGTCGCTGCTGCGCCAGTGCAAAAACCATCACGCGAGTTGCCACTTTATGCAACGCTACAACAGGACTAGACTGAAAACCACGCACTCACGGGCTGCGATTTGGGCCATGTGTTCGGGGTAAGGGCGATCCGCTCTTTCAGGGATTGGCCGCAGGAGTTTTGTTTGGAACCAACAAAGGCGAAACGGCCGAAATCCTATGTGATCTGCACCAGTCCCAGAAGTGGCAGCACGCTGTTGTGCCGGTTGCTGATAGATACCGGGCGATGCGGGCAGCCATCGTCGCTGTTTCATCGAGCAGACATCGCACAATGGCGCCTGGCGCTGGGTGTGGCAAAGGCTGAATTCACCGACAGGCGCGCCGAGCTGATGGCCTTGTTTCGCGCCGCCCACTGTCAAGGAACCGGTGCAACCGGCATTTTTGGAGTGCGCCTTCAACGTCACAGCTTTGCGTTCTTTGCCAAACAGTTGGCGCATCTGCACCCAGACCAAACAAGCGACCGCGACCGTATCATCGCGCAATTTGGGCCGACCCTCTTTATACACCTGACCCGCGCCAACAAGGTGGATCAGGCGATCTCATTGGTGAAGGCCAACCAGACTGGATTGTGGCATCAAAGCGCGGATGGGCGCGAACTGGAGCGTTTGGCGCCACCTCGTGAGCCGGTTTACGACGCCGCGCAGATTTCCAAGAGTTTGGCGCAAGTGCGTGCTTATGATCTGGACTGGTGCAAATGGTTTGACGCCCAAGGAATCGCCCCGATGCGGGTGGAGTACGATGACTTGTCTGGAGATCCGCAAACCGTCGTTGCGTCAATCTTGCAAAAGCTGGGACAGGATCCGGCATTGGCGCGTGATGTTGTGCCATCGGTTGCCAAGCTGCGGGACGCGAAAAGCCAAGAGTGGGCCGATAAATTTGCAAAGCAGGCGCGTGATTGTGATCTTTAGCGCCACAAACAGCGTTTCAATGGCCTTGGACTTTGGTGGTCTTGATCAAAATCGGCACGCGGGCATCATTGTCATGGTTTTGTCGCAAAGCGGATAAAGACTTGCTGCTTTCGCTCAATAATTTGCAGACAAACGGCGAAAAATGAGCACAGGAACAGGTTATGTTGGCAGGCTTTATCAAAAACATTTTCTCGGGTGGCGGGAAAAACCGAAACAACGCAGGCACACCGTCGAACCCAGCCGAAGGTTTGCCGTTTGGTTTCCTCGATACGGCCAGCCCCGGTTTGTCCAAGCGGGTTATGACCTACATCATGACGGGCAGCGGTGAAAAGGCGCTGGACGATGTGAAAAAGCTGTGTGCCAACACACCCAATTTTGAAAACAACCATTCGCAATTGGACAAGCCCGCGCTTTGGCGCACTGGCGCGCTGTGCTTTGCATTCGATCATGATGTGAATGCGTTGCTGCGCTATGTCGAGGTGCGCGCGATCACCGCCGCGTCCCTGGCCTCGTCGCTGCGGTTTCGGTACAATCCACTTGTTGACAACATGCCACCCAAAGTGGCGTTCATGCTATCGCTTTTTTCGCAACGCTCGGTTGCCACGAAGCAACGCCCAGACGCGTCGCACTTTCAGCCCACGACAATGGCCACGCTGGTGGGCGCCGTCGAACGCCTGAATGGCAGCGAAACCGATATCGCCACATTCTGTTTGCCAGGGCGCCATTCAAAGGCGTTTGTCAATTTGTTTCCGCACCAAACGGTTCTTGATTTCTGGAGCGGTTTTTCAATCGACGCGGTGACCGATGCCTTGGATCGGTGTGATGCAAAACAACGCGCCATTGTGCTGGGGCTGTACAAACAGAACCCGCTTTTTGAAACCAAACCCATGCTGCCTTACTTGTTCCAGCAGTTGCAGGGGTCGTCCAAAGCGGTGCGGATGGCCGTGCGTGAGTTGCTGTCGCATCATGAGCCTTCACAGGTCGAAGAGATGGCGCAGACTTTGCTGGGCTCCAAAAAGGCTGCTGTGCGCAACGAAGCGGTGCTGGTTCTGGGCGGTTTGGGAACACACGCGGCATTGGCTGCGCTCACGGCGCACAAGGAGAACGAAAGCAACAACGAGGTTCTGAGTTCGCTCGATCTGTTTTTGAAGGCGGCTGAGACCCAAGTTATACCTGATGACACAGGGTATTTGGACGCCCACGGCGACTTTATTGCGCTCAAGGATCTGGAAGAGCTTGAAACCAATGACAGCCAGCCGTTTGGTCAGGAGTTCCTGCAATCCTTGGCCAAAGTCGATGTCGAGGTGGAAGCCGAGGAACAAGCGACCTACGAACGTCGCATGGCGCACTGGCGTGAAAATCCGCGCAAGGTCAAGGATCTGCGCAAGCCAGAACCGCCCAAAACCTCGCGCATTGCCAAAACCTGGTTGGACTTTTTGAATTGGGACCCTCAGGTGGGGCAGATCGAAGCGCGCAAGTTCACCCCTTTAAGTCGCCAGCAACATCAGGACGTGATTGCCGCGATCGTGGGCGATGCGTTGGAACAGCTGCCAATTGGCCGCGTTGTCAAACTGGCGTGCTTTGACGCCGGCTCGCTGTTGGGACTGTTGCACTATCATTCGACACAACCTTTGCGCATGTACGTCCAAAACGCTTTGCGAGACGGACGCGTCAGCGCGCGCCAATTGATCGAGGTCACCCAATCGTTTGGGATCAAGATGGGCTATCGATCTGAAACAGACGCCGGCATTCCGGCGGGACAAGAATTCGTGCGCGTGCTGTTGGGGTTGGGCCGGTCGTACAATCGCGCAAGCCCGGCCTTTTTGAAGGGCATTTGGGAAGTGGCTGCGCCTTATGTCGATGACATCGTGGATGCGTTGCCACCGCGCAATCATGATATCCAAGTCAACCAGAACGCGCTGAAAATTCTGGAGGATTTCCCAACCGTTCCCCAAATCGCTGTGCAGCCATTGTTGTTTGCTGCAATGTCGCCGCGGGCCAAGTTGCGCGATCCGGCACAAGCGATGTTGCGCGACGTGCCGGGCATCAACGCGCAGCTGATTGCGATGCTGGCCGACAAGAAACAAGATGTGCGCGCCAACACCGCCCGCTTTCTGGCGGATCGCAACGCCCAAGAGGCCGTTCCGGCGTTGATCAAACGCCTGAAGACCGAAAAATCGGAACTGGCGCGTGCCGACATGATTTCTGCGCTGTCACGTTTGGGCGGGGACACCGGCCCTTATCTGGGGCGCGATGCGCTGATCGGCGAGGCCAAGGCTTTTGTCGACAAGCTGCCAAATGCCAAGATCACCTGGCTCTCGCTTGATGCCGCGCCTGAGTTGATCTGGGCCGATGGCACCCCGGCGGACAGGGTCTTGCTGGATGGATGGCTGCGGCTTGCGATCAAATTGAATGCGCCGCTGGGGTCGCCTTTGTTTGGGCTTTACTTCGATCAGATGACACCGCACAGCGCGCGCGCCGTGGCGGATTGGATTTTGCAGGCCTGGCTGAGCTATGATTTGGAAAATCTAGATGGTCATTCTGCTGCAAAGGGCATTTTGGCGCTGACCCATCGGGCCACACCCGAAACCGCCGGACCAGCCATCGCCGCCTTTTTGAAGAAAAATGGTCGGTATGTGTCGCAGGCCAAGGCATTGGTCGAAACCGCCTATGCGATGGGCAGCAAAGAAGCGGTGCAGGTGCTGGTGGCAACTGCGACCCGGTTTCGCCAACGCACTGTGTGCGACCTTGCGGATGTTTTGGTCAAGGATCTGGCCGAAGCGCGCGGCTGGAGCGAAGATGAACTGGCCGACAGATCCGTGCCCACGGCTGGCTTTGAGGATGACGGCACCCTGATCCTTGAGGTTGGTGAGCAGGCCAAACTGTACACGGCGCGGCTGAATGATGATTTGGGTATCGTGTTGGCCAATGCCGACGGGAAAGAGGTCAAGGCGTTGCCGTCGGGCACCGATCCAACCACCAAAGAGGCCAAAGCGGCGTTGAGTGCGGCCAAGAAAACCCTGAAGGCGGCCGCCACGCAACAACAAGCCCGGCTTTATGACGCGATGCTCAGCACTCGCATCTGGGCCAGCGAAACATGGCGCGATGATCTGACCGAGCATCCCATCATGCGCCGCCTGATCAAGCGGATGATCTGGCGCGGCCTTGATGGCGACGGCGCACAAATCGCCTCTTTTCGCCCCACTGACGAAGGTGAATTCCTGAATGCGGACGGCGATGATGTCGATTTGACTGCTTTTGCCAAAATCGATATCGCCCATACCGCCAATCTGGAGGAAGACCAGCGCGAGGCATGGCTGCGCCACCTCAAGGACTTTGACGTTAAGGCCCTGTTTCCACAGGTGTCCCGCCCGGTGCGCAAGCTGTCGCCTGACATGGCGCGCGCGCGCCGCCTGGATGATCGCGAAGGCTGGATGCTGAGCACGTTTCAACTGCGTGCGGCCGCCAAAAAGGCCGGATATGAGCGCGGTGCAACCGGTGATGGCGGTGGTTTTACCAGCTACCGCAAAGAGTTCCGCGGCAGTGGGTTTTGGGCTGATCTGAATTTCACTGGCAGTCACGTGGTTGAAGAAGATATGCCAACGGCCATCAACGACATGCAGTTCATTGCCATCCAGGACGGCGGCTATGGGCAGGTCACAGCCCTCGGCAAGGTGCCGCCTTTGCTGTTGTCGGAAGTCTGGAATGATCTGCACGAGATCGCCAGCAAAGCAGCGTTCGACCCTGATTGGAGCAAAAAAAGCGGGTACTGAGTGCGCCCCGCTTTCCCCTGACATCCTGTTGTGCTGCGGCTAAGGTTGGCGCAGACCAAACCATTGATCGAGCATTTGATGAAATCCTTTTTGAACAAGTTGCTACCGGGCGCTGACCCAACGGCAAAAGCCATAAAAGCAGATCTCAAACGTCTGAACGAAACCCAGGCGGGCATGGGCGATGCGGCTGCTGACTATGTGCTGAAAGGGGCCCCGGAAACTGTTTTGTCGACGCTTTCGGTGCATGGCGGGGCACAAAAACTGTGGATTGCGCGGATGCATTACCCTGGCGCGCGAAAGCCCGGAGAGCCGCCCGCGCGTGCCGGCGTTTTCCTGGATATGAAGCCGTTTGATCCGGCTTTGTTGGCGCGCTACGCGGCGGTTTTGGCAGCGGGGTGCGCATCAGAGCCAGCCGAAATCGTGGGGTCCAAAACCACGCCCCTTGCCATGCGCATCGCGTTTTCCGAGGCGTTTCTGGGTGCATTTGGCGACAACAGCATGTGGTCCGGCACCCCTCGCTCAAATCCTGCGGTCGGCTTGACAGCCAGCACGATTCTGGACCTCACGCAGGCTCTGGGCGGCACGGTCGCGCAGCTGTTTGAACTGCTTTATTGGGACACCAATGAATACACCAAGGTCAAACCAGCGGCCTTTCGCAGTTTGATCGGGATGCAGGCGTTGATTGATGCCAACCCACAAGCCGCCGTTCAGGGCGCTGCAAAAACAACTGCGCCGGGGCGGGCGGTTTTTGTCGACGAACTCAGAAAATCAGGTCGGGTACACAAGGCGCCGTTCTTCAACTTTGTGCTCGATTGTTGCGGCGATGGGTCAAGAGCCGTACGCGAAGCATCGGTTTTGGCAATCAAAGATGTTGCCGCCGATCAAATCGAGGATCAGGCGATCCAACGTCTGGCCAAAGGCACTGTCGGCGTGCGCGCCGCGATGGTCGAGATTTTGGGCGCGCTGGGTTCTGAAACTGCGCAGGTCGCGTTGAAAGCCCATGCCAAAACCGAAAAGACCGCCCGCATCGTCGCGGCCATCGACACGGTCTTTGCGGCCCGTCAGGTCAGTGCCGCCAGTGCCGCATCGCCGGATGGGGCCACGCACTACACAGCGATTGACGGCACGCAGGTCGATATCCCACCGCTGCGTGCGATGCCGGATGCCCCCGCAGTTGAGGTTTCGCCTGCTGACCGCAAAGTGATCAAGGCAGCATGGGAGGCCAAGAACGAACAGATCAAAACCCACAACAAGGAAAACAAAACGCAGAAATACCACTATGAGCGCCCACTGATCAATCGCAGCGTGCTGCAAGAGATCGAAGCCCTGATGGCCTGGGATCAACCGGCTCCACCTTCGGTCTATGGTGCCGTCGACTTCTTGCAAGGCTCTTTGAGCGATTGGACCAAACAGCATTTGGCAAAAATGGGTGTGAAACAGCAGGTTTTTGTTGCACTCAAATCGCTGCACCAGCCGGCGAGCTGGATGTCGGGCTATTTTCAAACCGAATTTGATGCCTGCCTGCAGGCCTATTTGGCGTCCGAACAGGCCGATTTACGCGCCCTCGACCGGCTTTGGCAGGAAAAACGCATCAAGGCCAGTTTGGGCGGATGGGGCAATCCCAAAGTGCGCATTGGCCGCGCTGGTGATATTCTGCGTACATTGATCCCGGCAGAAACTTACATGGCGCCGGATCTGGATGATCTGTCGGACGCACCGCTTTGGCCCTACCTTGCCGAGAATTTCGACATTCTGGATCACGCGCTGGGCATCGTCAAAAACGACGATATCGAGCTGAGCCGCACCGGGGCGATTTCCTGTCTGGCCCGTCTGCCCAAAACGCCGATGCGCTATTTCGCGGTGCTGCTAGAAGTGGCCACAGGCGAGCGCAAGGCCGGCAAGGCCGAAGCGCGTGAAATGCTTGCGGATGTGCCCGACGTGCTTGACCGCCTTGTTATCCTGCTGGGCGACAGTCGTCAGGCCATCCGCGCCGGCGCGGCACAATGGCTGGGCACGCGCGGCGAAATCGGGGCCATCAAGGCGTTGAAAGCGCAGTTGAAAAAGGAAAAAAGCGAACTGGCCCGCGCGGCGATCCTGACCAGTTTGCAACAGTTGAATGAACCGCTTGACGATTATGTCGGCCCTGCTGCTTTGCTGCGCGAAGCCGAGACCGGTTTGAAAAAGGCCAAGTTCGACAAATTGGAATGGCTTGGGCTCGATACTGTGCCAGCTGCCAAATTCAAGACCGGCAAAGCCGTGCCGCAAGACGTGTTGCGCTGGTGGGTGTTCCTTGGTTTCAAGTTGAAACAACCCGGCGGCAATGCGCTGTTTGATATCTACCTCGATCAACTTGCCCCGGACAGCGCGGCTGCGTTTTCGGCGTGGATCCTCGACAGCTGGATCGCATTTGACACCGAAACCGTCACAGATGCCGAGGCCAACGCCCATGCCGAGGCCGGTGCGGATCAACGCCAACAGCTTTATCTGAGATGGGATCCCAATTTCACCCGCGCGCAGGCCTATGCCGATTTGCGACGTGAAATCAAAGGTGTATATCACAATTCAGGGGCCGCAACCAAAGGCATCCTGGGCTTTGCGACACGCGCGTCCGATCACGCCACTGCCGACAAGATCCGCGCCTATCTGCGCAATCACGGCGCACGCACGTCGCAGGCCTCGTCGCTGCTCGAGGTGTTGGCGCGCAAGGGCGATCCTGTGTCGTTGCAGGTGGTGATATCTGCGGCCACACGGTTGCGCCAAAAGGGGGTTCAGGCCTTCGCGGGCGAACTGGTGCAGGCGGTTGCCGACAAAATGAACTGGTCGCTGGACGAGCTGGGCGATCGCACAATTCCAAGCGCCGGACTGGATGATGACGGCGTTCTTGAACTGCCCTGCGGCCTTGATCAAAAATTGTACCGCGCGACTTTGGGCGATGATTTGACATTTGTGTTGACCAATCCGGACGGCAAAACCGTCAAAGCGCTGTCATCGGGCGCTGATGATGTGACCAAAGCGGCCAAAAAACAGCTCTCGGCGTCGAAAAAAGAGCTCAAGCAGGTTGTGTCCATGCAGGCCGCGCGCCTCTACGAAGCTCTGTGTGCCGAACGCATCTGGGCGCGCGAGGACTGGGAGCGCGATCTGCGTGATCACCCAATCATGCGGCGCCTGAGCGAGCGGGCCGTTTGGCAAGGCTTGGACGCCAATGGGCAAGTTACGGCGACGTTCCGCCCCACCGCCGAGGGCGATTACATCGACGTGGAAGATGGCGATGTGGCGTTGGACTTTGATCAAATCAGGTTGGCCCATGGCGCCATGATGGAGCGTGATCTGGCCGACGCCTGGCATCAACATCTGAAGGATTACGAGGTTGCACCGCTGTTTGCCCAGTTTGGGCGTACGCTATTGCGTCTCGGTGACGATCAAAAGGATCACACCCATATCATGGATCGCGAAGGTTGGGTGACCGACAGTCTGGCCATACGCGGCGCCGCCAGCAAGCACGGCTATGACCGTGGGCAGCCCCAGGATGGTGGTTGGTTTTTTGAGTACCGCAAAACCTTCAAAAGCGCGGGGCTGACCGCGATTGTTGATTTTACCGGCAATTTCGTCCCCGAAGAGAACATCAAGGCGGCGCTGATCACGCTCAGCTTTATCAAAGACAGCAAACGGCGCCGCGAGCCGGTCAAACTGTCCGATGTGCCGCCGGTTCTGCTGTCGGAATGTTGGAATGATTTTCACGTGATGGCGGCCAAGGGCGCGTTTGATCCGGACTGGAAAAAGAGCACACAATGGTAGAAACCAGCCAACGCGCCCCCGCCGAACAACGCTACGGCGATGAATTACAACGGCTTTTGGCCGCCGACAGTGATCTGAAACCGCAAGGGTGGCGGTTGTCGCCGCGCGCGGTGCGCCGCTTTATTCTGGGCGATCCCAAGCTGGACGTGCGCCAGAAGTTCTTTGGTGATGACCCGCTGGTGGATCGCTGCATCGTATCGCTGATGGGCCATCAGGGGCTGATGCTGGTGGGCGAGCCGGGCACCGCCAAATCGCTGTTATCCGAACTGCTGGCGGCGGCGATTTCGGGCACCTCGAAACTGGTGGTGCAAGGCTCGGCCGGGATCATCGAAGACCATCTGCGCTATGGCTGGAACTATGCGTTGCTGCTGGCCGAAGGGCCAAGCGAAAAGGCCCTGATCGCCTCGCCAATTCTAAGTGCTATGCGCGCTGGACACATCGCACGGATCGAAGAACTGACCCGCTGTGCGCCCGAAGTTCAAGACGCCATCATTTCGCTGATGTCGGAAAAAACCGTGGCCATCCCAGAACTTGGCCCGCAAGAAGAAAGCCGCGCGATCCCGGGGTTCAACCTGATCGGCACCGCCAACCTGCGCGATCGTGGCGTGCACGACATGTCATCGGCGTTAAAGCGGCGTTTCAATTTTGAAACCGTCAAACCCATCGCTGATGCGCAATTTGAAAAGGATCTGATTCACCGGCAAGTGGCCGAACGCATGGCCGATGCGCCGGTATCTCCCGCGCTCCGCCAGGATGTGCTTGATCTGGTTGTCGATGTGTTTCGCGATTTGCGCACCGGCGTGACTGCGGATGGGGCCAGCGTGGCGGTGCCAAACAGCGTGATGTCCACCGCCGAGGCGGTCAATGTCACCCATGCCGCCGCCTTGGAGGCCGCGTATCTGGGCAATGGCACGATGGATGCAGGCCATGTGGCGCGCCAACTGGGCGGCACCGTGTTTAAGGATGATCCGGAAGATGCGCGTAAATTGCGCGCTTATGTGGATCAGATCGCCAAGTCCCGCGCTCGGATGTCGCGCACCTGGTCGGCTTTTTACACTGCGGCCAAAGACAGTTTGCGTGACTGACCGCAGCGATTTTGAGGCCCTGCGCCGCGATCTGTTTCAGGCAGAGCGCGGCCTGTACGTGGTGCCGGTGCGCCATCATTCGCCCAGCTGTGCCGCCGCCCTGCGCGCCTTGATCGCCGAAGTGCAGCCCAAACAGATCCTGATCGAAGCCCCCAGCGATTTCACCGATAAAATCCCGCTGCTGCTTGATCCTGCCACGCGTCCTCCGGTGGCTTTGGTGGCGATGATCGATCGCAACGAAGATCAGGGCCGCGTCGCGGGGTATTATCCGTTTTGCGCCCATTCGCCCGAATACGTCGCGCTGGTGGAGGGCCAAAAGATCGACGCCACGCTCCGTTTTATCGACGCACCGGCGGCCGACAAGGCCATGCGCGGGCAATTGGATGGCACCGAGCCGTCCTCACTTGTGCCGGAGCATCACTTCAACAGCAGTGACTATATCGCCGCTTTGGTGCGCCAGATCGGCTGTCGCGACGGTTTTGAACTGTGGGATCATTTGTTTGAATCCCGGATCGGTCAGACCGATTGGCGCAGCTTTTTTGGCGATGTTGGCGTCTATTGCGCCGGCATCCGGGCCGCGACCCCACTGGCCCAAATCGACATGGCTGGTGACACCAATCGCGAGGCGCATATGGCGCGCGCCATCAAAGCCGCACTCACCAAAGGAGGACCGGTTGTGGTCGTGGTGGGCGGTTTTCATGCGCCGGCACTTGTCGGCGCACTGGATGCAGACAAGCCGGCGCAGAGCTCTTTGACAGCCGATTGTTACTTGATCCGCTACGGTTTTCGGGCGTTGGATGCGCTGAACGGCTATGGTGCGGGTTTGCCGCAACCGGGCTATTATCAGCGTCTTTGGGAGCAAGCGGGCGCGGGCATGACCACGCAAGACTGGCGCGCGCTTGGGGTTGACCTGATGGCAGATTTCACCGCGTCGATGCGCGGCGAGGGTCATATCGTGCCGTTTCCTGCACAGGTCGAGGCGATCCGCGCCGCCGAAAGCCTTGCGATGCTGCGCAGCCAGCCCGGAGCGATGCGTCATGATCTGATTGACGGGGTGCAAACCGCGCTGATCAAGGGCGAAACCACTCAACAAGACGTTTGGCTGACACGATTCACCACATTTTTATGTGGCGACAATGTGGGTGATGTGCCGCCCGGTGCTGGAGCGCCGCCTCTGGTTGAGGACGTGCGCGCGCGCGCAGTTCGCCATCGCCTTGATCTTTCGGACAGCGTCAAGCGGCGACGCAAACTCGACATCCGTCGCAACCCCGCACATCTGGACGCCTCGCGCTTTTTGCATGGTCTGGTGCTGCTGGGATCATCGCTGGCCGCGCGCCAGAACGGGCCTGACTATCTGACCAACACGCGCACTGAATTGTTGTTTGAAGAGTGGTCCTATGTCTGGTCGCCCCAAGTTGAAGGGCACCTGATCGAGCAATCGGTGCTGGGCGACGATCTGCCCACAGCCTGTTTGGGTGTGTTGCGGCGCGAGCGCGCGCGGATGATGGAACAGGGACGTGCGCAAGATGTGGCGCGGCTGGTGGATCTGTTGGTGCGCGGCTTGCTGGCCGGGCTTGGCGCCGGACTGGCACCCTTTGTGAAAAACCTCGCAAGCGATGTTCAAGAGCACGCCACCTTCGTCACCGCCACCCACGCGCTGCAACGGCTGATGTTTGTGCTGCGCTCGCAAGGACCGCTGGGCGCGCCCGAGGCTTTGGATCTGCGCTCGGTTGTGACTTCGGCTTACACGCGGCTGGTGTTTTTATGTGATGATCTGCCCCGGACCAGCGAAGATGAAATTGACACCTGTTTGGATGCGCTGCGCACCGTCACCGAAATTCTGCGTGATTGCGAAGGCTTGGGGTTGGATCCTGCGCTGCTCAACGACGCCTTGGATCGCATCACACAGCGCGACACGCCACCGGTGATCCTGGGGGCGGTGCTGGCCGTTTGTGTTCAGGCCGGCACGCGCAGCCCCGCGGATCTGATTGGTGTGATGCAGGGCACGTTCAACGGTGTGAGTTTGGACACCGAGGATCAGATTGGCGCACTGCGCGGGGTGCTGCACACGTGCCCGGCGCTGTTGTGGCATGGGGATGGTCTGCTGGCTGCGATTGATGCCTTTTTGTGCCGCATCCCCGAGTCGCGCTTTCTTGATCTGCTGCCTCATTTGCGTTTGGCTTTCACCACGCTCAACCCGCGTGAAACCGATCGGTTGGCCGCAGATCTGGCGATCGTGCACAATGTACAGGCTGGCAGCCTGCTGCACCAATCCAACACCTTGGCCGAGGGCGATCTGACCCGCGCTATTGCCATCGAAAAAGCACTTGTTCAGGGATTTGCACGCGATGGTCTGACCGGCTGGATCAGCAAAGGCGACGCACGATGAGCGAGGAGGGTGCACGACGCTGGCGGCTGGCGCTGGGGCGATATGCCGACCCCAAGCTCGGCGGACTGGGGGGGGAAGACGGCGCGATGGACCGCGCGCTCGATTACCTTTACGGGCGCGAATACAGCGGACGCGGGCTGGACCAGGACAAATCGCGCGGCTCGCTTGACCCGACACAGATGCAGGCGCTGACCTGGCTTGGCAAAGCAAAATCGATCTTTCCGCATTCGGTTTTTGAGACATTGCAGGGCCATGCACTGGATCGCTATGGGCTGACGGATTTGCTAAAGGATCCGGCCACGCTCGACAGTCTGGAGCCCAACCAGGAGCTGCTCAAGGTTCTGCTGGGCTATCATGATCGTGCCGATCCGGCGATCAAGAACAAACTGCGCGAGGTGGCCAACCGGATCATTCAAGAGCTGGTGGAAAAGCTGCGCTCCGAGGTGTTGCGGGCTTTTTCCGGGCGACGCAATCGCTTTCGACGCTCAAACATCCCTTCGTCGGCCAACTTTGATTGGCGCGGCACGCTGCGCGAAAACCTCAAGACCTATGACCCCGACACCCAACGCATTGTCGCGCAAACCTTGCGATTCAACAGCCGCGAAAAACGCAAATTGCCCTGGACGGTGGTGTTGTGCGTTGATCAATCCGGTTCGATGACCGACAGTCTGATCCATGCGGCGGTGATGGCCGCCATCCTGTCCGGATTGCCCGGTGTGACCGTCAAAATGGTGCTGTTTGACACCTCTGTTCTGGACGTCTCGGACAAATTGACCGACCCGTTGGACACGCTGTTGTCGGTGCAATTGGGTGGGGGGACCAATATCGGGCGCGCGGTGACCTATTGCGAATCCCTGATCGAAAACCCGCAACGTACTGTTTTTGCATTGATTACAGATTTTGCCGAAGGGGCATCGCCGCGCGTGCTTTACAGTGCGTTGGCGCGGTTGGCCGAAGCCCGGGTGCGCATGATTGGACTGATTGCGCTGGATCATAACAATCAAGGGTATTACGATATTGCAACCGCCACCAAGGCCGCCGATATCGGCATGCACGTCGGCGCAATGACCCCGAACCGATTTGCCGGTTGGCTTTCAGAGATCATGACATGAGCCTGTCTGCGCTGATCCAGTCACATGACGAAGATGCGCTGGGCGCGCTGGCCTCGGTGGGATTGATGCGGCGTGCAGTACGCGATGCGAACGCCGGCAAAGCCCGCGTGCAGCAGGTTGGCCCAGACAGCGCGACAGTTGAGGCAGATGGTCAAAACGTGACTGTGTTGGCCAGTGGATTGCATCAGGCGCAATGTGCGTGCCCTTCGAGCGGAATTTGCCGCCATATCCTGCTGGCGGTGTTGGCGTTGCGCGCCGAGATGGACGCAGAATGTGATGCGGCTGACCAGATCTCGGCGCAGGAAGAGCTGAACACGCTGGCCGAGGAAAGCCTTAGGAAATTTGCCGGGGCTGATTGGGACAAGGCGATCACGCTGGCGCGGATATCTGAAAAGGCAATGCTGTCGCTGGATGGGGCCAACCTGCGCGTGAGCTTGCCTGATGTTGAGCACAATGTGGTTTTTCTGGCCGGGCAGGGGTTGGCGGGCGCGGTTTTCAAAGGCGCCAAATCTGCAAAGCGCCGCGTTGTGACAGCGGCGGCCTTTGTCGCACGTCAAAGCAGCGGGGTGCAGGCCATGGGCAGCCTGCAAAAGAGCGAACCCGACGCCGAGATCATCGCAGCAGCCTTCCTGCACCAGCTACAGCGCGCCATTGAGGACTGTGTGATTGCGGTTTTTCGCGGTGGATCTGTGCTTGCCGAAGACAACATGTTTGATCTGTCGATCTCGGCGCGCGCGCAGGCGGCACCGCGCGTGACGGCACTGTTGCGCAATCTGGTGCGCCAGGCCCGTCAGTCGCGCAGCCGTCATTTCGAGTACAATGATGATCGATTTCTCACTGATGCGGCGCTGACCTATGCCCTGACCAAAGCGTTGGAACAATCGCCGGAAGACACTGATCTGACCGGGCAATTGCGCCGAACCTACCGCGATGTTGACGATCTGGAGCTGCTTATGTTGGGCGCTGCGCGTTGGCACACCGAGGGCGGCGCGCGTGGTCTGCGGGTTTATGGCTATGATATCACGGGTCAAAACTGGGTCACAACGGTTCAGGCCAGGGCTGCGGGTATGGACCCGGGGTTTGCCCCCGAACAGAGTTATCATCAATCGCTTTGGGGGGCCGCGACAGTGGGCAAAACCATCGCCAAACAGCTGGTTTTGCGTCAGGCGCGCGCGGCGCGTGGAGCGCAGACAGCGTGGCAATTGGCTTGGGACAAAGGGCAGGGGCAATTGACAGACCGCATGGATCTGACGGATTTGCTGGAAACGCCAGGGCTGGTTTTTAGCCAGTGGAACCAAGCCAAGGCTGATATTGCACGCCGGTCTGAGATTGGGTTGCGCGATGTCGGCACCGCCGTTCCGGTTGTGCTGCGCGCCGCAGATTTGAGCGAGCCCTTTTTTGATGATCAGCGCCAACGATATGTTTTAATGGCATTTGACGGCTTTCGGGTGCCGATGGAATTAACACTGCCGCAGTTGGAGTACGAGACGGTGGAATGGATCATACGGGTCAAGCAAGATATCACCGCGATCCTCTGCGAAGCCCGGCTGAGCGCACTGAACTTTGTGATCGAACCGGTGTCTGTGCTGTTTGCTCCCGGCTCAAAAACCGCGCAGGATTTGGACGCATTTAACCTGACTTTGGATCGGGCCCCACGCCCGCAAAAAGAGACAGTGCTGGGCTTTGGCAAAAGAGCGCTGAGGACGGTGGGGGCAAAAATAAAGCCCCGGCAAAGTCCACCAAGTGCGGCGGCGCAGACCGCAATTCACAATTTGTGCAGCCGTGTTTTGGACATCACAGTTGAAACGCTTCGCTTTGGTGACACCACGCGGATTGCCGGGCTGGCCGCGCAGGCACAGGATCTTAGCCTTGTGACCTTGCACGATGCGTTGCGGGACTTGGAAAAGCAGATCAATGCCGAAAATGCGCTGCGCGTTGGCTACATTTGCGGCGGTGTTTTGGCGCATGATGCTGTGGTGGGATGATTTGGTTTTTCACAGACTTGCGGTGCGGCTGCGCCGCGATTTGAAGTTGATGCACTGGGGCCGCGCGCGCCTTGGGGCTTTGCCCCAAACCCCAGAGTTTGCTTTGAAAGATGAAGGGTGTGACGCCGGATCACGCGCACACAAAGCCAGCGCAATTGTCAAAAGGGCTTTGCGTCTGCTTCAGTTCAGTGACTAGGTTGCGGCGAAAACAGAGCGGGAGGAGATCGCTATGGCTCAGGTGAGCACGGATGTTTTGATCATTGGGACAGGCCCGGCGGGGTCCGCTGCGGCGGCGTTGCTGTCGAGCCTTGGCATTGAGAACATAGCGGTGAACCGGTACCGCTGGTTGGCCAATACGCCGCGCGCGCACATCACCAATCAGCGCACGATGGAGGTGTTGCGCGATTTGGGCCATGAGGTCGAGGCCGAGGCCTATTTGCACGCGACCGAGCAGGCTTTGATGGGCGAAAACGTGTTTTGCGAAAGCCTGGCCGGTGAAGAGATCGGACGGATGAAGTCCTGGGGCACGCATCCTTTGTCGCAAGCCGAACATGTGCTGAGCAGCCCGACCTTTATGAATGATCTGCCGCAGACTTTCATGGAACCGATCCTGTTCACCACAGCTTGTAAGCGCGGAACCCACGCGCGTATGAGCACGGAATATCTGCGTCATGTTCAGGACGCAGAGGGTGTGAGCACCACCTGTCTTGATCGTTTGACGGGCGAGGAAATCACCATTCGGTCGACGTATTTGATCGGCGCGGATGGCGGTAATTCCGCAGTGGCTGAGGCAGAAGATCTGCCCATTGAGGGGGCCATGGGCGTGGGCGGATCGATGAATATTCTGTTTCGGGCCGATCTGAGCAAACATGTCGCCCATCGCCCCAGCGTGCTTTATTGGGTGATGCAACCGGGTGCGGATGTGGGCGGTATTGGCATGGGGCTGGTGCGGATGATCCGGCCCTGGAACGAGTGGTTGATTGTGTGGGGCTATGACATCAACGAGCCCGCGCCCGTAGTTGATGCGCAGCTCGCCACCGAGGTTGCGCGCCAGTTGGTCGGGGATCCTGAGCTTGAGATCGAGCTGATTTCGGCCAACACCTGGACCGTGAATGACGCCTATGCCACGCAACTGTCCAAGGGGCGGGTGTTCATCATGGGCGATGCGGCGCACCGGCATCCGCCGTCAAATGGGTTGGGCTCGAACACGTCTATTCAGGATGCGTTCAACCTCAGCTGGAAACTGGCGGCTGTGTTGAAGGGGCAGGCGGGTGCGGCGCTTTTGGACAGTTACTCGGTTGAACGTGCGCCGATTGCGAAACAGATCGTCACCCGTGCCAATCAATCAATTGGCGAATTTGGCCCCATTTTCGAAGCGCTTGGCATGACCGGGGGCACCGATTACGAGGTAATCAAGGCGAATATGGATGCGCGTTGTGATCCCTCGGCGCAGGCTGAGGCGCAACGCGAGGCCTTGAATGCGGCCATTGCGTTCAAGAAGTATGAATTTGACGCCCACGGCATTGAAATGAACCAGCGCTATCACTCGGCTGCGGTTGTGACGGATGGGCAGGCGGAACCGGCATTCGCCTTGGACGCGGACCTGCATTATCAGCCAACGACATGGCCGGGCGCGCGCTTGCCGCATGTTTGGCTTTACGATGCCAAAGGGGCCAAGCATTCAACGCTGGATCTGGCAGGGGGCGGGGCATTTGCGCTGTTTACCGGGCTTGGTGGGCAAGCCTGGGCCGAAGCTGGCGCCGACGTGGCACACCAGCTTGGTATTGATTTGCGGGTCTATGTTATTGGGCCGCGCCAAAGCTACGTTGATCACACCGGCGATTGGAGTCGCGCGCGTGAAATCAGTGATGCAGGGTGTCTTTTGACGCGTCCGGACCAGCATGTGTGCTGGCGCCATCATGCTTTGGCGGATGACCCAAAGGCCGAGTTGCACCGGGTTTTGTGTGCTGTGCTGGCGCTTTGAGGCGTTTAGGCCATTAACCGGTCGAGCTGTGTCGCGGTTTTGAACAGCGCCAGTTCGACTTGGGTTTTCACGTCGGCCAAACGTGTGGTCGGAACTGGCACCGAGATCGCGTAAAGATCGCCGGATTGGCCGGAAAAGGCGAATCCAATCGCTGCAATTCCGGGCGTGTGTTCGCCAATGTCATAAGCCAAGCGCTGGTCTTTGATCTCGTCCAGGGTGCGCAGCAACGTGCCCATATCGCCTTTGGTGCCGGACGCTTGCCACTCTGCTGTGATCAGGTTTTGCGCATGCTCGCGCGGCAATTGCGCCAGGCAGGCTTTGCCATTTGCCGGGGTTGTCAGTGGGAAAACTTCGCCCACGGATGACACTGTGCGCAAGCGGTGGCTGCGCCCTGCGACCTGATCCAAAAAGATCATGCCATCGCCGCGCATCACCGACAAATCTGCCGTTTCGCCTGTGGTTTCGGCCAGGGCGACCAAAAGATCCCGGCAGGTTTCGATCACATCGTTTCGCATGGCTTGTGCCAAAGCCGAGATTTCGGGACCCAGGCGCAAACCGCGACCGCTGGGATTTGAGATCACCAGCCGTTCTTCCTGCAACGCAGCCACGATTCTCTGAACGGTCGAGCGGGGTAGGTCGACCGATTTGGCGATTTGACCCAGGCTTGCCCCTGTGGGCTCGCTTTTCAGCACCCGCAAAATGGCCGCTGCGCGGGCGATGACCTGAATGCCACTGCGCTCTGCTTTGTCCGGTGTTTCAGCCATTTGTTCTGGTTTTCCCACATGTCTCACGGCGATCCCGAGCAGTTGAGCATATTTCAATTTGTATCGCAATACGGTACACATAGTTCACAGTGCGGTTTTTTGTTGACGCAGCGCAAAGGTCAATGCAACCTTGCCCCAAAGCGACAACACCGGGAGAGAGCTATGACCGTCGAAATCCGCGGCATCGAATTTCAAGACAATCTGAACAACGATATGGGGCTGGAGTTTGTAAACCTCAGCCATCGGTTTGGCTATCAATGTCCGAACTGGCCTTATTTTGATGACGTTGACATCAAGCGCAAACACTACATGGCCAAATCCGGTGTGCTGAGCCAGACGATCACGACGACCATGCATGTCACCACCCATATCGACGCGCCCGCCCACGTGGTGCAGGGCACGCCGTTCATCGACGAGGTGCCTTTGCCGCATTTCTTTGGCTCGGGTCTGGTGGTGTCATTGCCCAAGAAGAAGTGGGAAAAAATCACCGGTGACGATCTTGAGGCGGCTTGCGGTCATGCCATCCGCAAGGGCGATGTGCTGATTTTGAACACCGGCTGGCACAAGCAATATGAAGACGGCGATTACTTCGCCTATTGCCCCGGTCTGGTGCAATCTGCGGCGGATTGGATGGTCGAAAAGGGTGTCAAGGTTGTCGGCCACGATACCCAGGCCAACGATCACCCCTTGGCAACCGCAATTGGCCCCCAGCGCAACGGTCCGATCCATCCGCATCTTGAGGCTGAGTACTTGGAATGGTCCGGCGGCGTTGATTGGAAAACCGATTTCCCAGATTGGGAGCCAGTGCACAACACTTTGTTCAAAAACGGAATTTTGGGCATCGAAAACGTCGGTGGCGATTTGGATGCGGTCACTGGCAAACGTGTGACTTTTGCGTTTTTCCCCTGGAATTGGGATCGCGGGGATGGCTGCATCATTCGTTTGGTCGCGATCACCGACAAAAAGCAAGCCTATCGCATCGAGGCGGGCGAGCCCTTTTGATGTGATCACGGGTCGCGCGGCTTTAAACAAGCTGCGCTGTCAGGTGGCGGTTTCGGGCCGGGAGGGCTTTTGGGACCGCTGCTTTTGAGGGAGGAAAATCAATGCACGTGACGCGATTCAAAGACGCGCAACCCTACGTTGCACCCAATCATTGGGATGTGTCAGGCTTGCGCTTGCAAGGGTTTCAGGACGGCGGGCCAGAAAACCAATGGATCGGCTATTCGCAATTTCTGCCCGGCGGAGGTGCTGGTCCGGATTCCACGCCTTTTGAAAAGGTCTATGTCGTGCTCGAGGGCGAAATGACCATTGAGATTGACGGCACCGAAACCGTGCTGGCTGCGATGGACAGTTGCACCATTGCTCCGGGCGAAGTGCGCCGGATTGAAAACAAGTCAAACCATGTGTGCAAAATGCTGGTGGTGATCCCATATCCTGGCGGCAAACGCCCCGAGGTGACCTCATGAGCGCGCTGGACAATCCACTGTCGATGTTCGACGTGGTCGGCAAAGTGGCGTTGGTCACCGGGGCGTCGGGTGCGTTTGGCGCTGTTGCGGCGCGCTGCTTGTCTGGCGCCGGATGCAAGGTGGTTCTGGCTGGCGGCAATGCAGGCGCAATCGCGGACGTTGCGACCCAGTGCAAAGGCGAAACCGCGCAAATCAATGCCCGCCCCGACAGCGAGGCGGCCTGCGATGACATGGTCGGGCAAGCAGTGGCGGCCTTTGGGCGCGTCGACATTTTGGTGGTCGCCTCAGGCATGAACAAAGTCGCCAAAATCGACGAGATGGAACCGGACACGTTTGAGGCTGTGATGGATGCCAACGTCACCCAAAGCTGGCTGATTGCGCGGGCGGTGACCAAACAAATGAAGGCGCAGGGGCAGGGCGGCAAAATCGTTCTGGTGTCATCCGCACGCGGGCTGTTGGGGCATCCGGCGGGCTACACGGCCTATTGCGCCTCCAAGGCGGCTGTCGATGGCATGACCAAAGCGCTGGGCTGCGAACTGGGTCCCACCGGGATCACAGTTAACGCGATTGCACCCACTGTGTTCCGCTCGCCGCTGACCGCATGGATGTTTGAAGACACCGAAAATGCCAAAGCCGTGCGCGCAGGGTTTCTGGCCCGCGTGCCCAAGGGCCGTTTGGGCGAGCCCGAGGATTTGGCGGGGCCGTTGCTGTTCCTGGTCTCACCCGCGTCTGATTTTTACACCGGGCATATCCTCTACGCCGACGGTGGATACACCGCAGGATGAGCCAGATCGCTGTCATTGGCGCCGGGCTTATGGGCCACGGCATCGCGCTGACATTTGCGCGCGCCGGCCATCAGGTGTGTCTGACCGATCCGGTCGCCGACATGCTGGCCACGGCACCCGCGCGTATCAGTGAAAGTCTGGCTTTGCTGGGTGCGACGGGCGATGAAATCACCGCCAGCGTGGCACGCGTGACGCTGTGCGCTGATCTGCCCGAAGCGGTGCGATCGGCCAGTGTTGTGTTTGAAGCCGCGCCCGAAAAGCTGGACCTGAAACAAAGCCTGTTTGAGCAGATCGAGGCGCACGCGCCGGCGGATGCAATTTTGGCCTCCAACACATCAGTCATTCAGATCAGCAAGATCATGGGCGGACTGGCCACACGTCAGCGCGCGCTTGGCACTCATTGGTGGAACCCGCCGCATATGATCCCGCTGGTCGAGGTTGTGAAAACCCAGTGGAGTGATCCAGGCGTGGCGCAGGCCATGTGTGAAGTGTTGGCGCAGGCGGGCAAGACCCCGGTGATGGTCGAAAAAGACGTGCCGGGCTTTATCGGCAACCGTTTGCAACATGCGTTGTGGCGCGAGGCGATCAGCCTGGTGGAAAACGGCATCTGCTCGGCTGAGGCGGTGGATGAGGTGGTCAAGGCCAGTTTCGGGCGCCGTCTGGCGGTGCTGGGCCCGTTGGAAAACGCGGATCTGGTGGGGCTTGAGCTGACACAGGACATTCACAGCCAAGTCTTGTTTGACCTTGAAACCAGCCCGGATCCGTCGCCTCATTTACAGAAAATGCTGGATCAAGGGCGCACCGGTATGACTGCAGGGGGCGGCTTGCGCGATTGGAACGAGGACGATCTGGCCGCCACCAAGGCGCGCGTTGCCAACCATCTGAGACAGCTGGAGAAAATTCTGCCAAAGTAGACACGTCACAAAGCCCGAACATACGGGCATTTCTGGGAGGAAACACATGACACGCAAACTGACCATTTCACCAAACCGCCGCCGCTTTCTGGCCGCCGGTGCCGCCGCAATTGCCGCGCCCGCCATTCTGACAAGCACGCGGGCCTATGCGCAAAACAAGACGCTCAAGCTGGGATTTGTCAGCCCCAAGACTGGCCCGCTTGCCGGGTTTGCCGAGGCCGATGATTACATCATCGAAAACATCAAAAAGACCTTTGCAGCAGGGTTGCAAAACAACGGCGCGGGGTGGAGCGTTGAGATCCATTATCGCGACAGCCAGTCCAACCCGAACCGCGCCGCCGAAGTGGCCGCCGATCTGATCTTGGGCGAAGAGGTCGACATTATGTTGGCCGCCGCCACGCCTGATACCACCAACCCGGTCGCGGATCAGTGCGAAATCAACGAAGTCCCCTGCATTACCACAGACGCGCCGTGGCAGCCCTATTTCTTTGGCCGTGGCGGCAACCCGGCGGAAGGGTTCCAAAGCACCTATCACTTTTTCTGGGGCCTTGAGGATGTGATCGGCGTGTTCCTTGATATCTGGGGGCAAAGCGGTGCGGCCAAAAAGGTTGGCGGGCTGTTTCCAAATGATGCTGACGGCAATGCCTGGGGCGATGCCAAGCTGGGCTTGCCGCCCGCGCTGGCCGGTGCCGGATACGAGCTGACCGATCCGGGTCGTTACCAGCCCTTGTCCGATGATTTCTCCAACCAGATCGCCGCGTTCCGCGATGCCGGTTGCGAGCTGGTCACCGGCGTGATGATCCCACCGGATTTCGCCACGTTCTGGGCACAGGCCGCGCAGCAGGGGTTCAACCCCAAGGTGGCCACAATCGGCAAGGCGATCCTGTTCCCGTCGGTGGTTGAAAGCCTGGGCGCGCGCGGCGACGGTTTGACATCCGAGGTCTGGTGGTCGCCCAACCATCCGTTCAACTCGTCCCTGACCCAGGCCTCGGCCAAGGAACTGGCAGAAGGTTACATGTCGGCCACCGGGCGTCCATGGACTCAACCGATTGGGTTCAAGCATGCGCTGTTTGAGGTGGCCGCTGACGTGATCACCCGCGCCGAGGATCTGGACGACCCCGAAGCAATCACCGCCGCGATTGCCGCCACCAACCTTGAAACCATCGTTGGCCCGGTCAACTGGTCGACGGGTCCGGTGCCAAATGTGTCCAAAACCCCGCTTGTTGGCGGGCAGTGGCAGCGCGACGGCGACACGCTTGACCTCAAGATCGTGGCAAATGCACAGCATCAAAATATCCCCACCACGGGTGATTTGAAAGTGCTCGGCTAGGTCCGAAAACCACGCCCCATTGGCCATTGCGCGCCAGTGGGGCCATCTCTGCACGAGGTTCCATGTCTGCAATCCTGCAACTTGATGGTTTGTCCAAAAGCTTTGGCGCGATCACCGTGGCCGACGGGCTGAGCTATGAGTTGGCGCAGGGCGAGGCGATTGGCATCATTGGCCCGAACGGCGCGGGCAAAACCACAATGTTCAACCTGATCACCGGGACGTTGCCCTGTGATGGCGGCAAAATCACGTTTCAGGGGCAAGATGTGACCCGCCATTCTGCTGCCAAAAGGTGCCGCGCCGGCATGGCGCGCAGCTTTCAGGTGCCCCAGCCGTTTTCCGGCCTGACCGTGTTTGAAAACGCGATGATCGCCGCCACCCAGGCCGCCGGGTTGCGCGGGCGTGCCGCCGAGGACAAGTGCCTGGCCGTGCTGGCCCAAACCGCGCTTTTGGACAAGGCCAACACCACTGCGGGCCAGCTGACACTGCTGGATCGCAAACGTCTGGAACTAACACGCGCGCTGTGCGCCAACCCCAAGTTGCTGATGCTGGACGAAATTGCCGGCGGGTTGACCGAAGCCGAGTGTGTCAGCCTGATCCAGACCATCAAAGACATTCACGCCACCGGTGTGTCGATCATCTGGATCGAGCATGTGGTGCACGCGCTTTTGGCCGTGGTTGATCGGCTGATCGTGATCGACTTTGGGCGCAAGATTGCCGAGGGCGATCCGGCTGAAATCATGGCCAGCCCTGACGTGCAGGAAATTTATCTGGGGATCGAAGGCGATGGCTGAGCCGCATCTGTCGATCCGCGCGCTTGATGCGCATTACGGTGATTTTCAGGCGCTCTACGGCGTTGATATGACCCTGGCGCAAGGCGAAGTGCTGGCCATCATCGGTGCAAACGGCGCGGGCAAAACCACGCTCATGCGCTCGATTTCGGGGTTGATGGGCAATCAGGCCAGTCAAGTTTTGTATAAAAATCAACCTATTGGTGCAATGCGTGCCGATCAGGTGGCGGCTTTGGGCATCGCGTTGGTGCCCGAGGGGCGCCAATTGTTCCCGTCGCTTTCGGTTGAGGAAAACCTGCTGATTGGCGGACGTTTGAACCGGGCCGGGCATTGGTCGTTGCGCGCGGTGTTTGATCTGTTTCCGGTGCTGGAAGAGCGCCGTGCGGTGGCCTCGACATCGTTGTCGGGGGGGCAACAACAGATGGTGGCGATTGGGCGCGCGTTGATGGCAAATCCGGATCTGATCCTGTTTGATGAAATCAGCCTTGGTCTGGCGCCGGTGATCATCAAGTCGATCTATGATGCGCTGCCGGGCATTGTGGGCAGTGGCATGTCGGCGATGATCGTCGAACAGGACATTTCCAAAGCGCTGTCGGTTTCAGACCGTCTTTACTGTTTGCAAGAGGGCCGCGTCGCACTGACGGGGGCGTCAAAATCGGTCAGTCGCGACGCCATCAGCGCCGCCTATTTTGGAGTCACCTGATGGATTGGGTCAACGCCATCGTCCAAGGCACGTTGCTGGGCGGGCTTTATGCGCTCTTCGCGGCGGGCTTGTCGCTGATTTTTGGCATCATGCGGCTGGTTAACATTGCCCACGGCGATCTGATCGTTCTGGCCTCCTATTTGGGCTTGGTTGTGGTCACCGCGACGGGGATGCATCCGCTGCTGGCGTTGACAATCGCAGTGCCGGTGATGGGGCTGCTGGGTTATGCGCTGCAACGCGGCATCCTGAACCAGACGCTGGGCGATGACTTGTTGCCGCCCTTGTTGGTGACCTTTGGACTGTCGGTGATCATCCAGAACGCGCTGCTCGAAGGGTTCACGGCCGATCCGCAAAAGCTGAACGCCGGAAGCATCGAAACCGCCAGTGTCGCGGTGGCAGGCTTGCAGCTGGGTGTTCTGCCGTTGCTGACTTTTGGTACAGCCGTTGTGGTGATCGCGGGCCTGCAATGGATGTTTTATCACACTGGTTTGGGCCGCGCTTTTCGCGCCGTGTCCGACAATCAGGAAATCGCCCAGCTGATGGGGCTGAACCGGCGTCATATCTTTGGCCTGGCCATGGGGCTGGCGCTGGCGGTCACGGCGATTGCGGGCATTTTCCTTGGCATTCGAACCAGCTTTGATCCCTCCGCCGGGGCCGGACGGCTGATTTTTGGCTTTGAGGCTGTGATCATCGGCGGGCTTGGCAATCTGTGGGGCACGCTTGCGGGCGGCGTCATTCTGGGCGTGGCGCAAACGGTTGGGGCCAAAATTGATCCTGGCTATCAGATACTTGCCGGTCATGTGGCGTTCCTGATCGTGCTGGCCGTCAGACCGCAGGGTCTGTTCCCGAGGATCAGCGGATGAGGGTCACACGCACATCAAACGCCGCGCGCGCGGCTGGCGTGATTGGCGCGATTGTTCTGATCATTCTGGCGCTGGGGCCCTATTGGGCGGGCCGGGCCGACATGCGCCTGATGAGCGAGATTTTTCTATATCTGGCGCTGGCCAGCCTGTGGAATCTGATGGCCGGTTACGCTGGTCTGGTGTCGGTTGGACAACAGGCTTTCGTCGGGTTTGGCGGCTATATGCTGTTCGCGCTGACGATCTTTGGCGGGCTGTCACCGGTGGTGGCCATCGCCGGAGCGGCTGTGCTGGGTGGTTTGATTGCGGTCCCGGTGGCGGCGCTGATCTTTCGATTGCGCGGAGCCTATTTCGCCATTGGAACCTGGGTTATGGCCGAGGTGTTCCGGCTCAGCTTTGCGCAGGTCTCGGCGCTGGGGGGCGGGTCGGGGTCATCGCTGCCGGTCAAGATCGTACGTTCGATGGCCGATGGGCGCGCCGCACGCGAGGCGTTGAGCTATTGGCTGGCTCTGGGCATCGCGGTGCTTGTGATTGCGGCCGTCTATCTGTTCTTGCGCTCGCGCCAAGGGCTGGCGCTGACCGCGATCCGCGACAATGAATTGGCGGCGGGCAGCCTTGGTATCGACATATGGCGCACCAAATTCGTCGTGTACATCGTCACCGCTGCGTTGACCTCGATGGTGGGTGCGTTGATCTTCCTGCAAAAATTGCGGATTTCGCCCGACGCGGCGTTTTCGGTGAATGACTGGACCGCCTTTGTGATCTTTATCGTTGTGATCGGCGGCATTGGCACGCTGGAAGGGCCGATCATCGGCACATTGCTGTTCTTTGCCTTGCGCGAAACACTGGCCGATCTGGGCTCGCTCTATCTGATGGTTCTGGGCGGGGTGGCCATCGTCATCATGCTCAAAGCGCCCAAAGGGGTGTGGGGCCTGATCCGCGCCCGTTTCGACCTCGAGCTTTTTCCCCTCAGCTACCGCGTTCACAAGGACGCCCCTGACAAAGGAGCCTGACAATGGCCAAACAGCAAAAAACCGTGATCACTTGTGCCGTCACCGGGGCGATCCACACGCCGACCATGTCGGATGCGTTGCCCTATACTTACGACGACATCACGGCACAGGCGATTGCCGCCGCCGAAGCCGGCGCCTCGATCCTGCACCTGCACGCGCGCGACAACGAAACTGGCGCGCCGTCGGTCAAGATCGATGATTTCGCGCCGTTTCTGCCGCGCATCAAACAGGCCACAGATGCGGTGGTGAACATTTCAACCGGCGGATCCCTGACCCTGTCGATCCAGGATCGCATCACCCCGGCGAAAACCTTTTCACCGGAAATGTGTTCGATGAACATGGGGTCGATGAATTTCTCGTTTCATCCGCTGGCCGGGCGTTATGACGAATGGAAATTCGACTGGGAGAAGGACTATGTCGCCGGATCAGATGGCAACATTTTTCGCAACACGTTCCGCGATATCAAGGAAGCGGCCGAAACGCTGGCACCCCATGACATCAAGTTCGAACATGAATGTTACGACGTCGGTCACCTCTACAATCTGAAATTCTGCATGGACATCGGGCTGTTCAAAGCACCTGTTTTCATTCAGTTCATCTTTGGCATCCTGGGCGGGATCGGCCCCGAGGTCGACAACCTGATCTTTATGAAGCGCACAGCGGATCGGTTGTTTGGCGATGACTACCGCTGGTCGGTTCTGGGGGCAGGGGGCGCGCAGATGGGGCTGGCCACCACCGGGGCGCAAATGGGCGGTCACGTGCGGGTGGGCTTGGAAGACAGCTTGCAAATCGCGCGCGGCCAGTTGGCCGAAAACAACGCCCAACAGGTCGCCAAAATCCGCCGTATCGTCGAAGATCTGGGCAGTCAGGTTGCCACACCTGACGAAGCGCGCGAGATCCTTGATTTGAAAGGCGGCGACCGGGTGAATTTCTGATGAATGTGCTGTGGATCATGGCCGACCAGCTGCACTGGGATTACCTCAGTTGCTATGGTGCCAGCCACATCGACACGCCCAACCTTGATCGCCTG
>JBGCDD010000058.1:0-5923 GCA_045105075.1 Sedimentitalea sp. | reverse complement strand
GGCCTTGGGTCTGTCCAATCCGATCCGGGTGGAACAGGCCGGCGACGGGTACGAGTTGATCCAGGGTTATCGCCGTCTGACCGCTTACCGCGAGCTGTTGGCCGACACCAAAGACCCGATTTATGCGACCATTCCCGCCGCAATCAATGCCAGCGGCGAAACCGTCCAGCAGCTTTACCGGCGTATGGTTGACGAGAACCTGGTGCGCCGCGATATCTCCTTTGGCGAGATGGCGCAGCTGGCGCTGTCCTATCACAATGAGGACCCGCAGGTGGGCAGCATCGAGGCGGCGATTGCGCTGCTTTATGCGTCGTCCGGACGGCAGCGGCGCCACTATATCCGTCAGTTCGCGCGGCTGCTGGAACAGATCGGCGAGCATCTGGCCCATGTCGATACGCTGCCGCGCGCGCTGGGGTTGGATGTGCTCAAACGCATTGATGACCGCCCCAAGGAAATCCGTGCCCTCGCCGTGATGCTGGCGCGCGAACCCCAGCGCACCGCCGAGGACGAGACCCGGATCCTCAAGGCCTATCTGCTGCGCAAACCGGTGCGCCCAAAGTCGGTGGCGCAAAAGACCGCCAAGACCACGTTCCGGCTGAACCGCCCCGAGGGGGCCGCCAAATGTACCGCCGCCGATGGGCGGTTGGAATTGCAGCTTGATCGCGATTTCAGCGCCATTGAACGCCAACGCCTTGAGGCCGCGGTCGAGGCATTTTTCAACCAGTTGGATGAGGACAGCGGTGACTCTGTCCCCGCGGGGACAGATTGAGGCGTGCAAGGAAAATCAACATAACAATCTGAATAATAACATTAAAATCGATTCATGAAACCAGCGGGTTACGTTGCGTATCTGTCCTTTTATCCGCATGCGGACCATTGAGACTTGCACGTGGCGATGATTTAACAGCGCCCAAACGGGCCGCGTTTTGCGCCGGCTCACAGATGGGAAAAGGGACGTGACGATGCAACTTGATCAGGCCATAAATGACCGCCGCTCCATTCGCGGGTTCACCGATCAACCGGTGTCGCAGGCGCTGTTGGAAGAGGTGATTGCGCTGGCCAACCGCGCGCCGTCGTCGATGAACACACAGCCCTGGCACCTGCATGTGCTGACCGGCGACGTGCTCGACAAAGTGCGCACTGGCAACACTGAACGGATGCTGGGTGGCGTGACCCCGAGCCGCGAAATCGAGGATTACGCCGCCTATGAGGGCGAGCACCGCAAGCGCCAGATCGAGATCGCGGTGCAGCTTTTCGAGGCCATGGGGATCGAGCGCAACGACGCCGAGCGCCGCCAGGATTGGGTGATGCGCGGCTTTCGCCAATTCGATGCGCCGGTCTCGGTTGTGGTGTGTTTTGACCGCTCGCTGCTCAGCAACACGATCGCGCATTTTGACACCGGCGCGATGACCTATGGGTTGGTTCTGGCCGCGTGGAGCAAGGGGCTGGGCGCGGTCATCAACGGCCAGGGCATCATGCAAAGCCCGGTGGTGCGCGAGGTTGCGAACATTCCCGAAGATCAGGTGATTTTGACGTGTGTCGCGCTGGGTTGGCCGGACGAAGACTTTGTCGCCAACTCGGTTGTGTCGCGGCGCCGTCCGGTCAGCAACGTCACCCGGTTTTTGGGATTTGACGGCTGATCAGCTACAGTTGCGAAAAAAACGGCGCCCCAGATCCGGGGCGCCGTTTTGATTTCAAAGGGTGCCGCGCGACAACTCACCGGCAATGTGATCGGCCTGACGGATCGCCAGCGCCACAATGGTCAGCGTTGGATTTTCGGCCGCACCGGTGGTGAACTGCGAGCCATCCGAGACAAACAGGTTGGCCACGTCATGGGTCTGACCCCATTTGTTAACCACGCCGTCACGCGCGTTTTGCGACATCCGGTTGGTGCCCAGATTGTGCGTTGACGGATAGGGCGGCGTTGGGAAAACCCGCGTCGCACCCACCGCTTCATAGACCGCCGTGCCCTGCTGATAGGCGTGGTTGCGCATGGCGATATCGTTGGGGTGATCGCTGAAATTGACATTGGCCACCGGCAGTCCGTGCTGGTCGGTGACATCGTGGTTCAGCGTCACACGGTTGGTTTCCTGCGGCATGTCTTCGCCGACAATCCACATCCCGGCCATGTTCTCGTAGCCATCCAGCGCGGTGGTGAATTCGCGCCCCCCTGCGCCCGGATCAAGGACCGCGGCCATAAACGGCAGGCCCAGGCTGAGCGTTTCCAGCTCGTAACCGCCGACGAAACCCCGGCTTGGATCGTGGCGCGATTCATCCTGAATGATGCCCGCCATCGTCGTGCCGCGCCACATCTTCACCGGTTGGTCAAACACCGCATAGACCGAGCCGGTCATGTGGCGCATGTAGTTGCGCCCGACCTGCCCCGAGGAATTGGCCAAGCCATCCGGGAACATTGACGAAGCCGAATTCAACAGCAAACGCGGGCTTTCAAACGAGTTGCCGGCCACGCAGACCACCCGCGCTTTTTGCATCTGTAGCGCGCCGTCGGCGTCGTAATATTCCACGCCGGTGACCTTGCCTGCTTCGTTGTGCAGGATCCGGGCCACGTGGGCGCGCTCGCGCACTTCGAGGTTGCCGGTCGCTTCGCCGTCGGGAATGTCGGAATAGGCGGCCGACCATTTCGCGCCCCATTTGCAGCCCTGAAAACAGAACCCCGTCTGTTGGCACGCGATCCGGTCGCCATCATCACGTGACTGAATGGCCATGTTCCCGGTGTGGACCTCTTGGTAACCCAGCGCCTTGGCGCCGGCCTCGAACACTTTGTAGTTGTTGTTGCCCGGAAGGCCCGGACGGTTGCCGGTGCGCGTCACGCCCAGCTTGGTTTCGGCCTTGGTATAATAGTCGTCCATCTCGCGCGGATCGATCGGCCAGTCCAGCAGGTTGGCGCCCTGCACGTTGCCGTAGTTGGTCGCCGCCTTCCATTCGTGGTCCTGAAACCGCAAGGACGCGCCGGCCCAATGGGTGGTGGTGCCGCCCACGGCTTTGACGATCCAGGCCGGCAATCCGGCGAAATCCTTGGCCACGCGCCAATCGCCAGATGTGCTGCGTGGGTCAAGCCAGGCCAATTGGCCGAAACTGTCCCATTCGTCGTTCACGTAATCTTCGGGCAAATACCGCCCGCCGGCTTCCAGCGCGACAACGCTGACGCCTTTCTGGGCCAGTTCATTTGCCAGAACGCCGCCGCCCGCGCCGGTGCCGATCACGACAACAACGCTGTCGTCGGTTAAATCAAAAGGTGCCGTCATGTTCCGGTCCCTCCCTTAAAGCCAGTTGATGTCATTGAAGCCGCGGTCGATGTAACCGCCATGCTCAAAGGAAGAGCCCTCGTAGCCAAAGATCGGCCACACGGCTTTCTGGTTATAAAGCCCGGTGACAAGGCCGCCGCGGATCTGCTGGAAGAACGCGCTGTTTTCCATGCCACGCAAAAGGTCGACGCGGTCGCGTTCCCATCCAACGGCCAGATAGCTGGCATAGCCTTTGCCCTGCGCGGCTGCGTTCAGTGCGGCAATTCCGGCCTCGATCCCGGGTGCGGCGTCGGCGCTGTCATAGCCTTTGACCGCGACAACATAGAATTCATCGCCCACCTGATCGTGCGGATAGATGTCGCGCGCCATCTGCACCAACGTGGCAAATGTGTCGGGTTTCAGGGTGGTTGTCTCCATCGCCCAAGCGGCGTCGGGAGCAGCCAGGAACCCGGCCCCCACCACAAATGATGCCCCTGCTGCGCTTGCACGCGACAGCAATTGGCGCCGTGTCAGCCCTTTTGGGCTTTGCGTCGTAACCATGTTGTCTCCTCCTTAAGTCGTTATGTGAAGCGCCCGGAACGTTCGAGCACTTCGATCTGATAGCCGTCCGGATCGGCCACGAAGAAAAAGCGGCCCACCAGAGTTCCGGCAGGGGCAAATTCAACGATTTTGCGTGGGTTAAGATCTTGCGCCTCAAACCGCGCATGGGTTGCGGCCAGATCGTCAACAGACACCGCCAAATGGCCGTAGCCATCGCCCAGATCATAGGGCGTTGTGCGGTCCTTGTTGATGGTCAGCTCAAGTTCGAACGCAGAGTCGGCGTTGCTGAGATAGACCAGCGTGAAGTCCGGAAAATCCAACCGATCCGCGACATTGAGCTCAAATGCGGTTTGATAAAACGCCACCGAGCGGGTTTCGTTCAGAACCCGGATCATGGAATGAATGTTTTTCGCCACGGCCACCTCCTCCCGTTGAAGCCATGAGAGAAAGCGTACAGGAGCGGTTGTGGTCGCCGGGTAGTATGGGTCTACTACCCGCGCGATTTCTGGCCGCGCGATTTCTGGGTAGGCTGGATTATTCCGCCGCGATCGCGATTGGCTTTTGCGCCGGGGACAGCTCCATGAACTTCAGACAGGCACAGCGCAGCAGCGAGGTGAAATTGCCCGGTTCGCCGCGCAGTTCCAACACCTCGGAGTGCAGTTTCGAGATGAAGACCGGCGTGGTGGTGCCATCGTTTTTCGCGATTTCGTCGATGACCTGCCAGAACGAATTTTCCAACCGGATGCTGGTGCTTTGACCATTAAGCCGCAAACGGCGGGTTTGGCTGGCATAGCGTTCGGGGTCTTGCCCGGCAAATATCTGGCACATGTGTCGTCCTCCCTCAGGCTCGTTTGGAACACGTCGGCAGGGCCGAGCCTGACAGACCCTGCTTCGTTTCGTATCGGAAATTCGAAATTCTGTCTACGTTGGCCAATGCAACCTGAGCGGGGTGGAGTGGGCGCGTGTGCAAGCAAGGCGGGTTTTTCGCCGTGTTATATGGCCGTTTGAGCGCCCTTTTTCAATTTTCCCCCTTTTTTCTTTGCCGCGCACAAGTCCCTTATGCGGTTGCAAAATGTGGGGGTGTTATGAAAGTTCTATTGATTGTTTTGGTTTTGCTGGGAACCGGGTCTGCGTTCTATTCAGCGCTGCGATATAAGTCCGTGCTGATCGAAGATGATATCACCACGCGGGTGCGTGATGATCTTGGCGCGGCTGATCTGCGCGGCATCGATGTGGATGTGGACGGGCGGCATGTGACCCTGAGCGGCGTTGTATACGATGAGGCCGCCGAGACCCGGTATCTCGACACCGCCAAGCAAACCTATGGCGCCTTGGGTCCGATTGATGGGCTGACATTGCAGCCGGATGCTGGATTCATAACAGCCACAAAAACCGCCGATGGCATTACGTTGCGCGGCACTGCGCCCAGTGATGCGGCGCGCGCGGCGTTGGTTGATGCGGCGCAAGGCGCGACGGAAGGCAGCGTTGATGATCAATTGTCGATCACCGGTCCTGATGCGGCGTGGCGCTCCGAGGCGTCTTTTGGTCTGGCGCAACTGGGCAAGTTGAGCGCCGGCACCATGACCGCCGCAGCCGGGGCATTTGCCTTGTCCGGCAGCACAGATGCGGATCCGGACACGATCAACAGCGCGTTGAGCACCCGTGAGGGCTGGCGCTCGTTCGTGTCCTCGACTGCGAACGAACGCAACCTGAGCGCGGATGTGGCACGGTTGAGCGGCGATGTTGCTCTGCGAGACGGCACTGTGACCGAGCTTGAGACAGCTTTGGCGATGCGCGATGGCACTGTGTCGGAACTTGAGACGGCTTTGGCGACGCGGGACGGTACTGTTTCCGAGTTGGAAGCCGAGTTGGCGGCGCGCGATGGCACTGTGTCCGAGCTTGAAACCGCATTGGCGGCGCGAGACGGCACAGTGACCGAACTGGAAGCCACTTTGAGTGAGCGCACCGGCGCTTTATCGCAATTGGAAACCACGTTAACGGATCGAAGCGCCACGCTGCTGGATCTTGAAAGTGCTGCGCGCGCGCAGGATGCCACCGTGTCGGAGCTTGACGCCGTTCTGGCACAGCGCGATGGGCGGATTTCGCAATTGGAGGCC
>JBGCDD010000057.1:0-7456 GCA_045105075.1 Sedimentitalea sp. | reverse complement strand
GCCTCCAAAGAGGTCATGGACGAGAACATGAACGACGACATCTTTGCCGAAACACGGGCCAGCTTTGAGGCGTCACTGGCGTCTAGCTCTGACTGGATCCTTCAGTCTGACGGCTACTATGTGGCTCAGCGTAACCGCGTTCTGGGCGGCTAAGCGCACGACCTGACATCGTAGGGGCCTGAAACTGAAAAGTTTTGGGCCCCTACACTTGTATTGCGCGCAAAATGCGGCGCATGCTTGGATGACACTGGCAAGACGACGGGGGGAGACGGAATGGAAGACGAGGCACAAGGCGGCGGATTCGCAGCTGTGATCGACTTTCTGGGATGGTTTTTCGCAAACATCGCACAGTCTTTCATCAACGTCGGTTCGGCCGTGGCCAACCCATCGCTCTGGCTGGACTGGTCAGACAAACAAGCGGTCATGCGCTTTGTTTACTACGGTGGCTCAATCGAATTCTTCTTTGTCTGTTTCACGGCGTTTCTGGTGCTCACAATCGTGGGTTTGTTGCGCCGGCAGGTGATGTGGGGCGTGGTGCGCGGGCTGGAGGGTTTTGCCAACACGACGGGTCGTTTTTTCGCGTGGGCGGGATTGCTGATGGTGATCCAGCAGATCGTCATCGTGTTCATGCAACGGATTTTCACGCGCCCTGACATTTCCATCGGTTTTGGCATTCCGCTGCAGTTTGACATCAGCTGGTTTGCGGAAGAACTCAAGCTTTACAACGCTTTGGTCGTCTGTCTTTGCGTGACCTACACCTTTGTGCAGGGCGGCCATGTGCGGGTTGATCTGGTCTATTCTGCGGTCAAGTTTCGCACCAAAAAGATCATCGACATGTTTGGCGCGCTGGTCTTCATGATGCCGGTGGCCGTGTTGGTGTGGATGTACGGCTGGTACTTCCTGTGGCGCCACCTGATCGTGCCTAAACCCTCTGCCTCGGACACGCTGGACCGGCTGTTGCTGAAGTCGCGTGCCATGCGCTGGAACGTCGAAACCATCGGCTTCAGCCCCAACGGGTTCAACGGCTACTTCCTGTTCAAAATCCTGCTTGTTGCCTTTGCGGCGCTGGTCTTTCTGCACGCGATTGCGTTTTTCTACCGCTCGCTGCTGGAATGGATCGAAGGGCAGGAGAGCGAAAACAAATACCTCGACAAGGACACCCTTGGCGAAGGTGAAGAAGCCTATGAAGGCGCTCATTAACCAAAGGACTGCTCCTCATGTTATTCGGTCTTGATGGCGTCGAAGTCGGCCTGATCATTGTGTTCTTCTGTCTCTTCGGGGGCATTCTGTCGGGCTTTCCCGTGGCCTTTGCCATTGCGGGTGCAGGCGTCATTTCCTTTGGTATCATTGCCGCGCTCGACAGTGCGGGCCTGCTGATCCACCAGGCCATCGACACCTCCAGCCAAGTCTACCGGGATCTGGTGAATTCAGGGGTCAATGACGACAGCATATCGGTGTTCCGATACCCTGATTTACCTCGCATCGGTGAACCGGTGTTCCCGCAGGGGTGGGAAACCGCGCTGGACCGCAATGTGTCGTTCATCGTCAACCGCATGAACGAGCGGGTGCTGGCCGGGCAGTCGATTGAAACCCTGTTGGCGGTTTTGATGTTTGTTCTGATGGGCATCACGCTGGAACGTTCAAAAATTGCCAACGATCTGTTGACCACCATGGCGCGCGTATTTGGCCCGCTGCCTGGCGGTTTGGCTGTGTCGATTGTGGTTGTGGGCGCGTTTCTGGCCGCCTCGACAGGCATCGTGGGCGCCACTGTTGTGACCATGGGCCTGCTGGCGCTGCCAACGATGTTGCGCAACAATTATTCACCGGAATTGGCGACAGGGGTCATCGCGGCCTCGGGCACGCTGGGGCAGATCATTCCGCCCTCAATCGTGATCGTGCTGCTGGGCACTTTGGCAGGGGATCTATATTCCGCCGCACAAGAGGCGCGCGCCACGGCTGCGGGCTGTACCGATGCGCTGACGTTTTTGGGCGAACCGGCGGTTGTGTCTGTGGGCACGCTGTTTCAGGCCGCCTTGCTGCCGGGAATCCTGTTGGCATTGCTCTATGCGCTCTATGCCTTTTGCTACGCGCTGGCGAACCCGGACAAAGCTCCGGCGGTCGAAATGGGCACCACCAACAACGAACCAATCACCCGCAGCGAAGGGCTGACATGGTTCCTGATCGCTCCGATTGGTTTGATCGTGGGTGCGATTTTGCTGAGCAGTGTGAACATTGTCGGCTCGCAAGACACCACCGTGTCGTCCTATTCGGACATCGGCCAAGGCGCGAGCCTGCGCACAAATGTGGGTGAGCAATGCCAGGCATCGATGATCGACCTGCACGGGCAAGAGGCCTGGGATGCGGCGCTGGAAGAACAAAAGCTTATCGAAGCGTCGGGCGGCGTGAGCCAAAGTGAAAAGCTGAGCGATGAGGCGCTGGCCGAGGCCAAGGCCGCCAAGATCGCAGCCGCTGCACCGATTGGGTCGGGTATTTCGATCCTGATTGTGATCTTGGGATTGGTGCTGATCTTTGCGCGCGGTGTGTCTCCGTCGAGCGATCCCAAGCCGTTGATCCTGGGCGCGATTGGCCTGATCCTGGTGGCGTTGGTGGATATGGCGCTGGTGTCACCGGTGACGTCGCCTGGTGTGACCGTGGTGCTGGTGGCTCTGCCTTTCTTGCTTGCGCTGTACGGGTGTCGCGAAGCCGCCATGCGGTTGACCCAGAACGAGCTGATCCGGGTGGTGTTTCCACCGCTTGTGCTGATCGTTGCGGTTTTGGGCTCGATCCTGGGCGGCATCACCAACCCGACGCCAGCGGCGGCACTTGGGGCAGGCGGCGCGATCATGCTGGCCGCTTATCGCAAGTTGCGCGATGAAAACCGCTCGGGCGCGCCGATCATCTGGTCAACCTTTGCGATCCTGATTTGTATCCTTGTAGGTGTGAATTTCGATCTGCGTATCAATCAAGACGATGTGGGCTTTGAAAACTGGGTGGCGTTTTTCGTCGCTTATGGCACCTACCTGTACGCGCTGTTTGGCCTGCTGTTTGGTTGCTGGGTGTTGTTTTCCACCGGCGTTCTCAGCCCGGTGGTGCGCGAGACCGCCAAAGTCACATCGATGGTGTTCACGATTCTGATTGGCTCACAAGTGCTGAACCTTGTGGTGGTCTCGTTTGGCGGCGAACACTACATTCAGCAGTTCCTCAAGAGCTTTGACAACGAGCTGACCGTGTTTTTGATCGTTATGCTGGTGCTGTTTGTGCTTGGGTTTGTTCTGGACTTCCTTGAGATCATTTACATCGTGATCCCGATTGTCGGGCCGGTGATCTATGGCGGATCTTTTGATCCAAAGTGGGTGACGATCATGGTGGCGGTGAACCTGCAGACGTCGTTCCTGACGCCGCCCTTTGGGTTTGCGCTGTTCTATCTGCGCGGGGTTGCGCCCAAAGAGGTAACGACAGGGCACATCTACCGCGGGATCCTGCCGTTTGTTTTGATCCAGGTGGCGGGACTTGCGATCTTGTGGTTCTTTCCGGTGATTGTGACGATCATTCCCGATCTGATGCGCTAAGCGCACAGGTCTTTTCCCAAAAGGAAAGGAGGCCATAGGGCCTCCTTACACGATGTTTTGCGCCCGCCTCCGGCGGTCGCGGTGGCGCCCTTTGGAGGCGTTGTTTACAGCTGAGTGGGTCGGCGATCGGGCAGGTTGATATTGGCAACTTGCTCGGCGATCGGGTCTGTGGACAGAGGGTGCATGTCCGGGCGATGTGCGCTTGGGTTCTTCATCGCCTGCCATTCGCCGCCCATATAGACCTCGAGCCCGGAGAATTTGGATTTGTAGCCCATTTTCTGGCTGCCTGGGACCCAATACCCCAAATAGACATAGGGCAAACCGGCCTCGCGGGCGATGTCGATGTGATCGAGGATCATGTATGTGCCCAGGCTCGCGCGGGCCCGGTCTGGGGTGTAGAACGAATAGACCATGCTGAGCCCGTCTTCTAGCACATCGGTCAGACTTACGCCGGTCAACCCTTTGGACGCACTATCGACATATTCGATGACGCGGCTTCGGATCGGGGTTTCTTCGATCATCGCTGCGAATTCGAACACATCCATATCTGCCATGCCACCATCGGCGTGGCGCGCATCAAGATAGCGGCGGAACAGGTCGTATTGATCTTCGGTCGCCCAGGGCGAAGTGGCCCGACGCGTCAGGGCACGATTGCGCGCGGAAATACGGCGTTGGCTGCGTGATGGTGCGAAGTCAGCCACATTGATCCGCGCTGACAGACAGGCCGAACAATCGGCGCAATAGGGCCGATAAAGCACATTTTGCGAGCGACGAAACCCTTGCTGGGACAGAGAATTGTTCAATTTGTCCGCGTTGTCGCCCTGTAAAGCGGTGAACAGCTTTCGTTCCATCCGGCCCTCAAGATAGGGGCAGGGCTGGGGTGCCGTCACATAGAATTGGGGCGCGATGGGCAGCGTATGGCGCATGTGCGTAAAAAACCAAATTTTTACAATGATAACAAGCCAAACAGGATGCGCCAAGTCAGGATATTGGATCGCGGCACAATGGCGCTGCCAATTGTCCTAAAATCTGCGGTGCCGGTTCAAGGCAACCGTGCCCAAAGCGCTGTCGCTGAGCCCTTGGGCGCGCGCTGTGGTGAGCATCATCGCCACGGAAACCACTTGCAGAACGGGCATCGCAAAGCTGATCGTGTAGCCGGCGGTGTGCGCCATCGCCATGTTCAGATCGAAACGCGAACCATCGCTACAGCGCATTTCAACCCCGGCAAACCGCATGCCCAACGTGGCCGATCCATTGGCGAGGGTCACTGTGCGATAGGCAAAACCAAGCGCCAGGTACATCACGGGCCAGATCAACAATGCGATGAACCCCGTCAGCGGGATCATCACCAGGCACAACAATAAAATCAGCGCTGTGTCGACCAACCATGCCACAAATCGTTTGATGGGCACGGATGTGTAAAACTGAGGTTGGCGGTCCGGGTCGGGCAGGGACATGGGGCTTGGGCTCTTCATTAGGAAAAAGGCCCCCACCTGAGCAGGGGCCGCATCGGGGTGTTACGCGTCGTTGTCGTCTGAGGCTTTTTTGGCGCGTTCGTCCATGAACTGATCGAACTCGGACTTGTCCTTGGCTTCGCGCAAACGCTCGAGGAAGGATTCAAAGTTGATTTGTTCTTCTTCAAGGCGACGCAGGGTTTCAGTGCGGTAGGAGTCAAATGCGCGGTTGCCCGTTGTTGGTGCCATCGACATTGATTTACGCGCCCATTTGGTGCGTCGGCTGCAGGAAGAGTTGAACATGCGTTTGCTCCAGATCATATAAAACAGAAGGGCCAGCCCGACGGGCCAGAAGAACACAAACCCAAGGACCATAGCAGCGATCCAGGCGCCTTTGCCTTTGTCGTCGAGCCAAGCTTCGCTTTTTGAGAACCAGCCCGGATCGGACGTGGCGTGAACAGGGTCGCTTAATGTGGTCATTGTCAGGTCTCTCCAGATCGTTGGGTTAATGTGAATGCGTTTCACATTACATAGATCGGGATTTCCATGCGGTTTTCAAGGCGTAATGTGAAGGTTGTTTACATAAATCGAGTAACACATTGAATACAGAGTGAAAAACAGAAGAAAAAGTTCTGTCTCGCGTGATTGAAACGGTGTCGGTCGTCGTACGACACCCATTTCTTTCAAACTTTGACAGAGAAGACGGCCGTGGCGGGACACTTAGTTCTATCAAACTTTGACAGAGAAAACTGCAGCAGAGCACTTTTTGCCTATTTTTACCCCCTCAGCGCCACATCAACCCCTGTTGTGGATAACGCTTGCACGGCTTTGGACGATTGCAAACAACCGATTTTGCCGCTTGATCCTGGGTAGGAGTCGATGACGAAATCCGCGCATGTCGACTGGGAAATTTGTAGAAACGTTGACCCCCAGCACGTTATCCATCAACGCGGCGGGGCTCAACCAGTCAAACAAATTCTGGCTCTAGACGTTCTTCGACCAAGCAATCTGCAATACCATTAGAATAGGAAATCAAACCCTGAAATCTGAACAAAAAACCCGACTTTGCGCTCCTCGTACCCTTCCAGCAAAATGCTGTCACTGCCTGCAGTGATCAACGCAAAACCACTTTGCGCGTCCGTTGACAGGTGGTTGTCCAGCAGATCCTGAAAATCTGTGATGTCTGTAACGCCCGAAAGATCGATTTTTTCGTCATTGTTGCCCGCGAAATCGAGAATGCGGTCATTGCCAAAGCCGTCTGTGAACACAAAAACATCTGAGTTTCCGCCACCCGTTAGTTTGTCATCGCCAGTTCCACCGTCGATTGTGTCGATCCCGCCGCCACCGTTTATTGTATCATCGCCAGAGTCGCCTTTGATGTCATCCGCGCCGCCGCCAGCGAAAATGGTGTCTTCGCCGCTACCGCCTTGAATGTCATCTGCACCATCATTGCCGCGCAAATTATCATTACCGGCATTGCCCCGGATCGTGTCTTGGCCAGAGCCGCCAAACAAAGTGTCGTCGCCGTCGCGCCCTTTGATAATATCGTTGCCACCCAGCCCGCTGAGGGTGTCGTTGAAGTCCGAACCGTCCATGCGGTCGCGGACCGAAGAGGCCTGAACCACATCGAATTCAATTGTGTTGACAGCGCCGACGCCATAAATGCCGCCCTCTATGTCCCCGCGTTTGATAAACAGGGACGTGACAGCATCATTTGCCGCAAATCCCAAATCATCCAGATCCACCGCCAGCAGAAACGAATTGGGATTAAAACTAAATGGGTTTCCCGGAGGGCTATCAAAAAAAAGCTCTGTTGCCGGGTTTGCACCGCCTGCCAGCAATGTCTCGCCCAGCATAAAACCTGCCGTCTGCGCGATTGTAACGCCAGCAACTTCGCCGGGCACATAAATGTACAAATCCACACCGGCACCGTTGAAAACCAGGTTGTCTGTGAATTGTATCTCAATCTCCGGGGATTGGTTTGATACTCCAACATCAGCGAAGCTTTGATTGCTGGCTCCCAACAGGCCGGAGAAGTCAGAGTTTGTTGGCATGCCAGCGGATAAAGTGACCGCATCGGCAAAGGCGAAGTCTTCAAATGTGATTGGTCCAAGTGTTGTCATGATAAATGTCCCCTACAAATCTTCGTCGCAAATTGTGGACACATTAACAGATTCTGTCGAGTCTCTGTCCAATGGTGGCATCTGTACTGTCCAAACCAGTTGGACGCTGATGTCTAGCTCGATCCCAATCGAACTGATGCCACAAGCTGAACGAACGAATGCACCGACCGGGCTTTGTTGCACAAATCGGTTGAAGGACGTTCTTCCCCTTTCCCCAGACACAGTTATCCTACGGACACAGTGACAGGTATTCCGAGAGCCGTTTAGCGGTTCAGCACGGCGATGCGGATTTGGATCTCGGCAACCTGCC
>JBGCDD010000056.1:0-11256 GCA_045105075.1 Sedimentitalea sp. | reverse complement strand
GCGCAAATCCAACCTGGATGACGTGCGCAAGATCATCGCCGACACACGTCATCGCGGCGATCAGTCGGTTCGCCCGGCCGTGATGGAGTGGTTGCGCACTCAGGGTTGACGCGCGCTCATTTGTCCTGTGGAAAAGTTTTGCGCTGTGGATTGTTCGGCGAATTCGACAGTGAATACATGGCAATCTTCATCAAGTTATCCACACTCTTGCGACGTGGCTTTTCTTATTCGAACATTTTGGAACTTCTAACGGATTTGGCCGGACCTGGGGATAAAGAGGTCAGGATACCCCAAAGCCCGACCGGTTGGGTGAAATATGACTTTCGCAAGACAAGTCATTGACTAACAAATGTTAACGCGAGTTGAGGAAGGTATGCTTTATCCACAAGAACCTGTGGGTAACTTTTTGGAATTTATATCTATTTATAACAATGTACTGCATGGCTTTCTTAAAGTGACCAACTGCGCAAAAAAGAATTGACCTGCGGTTGATTTGGGGGCTCACTAAAAGCAATTTTGCGCCTCCAGCATACCAGTCAGAAAGAGGAAAATATGGCAGAGCCAACGGTTTACATCGACTACCTCAACCGATTTGACATCGAAGCGCTGGGAATGACGGATGCCGAGATTTTGTCGGCGATCGAAGCCAGCCTCGCGCAGCAGGGCCGTGGCGACGTCTCGATCGAACCTCGCACCCATATTCACCCGCGTGCAGGTGCGGATGGCCATTTCAACGTGTTACGGGGATGGATCGGTGGTGATATTGACAGCGCGGGAACCAAGGTCGTCGGAGACTTCGTTGATAACTATAAAGAAAACCGCCCCAGCGAATATGGTCTGCTGACGCTTTTTGATCCGCGCAACGGCGCCCCCAAAGCTTTGATCGATGCCACAGGAATCACCGAAATGCGCACCGGTGCGATGACGGCCCTGGGTGCGCAACATCTGGCGCCGAAAAACCCCAAAATTCTGGGTCATATCGGCGCCCGCGGAACTGCGTATTGGAACATTTGCTTTCTCGATCAACTCTTTGATTTTGATGAAATAAGGGTGCATTCCCGCCGAACTGAAAGCCGCGAAGCCTTTGCCGAAAAACTGCGCCGTGATCTTGGGCGCGAGATCACCGTGACGCAAGACTGGCAAAGCTGTGTGCAGGGCGCTGACGTTGTTGTCGAGGCCTCGCGATTGCCGGAACCCAAACCTTTGCTGCTGACGCAATGGATCAAGCCGGGTGCGCTGGTGGTGCCTTATGGTACGATGTCATCGGTCGAGCTAAGCCTGACCGACATTATGTCCAAGGTGGTGATGGATGATTGGGGGCAGGCGCATGGCAAGTTTGGCGCGCTCAGGGCCCATGTCGACAGCGGCCGACTGAGTGCCGACACTTTGCATGCCGAGCTGGGCCAGATCGTGGCTGGCGTAAAGCCGGGCCGTGAATCCGAGGAAGAAACCATTTTGTTCTGGCACCGCGGTCTGTCGTTGTCCGACATTGCGCTGGGCCATGCGATGTTGGTGAAAGCCAAGGATATGGGCATTGGCCAACGCTTGCGGTTTTATTGATGAGGCTGGGCGACAGGGTTTCGGTTTCGGGGTTTCAGGCGGCGCTTGCCGGCGCAGATCTGGATTTGCCTGACGCTGTTCTGGCGCGCCTTCGGGCCGACCGCACCACTGTAGACAAGGCGGCGCAGGGCGAAACGCCGGTTTATGGGCTCAACACCGGTCTGGGTGGAAACGTCGCTCATCGCCTGACGCCGGACGAGATTGAGCCGTTTCAAAGACAGTTGATCGAAGGGCGCGCTGTTGCGGTTGGCCCGCCGTTGCCAGAACAGATCGGGCGCGCGGTGATTCTGGCGCGGTTGGTGTCGGCCTCGCGCGGTGGATCAGGGATGTCGCCCGAGATGGCGGCCCATCTGTGTGCGGTGTTTCGCGCCGGACTGTCGCCGGCTATTGCGCGCTTTGGCTCGATCGGGGCCAGCGATCTGACCCAGAACGCAGGCTGGGCGCTGGCGATCTTGGGTCAGGGCGAGATGTGGAGCAATGGCACGATTGGCCCGGCAAGGGACCTGTTGGCGCAAAACGGACTGAACGTTCCGCGTCTGCAGCCCAAAGATGCAATGGCGCTGATCAATCACGGTGGGCTCAGCGTGGTTCTGTCCGCACATGCGCTGTTTGAGGCTCAACAGGGGCTGTTGATGGCGCGCGCGGCGGCGGCGCTGAGCTATGTCGGCTATCAAGCCAACACCGACATTTTTGCCCCCGATATCAACGCAATCCGAGCCTCTCCGTCGCAATCGCAGGTTGCAGCATGGTTTGCGCGCCACCTGTCCACAACCGCCCCGGCGCGGCGCATTCAGGACGCGATCAGCTTTCGCGTGGTGGCTCCGGTGTTTGGTGCAGCGTTTGACATTGTGTCACGCGCGTCGGCGATTTGGGAAGACGAGGCCAACGGGCTCAGCGATAGCCCGGTTGTTCTGGGGGCCGAGGCCATGCGGTCGACCCCGAATTTCCACGCGCCTGCTTTGGCTTTGGCCCTGGAGTCAGGCGCGCAGGCGATGGCGATGGTGGCCAATGCCATGGTGCAACGCAGTCAGCGGATGATGTCGCCAGAGTTGTCGGGACTGCCCAAGTATTTGTCCCCTGTTGGCGGTGCGTCTGCAGGCATGGTGCCGTTGCAAAAAACAGCGGCGGCCTTGCTGGGTGATATTCGCCGTCACGCGATGCCTGTGGCGTTTGACCCGGCACCGGTGTCCGAAACCGTGGAGGACATGGCCCCGATGACCGCGCATGCGGCCCAGAAGCTGGCGGAGCAAGGCCAGAGTTTCCAGCTGCTTTGCGGTCTGGAGGCGATCGTGGCAGCGCAGGCGGTTGATCTGCGCGGTGCGCCGCCTGCGGTCGGGGCGATTGCGACCCTGCACAGCGCCCTGCGCGCGCGGGTTGCGCCGTTGGTTCAAGACCGTGCGCTGGGCCCCGACGTGTCGATCTGCGCCGATGTTTTGCGTGGGCTTTGCAACGACAGCAAAAGCCCATTCGGACAGATCTAGGCCAGTTTGGCGCTGGGCCAGTGATGGTCGATCTCAAGCTCGGGATGCTGGGCCCGCAAATAGGCGTAAACATCGCTATAGGTTTTGACGACCGCGCGCTTGGTGTCCACGGCCAGGTCATCGCCTTTTTGCGTCGCATTGTAGTGTTTGCCATAGTCGGGCTGCTGCAACGTCACGCCGGTCATCTGGCAAAAACTCTGCCATTGCGCAGGCGCTTTCAAAAAGGTCTCATAAAGCCCGAAATAGAGATCCTTGGGCTCAAACACAGCAGTGATCCTTTGCAGCGTTTTGTGATATTCGCCCCGCATCTGCGCGTCTTTGGTGTTCATGATGCGCATGACGGCTTTGTCTTCGCTGGCTTTGAATTTTTTGTCGGGCATGCTGGCCAGTTTGTTGCGCCGTTGCATGCGCAGCGCACTCCAGATCCGCTCGACCGGGTCACGCATCAAAAACACGCATTTCACCGGAATCCCACGTCGTTCAAAGGTGGTTTTGATCTGGCGCAGGGTGTCGATGCTGAGCGCGGAATAAGAGGGGGTGATGTCGCAGGTAAGCTCGATCCCAGGTCTGGCCAACAGGTCAGCGAAATAATCGTAATACGCGTTGGGGCGGGAAAACAGGCTGAGCATTTTGAATTCGCGGCGTTGCATGTGCGCGAGGATATCGCTGTGCGAAGCTTCGGCGTCGATCTGACGAGCCGCCTGAATGTTTTTCAAAAGCATGCCGCGCATATGTGGAATGGTCAAAAGATCATGAACATGATATTCTTTGGTGAAACCCACATCGACATTCGCGTTTTTGGAAAGCTCTTCGTGCAGCCAGGTTGTGCCGGCCTTTTGCGCGCCCACGCCAAGCAGGAAAGTCATCAAAAAATCTCCGAATTTGGCATTGGGCCAAGCGTCAAAACTGGTCGCCAAACATATCGTAATCACGCGCATAAAGCGTTTTGCAAAATGCGGTCACGGCCGGGCAATCCAGCGGATCAGGACCACTGGACAGGCTGACATTGCGCACTGCCACATCAAGCCCGCAATGATCGCGCAAAAAGGTGGTGTTTTCGCGGTAATTCAACACAGCGCTCAGGTCTGACAGATCCAGATTGTGATTTTGCAGCAAACGCCATTGCGGCGCGGTGTGCTGATCGGTCCAGAACGCCGGGCCGATCCGATTGATGTAGAATTCAATAAAGGCGGCTGTGTTCTTTTCGTCGCCCGAGGCGGCTGTGAGTTTGGCATAGTCCCTGGCCGTCAGCCAGTTTTTGGAGAACTCATATCCATGTTGTTTGTCGTCCGTGCCATAGGCCTTGTCGATGATCCAGTTGCGAAAAAAAGACCGTAGCCGCGCGGCAGGATCACGGACAAACAACACAGCCTGGCTTGCGGCCTTCACATCCTGTTCGGGCGCGTCGGCATAGGCAAAATCACTGTCGGTGCGATTGAGAACCAGCGCGTTGTGCAGCGTTGCAAAGCCACATTTGTAGTTGACCAAAATCGCAAGCTGGCCGTCCTGGCGCAGATAGATGTTTCTGAAAACCTTCACCTGTTCACGGGGTCCTTCTTTGGCCGGTTCGGCGTTTATGCAGAAATATAATGGCGCGCATGCCAGGGGCGTGCAACGTCTGGCATGTGATCCAGCAGACGATCATAGACCGGCGCCAGCCTGTTTTTCATATAGTCATAGACATCTGCCGGAATGTCCATCTTTCGCCCTTCGTGAACCACTTGTTCCGCTTTGGGGAAAAACGAGCTGTCGGCTTCGAGGCCCAGAAAGCCGATGATCTGTTTCAACAGCTCAACGGGTTGTTTCTTGATGTCATCGAAGTCGCAAAACATCAGCCGGTCCGCAGGCACATGCGCCTGCCACCGTTGTTTGATGGCGACATAATCGGCACGGTCGTAGACGTCGTTCATCTTGACAATCTGCGACATATCCCCGGCGTGATCCTGATTGCGTTTGATCAGCATGCGCAAGTGCGACCAGCACCGGTCAATCGGGTCGCGCATCACAAACAAAACGCGTGCGTCAGGGCTGATGGACAACAGATGCTGGATGCCTTGGTCGGGCATCAGCGAATATTCCGGGGTCATCTCGCCACACAGGCTTTGCGCAGGGGCCGCCGTAAAGATCGACTTGTACCAGGCGTCGCTGACACGGGGTTTGGTGATGCGCGTCAACAGCCGCAAATGGCGCAGGTTCAGCTCGTCGTTGTTGGTCACATGCCAGCGGATGCTGCGCGCCACATGGCTGTCGCGGTGTTCCTGTGTCCAGTTGGCGTGTTCGGGGATGTGAATTTGGTTGAAATATTGCAATTCCTTGACCGGCGGCATCCAGACACCGGGGTGGCGACGCAGGTTTTCGTGCAACCACGTGGTGCCGGCCTTTTGCGCGCCGATGCAATAAAAGTCCGGACCGCGCCCGGATTTGTTCTTTGATGTGCTCATTCTACCCAACCACTGTGTCGCTTCTCCCGCCAGCTCCATGGCGTTCTATGTCCGGTTTTGCCATGCCCCAGGTTGGCGACTACGCGTCTTGCGCTGCGTGGTGAGGGCGCGTGACGCATAGGATGTGCATCACATTCAGCGCCGCGTGTAAAGCGTAGACGGACGTTTGCGCGCCGACAGCCGTGATCAAAATGCGGTCAATTGTGCCGGTTTTTTGCCCCAGCCTAGGTCCAGATCCGGCCCCAACCGGGGTCCCGCAGCGACAGAGTCGCGAAACGCGGGCCTTCTTTGGGGGCGTCGGATTTGTCGCTCAACCGGGCGTGGAGATCCTGCATGAAAGACAGCAGATCATAAGCGTTGTCCTCACCTTGGCGCGCGCCCACATCAATCACATCATGTCCGGCTGCATCAAAACACGACACCAGAACGCGCGACAGACCCACACCTGTGGACAGGTTCACAGTGACCGCAGCGCTGCGCAGCAGGCCCAGTCCGGTGCGGTTCAGCCCGCTGGGTGACAGCATGCGGGTGTCGACACCTTTGCCATAGCGCCGCTTGACCGTGTCCCAGTCGCCATCCAGCTGGATCACGTTGATCAGCGCCTGGCGCGACAGTGCGGCAACGTCGCTGATTGCGTTCAAAATAGCAGGCGAGGCGCTGTCGATGATCACATTGACCCCATAGCGATTCTTGCGCGGGGGGGGCGTCAACTGGCGGATGTCGTGAAAACCCGCCAGATAGAAAGGCGCGATGCTCAGCGACTGTGCACCAAAGCGCTGCCGCAGGTGTGATGCCTGCACGCTGTCGCTTTCGCCCAGCACCGTGGCCGTTGTGAACGGCCCGATCAGCGGTGCGAGCGAGGTTTGCATCAGCATATCGGCGTCTTTGGGCGCCATCATCGGCAAATTGATATAGAGCTGTTCAAGATCGCAGTCGGGGACATGCGTGGACAGATCCGGCAGCGTTTCCAACCACAAACGACGCAGATTGAGCCGCGCGCAGACCTGATCAAAGCGCAGCCACAAGGCGCCGACCTGAGCGATGCGCTGCTGTTCGCGTGCACTGAGGCCAGATTGCGCCTCGGGACACAGATAGATCGGGCACAACGGCAGCGCGCGGGCAAAATGCTCCAGATCGGTGGCGCTGTGAAAACCCTGCACAAAAATTGCAACAGGGCCACGCGCACGCAGAACCTCAAGATAACTGAGCGCAAGCTTTTGCTGCAAGGATTGGCGTTTGGTGGCCTGATCGGACAGGCAGACCAGTGTCCAGTCCCCATGCTTGGCAATGCGAGCGCCGGTTTGGGCGACCCCCAGTTGCGCGCTGCGCAGCACTTGGGCGTGGCTTTTGCGCGTGGCGTCACGCAAGGGGGCCAGCGCTTCGGGTCCTTCAAAGGCAAGATCGGTGCAATAGCGCGCCATGTCTTCGAACGAGGCCAGCTGTTGTGCGGGGTGAAACGCCTGGTAGCCTTCAAAGGCGTGGACGTGGCTGATGATCGGCACGCCGAATGTCATCGCTTCGGAGGTTTTGATCTTGAGCCCGGTGGAAAATTCCATCGGCACCAGGGCCACGTCGATCTGGGTGTAGAAATCCTCGACATCATCGACCCAGCCAAGCAGTTCGACAAAGGGCAGGTTCATATGCTCGATCAGTTCGCACACCGTGCCGCCAACCACGATTTTCAAAGGCGGCAGATGGGTGCGAAACACGTCGCGCGCCACATCCAGAAACCGCATCAGGTTTTTGACGTTAATGCTGTTTTTGGCGCCCATCACGCCCAGGCGCAGCTCGGCCTCGTCAATGCGGCCAGTGCGAACCGGCAGCGGCGCGGCAGGATCGCCATGCGGCACGACAATCACCTCGCGCTCGGTCAGCGCCTCAAATTGTGCCTTTTCCTCGCCTTTGATCGCCCAGATCACATCGGCGCGCGCCAGTCCTTTAGCCTCCTCTTTCTCGGTCAGATAAAAGAACTCGGGCGCAATGCCGTAACTGGCTAACAACTCCTTGCGGCCCGAAAACTTATCGTGCGTGTCTAGTATCTTAAGGGCTGATGCGGGCACGAATTCAAATGCTTTGCTGAGCCAGGTATAGTTCACAAGCACCGCATCAAAGCTGTGTTTGGAGGTCAGCCACCTAATCATTTCGTCGATCTTGGGGTCCCACCATTCGTCGATGGTGTGGTGTTTGGCAGTCGCGGCGCCGTGCAGATCATGAGACGGCGGCACCGGGTAATAGCCATCCCAGGCGGCCATCATATCGGCCTGATCCGCAACGGGCAGGGCGGTGCGCCACTCGGCCTCGGAAACGTAGTGAATAAAGTGGATTTTGGCGCCGCGTTCACGCAACATCTGGCAAATGCGAAAGATGCGCTTGCGATTGCCGTAATCCTGCGGGTGCGTCGGTGTGGGCGATACGACAAGCACCGTGCGGTCTTGCCAGCCTGTGTCCGAGATCCAGTCCGGCTGCATCAGACGCTCTTGAGCCCGGCCAGCATGGCGACCGTCATATTGTAGACCGCATTGATCTGATCGTTAAAATCGTCGCTGTCGTCAAGTTCGCAGCACAACCCGCTGATCGCGCGGTGTCGCGGTGGTTGTTTCAGCAAGTAATCCAGACTGTTGTCCATCGCGTTGCCCGACCATTGTCCGATGTCAGGGTTGCTCAGGAAATCAGAAACCGCCTGCCAGGCGGCGCGGCGTCGGAACCATTCCTGGTTAAGCCGGCGGCGATCCACCAGATGATCGACTTCGGCTTCGGGCACATAAAGAGCGATGCCGCCCGCGTCCGACAGGCTGCGCAGAACCGCGGTTTCTTCGTTGCTCAGCAAGTTCACTTCGGGTCCATTGCGCCCCAGATTGGTGTCAAAGCCGCCCGCATCGAGCAAGGCCTTGCGGCGAAACGAAATATTGGCGCCTGCAATCCACTCACTGGGTCCCAACGGTCGGGTTTTGCCACCCCAGTCTACCACTGATACGTAGCCCAGCTTGTCGTCCGCCAGCCAACTGGGGCGCGGTTGATCCCAGATCGGGCTGATTTTGCCGCCCGCCACACTGGTCGAGGGGCCAAAGCTGTCATAGGCCGCGACCAGCGCTGCCAGCCAATCGGGTTTGGCAATCGCATCATCGTCCAGAAAGGCGACAATCTCGGCCTTGCTGTGGGCCGCACCAACATTGCGCGCATTGGACAAACCCGGTGTGGTTTCATGCACATAGCTCAGCGCCGTTTGGTCCGCGTATTTGGCCGCAAAGGCCTTTGCACCTGCGGCATCGGGGGAATTGTCCACCACGATCACATCGAAATCGCCCTGGTCCATCGATTGGGCCAGGCAACTGTCGATGGCACTGCCCAGCAGGTCATATCGGTTGTAGGTGCAGATGATCGCCGAAATCTTGACCGGCGCGGTCATGGCGCCACCTCGACGACCGGCGTGATCGAACAGCGGTGAAACGCAATCGCCGCGACGCGGGCATCTTTTTCCGACAATTGACGGGTTACGGGCAGCTGCAAGGTCAGCACTGTGCCGGGCTCACCAGATTTGCGCGCAGGCAAAGTGGCCGCAATCATGCCACCGATCTTGGTGGTTTGTGTGAACACGGCTTTCAACTCGTCCTTGCCATCCAGCAATTTGAAATCGCTGTAATTTTCGGGCGCGACTGTGTTGAACGATTCGATGATCACCGTCTTGTCGGCACTGCGATCCACGAACGGCGAAAACACCAAGGCGCCGGATTTGCCGCACCAGCGGAACGGACGCCCTGCTTTGTCAAATTCAATCGGGTGATTGCCGTCGCTGAAGGCAAAATGTTCATCCGCGCTCAGTTCGTAAGACGTGGCCATTTGCGGATGGCGCGCGCGCACCGGATCGCTCACCTCGAGCAGCACCTCACGATTGGCTTCATAGGCGCTGAGCAGACCGATCATGGCGCGCAACTCGCTGATTTCTTGGGCTTGCCGGGCCAGAATGTCGGTGAACCCGTCGAGCAAGTCTTTGCCGTGTAGGTTGGCAAGCTCGGAAGCGATCCGGGCGCGGTGCGTTTCAAGTGTGTCCATTCAAAAAGGCCTGATAAAATTGCAGTAAAGTCGCGTTTCCGGCTGCTTTATATCCAAAACACCAGGCACCGCCACCCGGCGTTCACCGCCGGGTCACAGCATAAACACGGGTTTTTTCTGGAAATGCAACCTTTGCGGGTGCCTTTCCAAACCCTTATCCAGATCAGGTTTCGGGTTTCTCCACCGGGCCGCCGTGCTTTTCCCAGGTTGAAAAGCCTTCTTTCAAATGGGCGGCGTCAAAGCCCATGTCCTGGAGGGTGGCGGTTGTCAAAGCCGAGCGCCAACCCGAGGCGCAGTGGAACACGAATTTTTTGTCCTGGCCGAAAATCTCTTTGAAATACGGGCTTTGCGGGTCAACCCAGAATTCAATCATGCCGCGCGGGGCGTGAAAGCTGCCGGGAATGAACCCGCCGCGCTGGCGTTCACGCACATCGCGGATATCGACAATCACAACGTCCGGATCGTCCATCATCGCAATCAGATCGGGTGTTTCGATCTCACTGATGCGGGCGCGGGCAGCGGCCACCATATCGGCGGCGCTGGTGTTGAGTTTGCTCATGGTCTTTTCCTTCAAAAGGTTCGGCGCACGCCCTCACGGGCGCGCAGTCGGCAGGTATTACAGGTTGGAATAAATCGGAAAACGCGCGCACATGGTGGCGACTTCACCGCGCACCTTGTCCTCAACCGCGCTGTTGGCGTCTTCGCCATTGGCGGCCAGCCCGTCGACCACCTCGATGATCCAGTCGGCGATCTGGCGAAATTCTGGCTCGCCAAATCCGCGGGTCGTGCCTGCGGGGCTGCCCAACCGGATGCCGCTTGTGACCATTGGTTTTTCGGGATCAAACGGCACACCGTTCTTGTTACAGGTGATATGCGCGCGCCCCAGAGCCTTTTCCGTGGCGTTGCCCTTGACGCCTTTGGGGCGCAGATCGACGAGCACCACATGGGTGTCGGTGCCGTGCGTGATGGTGTCGAGCCCACCTTTGATCAACTGGTCGCTGAGCGCCTGGGCATTGGTGACCACGTTCTGGATATAGCTTTTGAACTCGGGCTGCAGCGCCTCGCCAAACGCGACGGCTTTGGCCGCGATCACATGCATCAGCGGGCCACCCTGAATACCCGGGAAGATGGCCGCGTTGAACTTTTTGGCCAGCGCTTCGTCATTGGTCAGGATCATCCCGCCGCGCGGGCCGCGCAGGGTTTTGTGCGTCGTGGTGGTTGCCACATGGGCGTGCGGGAAGGGCGAGGGATGCTCGCCTGCGGCCACCAGACCAGCGAAATGCGCCATATCAACGTGCAGATAGGCGCCGACGCTGTCGGCAATCTCGCGCATTTTGGCAAAATCGATCTGGCGTGGAATCGCGGAGCCACCAGCGATGATCATTTTGGGTTTGTGTTCGGCGGCCAGTGCGGCAACCTGATCGTAGTCCAGCAAATTATCCTGTTTGCGCACGCCATACTGAATGGCGTTGAACCATTTGCCTGACTGGTTGGGCGCCGCGCCGTGGGTCAGGTGACCGCCAGCATCAAGGCTCATGCCCAGAATGGTGTCGCCGGGTTTGAGCAGCGCCTGAAACACGCCTTGGTTGGCTTGGCTGCCGGAATTGGGCTGCACGTTGGCGAACTCACAGCCAAACAGCTTACACGCCCGCTCGATCGCCAAAGTCTCGGCGATATCAACGAATTGGCAGCCACCATAGTAACGCCGCCCGGCATAGCCTTCG
>JBGCDD010000055.1:0-5509 GCA_045105075.1 Sedimentitalea sp. | reverse complement strand
TGGCCCACAGCGAGACCATCGACCGCCCCGTTGACACGTTTATCCAAATGCACTGGGTGACCCAGCAGCCAATCCTGTCGATCCATCCCAATGGCGCGTCCGAACAGCCCAAGGCGCATGGCAGCTCGACGGGTAACCCCGCCACAAAAGGGCGCCCCCCGCAGGCGACGCCCCTTTGATTTACGTCGGCGCCGCTGTGGTGCGCAGATAGGGCAGCACTTTGGTGAAGTCCCCAAACTTGGCCTTTGCATCTTCATCGCTGACCGTGGCCGGAATGATCACATCGCCGCCCGGCACCCAATTCGCCGGCGTCGCCACACCCTTGGACGACATCTGCAACCCGTCCAGCGCCCGCAGCACTTCGGCAAAGTTGCGCCCCACCGTCATCGGATAGGTCATGCTCAGTTTCAACTGTTTGTCGGGTCCAATGATGAACACCGAGCGCACCGTGGCCGAATCCGCAGGCGTGCGCCCATCGGGCAAATAGGCCTCGGCGGGCAGCATATCAAACGCCTTGGACACGGCCAGACCCTCATCCGCGATGATCGGGAAACCCGCCGTCGCACCGCCAACGGTTTCAATGTCGCCCTTCCACTTTTTGTGGTCCTCAACGCCGTCAACACTGACGCCAATTACCTTGGTCCCGCGCGCCGCCCACTCATCCGCCATCTGCGCCACAGCACCGAATTCAGTGGTGCAAACCGGCGTGAAATCCTTGGGGTGGGAAAACAAAATCGCCCAGCTGTCACCAATCCAGTCATGAAACTGGATCGTGCCCTGATCGGTCTCGGCGGTGAAATTCGGTACTGTGTCGTTGATGCGCAAACCCATGGTCTTGGTCCCTTCTGATCGACTCAATTGTATCCTTTACCTAGTGCCTGCCCCGCCGGGTTACATCCCCCGTTTTGCGCGGGTTGGCTTGCCCCCATCCGCACGCGATGACACAGTGCCCGTCGAATCCCTGACCGCGCGGTCGGGACAACCCACAACCCCGGAGCGCTCGGACATGATCGACAAACGCAATTTCTACATCAACGGCCAATGGGTCGCCCCTGCCGCAGCAAACGACTTTCATGTCATCGACCCCTCGACCGAAGAGCCCTGCGCCGTGATCTCATTGGGTGATCAGGCCGACACTGACGCCGCCGTCGCCGCCGCCAAAGCCGCGCTGCCCGGCTGGATGGCCACCCCAGTGGCGGAGCGTATCGCGCTGGTCGAAAAGCTGGTCGAGGTCTACAAATCCCGCGCCGAAGATCTGGCCCAGGCGATGACCACCGAAATGGGCGCGCCCATCGACATGGCCCGCACCCAGCAGGTCGGTGCCGGCATCGGCCACCTCAAAGGCTTCATTCGCGCCGCCAAAGGGTTCGCTTTTGACGCGCCGCTCGGCGATCACGCCCCCAACGACCGGATCATCCACGAAGCCGTCGGCGTCAGCGCCCTGATCACGCCGTGGAACTGGCCGATGAACCAAATCACGCTCAAGGTCGGCGCCGCAGCGGTTGCAGGCTGCACCATGGTGCTGAAACCGTCCGAGCAAAGCCCGCTCAATGCCATGATCTTTGCCGAAATGATGCACGAGGCCGGCTTCCCGGCTGGCGTGTTCAATCTGGTCAACGGTGACGGCGCGGGCGTGGGCAGCCAGCTTTCCGCGCACAAAGACGTCGACATGATCAGCTTCACAGGCTCCACCCGCGCCGGCACCGCGATCTCGAAAAACGCGGCTGACACGCTGAAAAAGGTACACCTCGAACTGGGTGGCAAAGGCGCCAACGTGGTCTTTGCCGACGCCGATGAAAAGGCCGTCAAACGCGGCGTGATGCACATGATGAACAACACCGGTCAGTCCTGCAACGCGCCCAGCCGCATGCTGGTGCAGCGCGACATCTATGACCAGGCCGTCACCACCGCAGCCGAGGCCGCCAGCAAAGTCAGCGTTGGCCCCGCCCATGACGAAGGCCGCCACATCGGCCCTGTGGTCAACGAGCTTCAGTTCAACAAGATCCAGACGCTGATCCAGAAAGGCATCGACGAGGGCGCGCGCCTTGTCGCCGGGGGCACCGGCCGCCCGGACGGCATGAACCGGGGTTACTATGTCAAACCGACCATCTTTGCCGATGTGAACAACGACATGACCGTCGCGCGCGAGGAAATCTTTGGCCCGGTGCTCACCATGATCCCGTTTGACACCGAAGAAGAGGCGATCGCCATCGCCAACGACACCCCCTACGGCCTCACCAATTACGTGCAAACCCAGGACGGCGCGCGCGCCAACCGCATGGCCCGCGCCCTGCGCTCGGGCATGGTCGAAATGAACGGCCAGTCGCGCAGCGCCGGCGCACCGTTCGGCGGCATGAAACAGTCCGGCAACGGACGCGAAGGCGGCACCTGGGGCATCGAGGATTTCCTCGAAGTCAAAGCCGTTGGCGGTTGGGCCGCCGAATAAATCGCCGAATAAATCAACGCCCCGACCTGTGAAACCCGGGTCGGGGCACCGCACATTAAACCCCACACAGATGGAAATTCCTTTAACATCGCCGCCAAACTAACATCGCCGCCAAACGCCAAACGACTCTAAGGACACCCCATGAAAGCCATTCGCCGCCCGATGTTTTGGTACGGTTTGCTGATGTGGGTGCTGTCCTTTGTATTCTCGGCCCTGCTGATCCAGCTTGGCGCGCTGATCATGTCCGACGTGCCCACGGCGGGCAATCGTATCGCCCAGCAGGACTTCGTCGACACCGCACAGCTTGCCACCCTCGACACGCAAATCGACGAAACCCAGGCCACCTTGCGCAGCACCGAAAACAACATCGAAGATGCCCGCTTTCTGGTGACTTCGCGCGCGCTTGACTACCAAAACCAACGCGCGAGCTTTGAAAACTGGATCAAAACCCGCTCGGCCACGCAATCCCAAAGCCAGAACGAACAGGTCGTCGCGCGGGTTCAGGCCATCGAATTGCTCAAGTTGGAAGAACGCAACGCCCAACGCACCGTCGAAGAGCTGACGCAACAAATTGTGCAGGCCAATCGCACCCTTCAGGACCTGCGCGCCCAACGCTCCCAAGTGCTCAGCGACGCCAACGCGCCCTATCAAAAAGCCCGCGAGTTCGAGGTTCTCAAGGTGTTTATGCTGCGCCTTGTGCTGACCGTGCCGCTGCTTTTGCTCGCCGCGTGGCTGGTGTTCAAAAAACGCCAATCGCCCTATTGGCCGGTCTATCGCGGCTTTACCATCTTTGCTTTGTTCGCGTTTTTCGTCGAACTCGTGCCCTACCTGCCGTCCTATGGCGGCTATGTGCGCTATGTCGTCGGCATCGCCATCGCGCTGCTGTTCGCGCATTTTTCAACCAAAGGCATGGCGCGATATCTCAAGAACAAAAGCCTTGAGGAAAAGCGCCCCGAGACCGAAAAACGCAAACTCATCGCCTATGAGACCGCGGTCAAGAAAATCTCAGGCGGCGTGTGCCCCAGTTGTGACCGCCCGTTTGGTGCCAAAAAAGCCCGCCGTGGCGAAACCCTGCCCGAAGCCAAAGTCGACTACTGCGTGCATTGCGGATTTTGCCTGTTCAACAAATGCGCAAACTGCGGCGAACGCGAAAACTCGTTTTACAAATTCTGCGGCGCCTGCGGAGTTCCCTCTGGCGCCGAAGCGTAACGGGGTGCAAAAACCCCCGGGATTTTGCCCGGGGGCTGATGCTAAAGTCCGACACGGCTCACCACCATATGGGGTTCCCCGTTCGAGGTTTTCTGGATCGTGCGCCCATCGGCATCGATCACCACACTCACACGCTGGCGAAACGACGAAAAGCTGTCAAAGGTGACAACGTCCACCGCCTCATCAAAATGCAGCGTGATGCGGGTGTGGCCAGATTGGCCCATCTGGCTCAGCCCATGCACCACACCAGTGAACACCTGACCCAGATACCGCCCACTCACCCGATCACCCACAGCCAAAGGCCGATCATTGCCGGGCCGCTCGGCCATCGCACGCAGCGTGTTCCAGTCGCGCGATCCATGTTGCTGCGCCACCATCTCCAGCGCTTGGCCATGGCTGATTTCGGTGCCGTTGCCCGCCAGCTTTTGGCGCAAAACACGCGCTTGCGATTTGTACCCGTCAATCCGGGTGTTGCTCAGAATATCAGTCATCTCATGCCTCTTTTTGAAACCGGCAAGCTGTCGCTGATCAAAAGGATGCCCGCATTTCCAATTCAGCACATGCCGCATATCAAAGGCGTCAGATGCGTTCCCGAAATTCACCACAGCCAAAGGCTTGCGAGCGGCCGGGTCCGGGTCCCGATGACGCCCAAATAGGCACGCCAACCCGCCACGTCAACTCCCCCCAAGATGCGCGTCGTGACGCCAATGCCCACAAATCGCAATCATCACGGCGAAATTTGCAGATTTACCCCCCAAAATGTACAGTTTTGCATAAATTGCGCGGTGTTTTTGGCGCGACCCAACTGGTGTGGCCCTGCGGCGCTGATCCGCGCGCCCCGACCCCAATGGCCAGGCCAACTTACCAACACCAGACTCTGCTTTGCGCAACCTCTTGGCCAAAGGGTCACAAGCGCTGACACAGTCCACCGCTTAGGCACGAAAGAGCCGCCTAAAACGCAGGCTTAGCCCGAAACTTCAAGGACTTAGCACTGTCGGGATGCTTGATCCGCAGCTCTTCTGAATGCAGCATCAGCCGGTCATGATTCAGCCCCGCGCCCGTTGCATAAAGCGGATCGCCCAAGATCGGATGGCCCAACGCCTGCATGTGAACCCGCAGCTGATGCGTGCGCCCGGTCTGCGGCATCAAGCGCACCCGGCTTTCATCACTCGCGCTGCGCAACACCCGCCAATCGGTTTGCGCCGGCTTACCCGTGTCATGACACACCCTCTGACGCGGCCGGTTCTCCCAATCCACAATCAGCGGCAAATCAACCGTCCCGGTCTTGGGCATCACCGCACCCATCACCCGCGCCACATAGCTCTTCTTAACGCTACGGCGTTCAAATTGTTGATTTAAATGGCGCTGCGCATGCGGTGTCAGCGCAAAAACCATCACCCCCGACGTGTCACGATCCAGCCGGTGCACAAGCAAAACATCCGGAAAAATCCGCGCCAAACGGGTGATCAAACAGTCGGCCAACTCGGGACCACGACCGGGCACCGACAACAACCCAGGGGGCTTGTTAACCACCACCAGCTGCGCGTCCTGATGCAGAACGTCCAAAGGCCCATCCGGGGGGCAGTAAAGCGCAGAAACCGCCATCCACACGCCCTAACGCTGCCACGCGCGGGGGGCAAGCCATCGCCCCGTCTGTCCCCCCCGGAAATTGGTGGTGTTTAAGTGTGGCGTTTTTTTGGTACTTTGACTGAGGAGGTTTTGATGAAACACTCGAAGCACAGCGGCGCACAGATCGTACTTTTAAAAGGCACGGCCGGGCAGCGGGTGTTTACATATATGAGCGGGGCGGTCTTGAAGCGGGCGGTGTGCCGGTTTCAGACCTAAGCCGGAAAC
>JBGCDD010000054.1:0-18584 GCA_045105075.1 Sedimentitalea sp. | reverse complement strand
GTGGTGGCCCCGGTCTATATGGGGCTGGTCAAACAGCTTGATGATGAGATGGGCCGGTTGTTCGACTATCTCGAAACCAGTGGCCGCATGGATGACACCATGATCGTGTTTTGCTCTGATCACGGCGACAATATGGGTGATCACTGGATGGGCGAGAAGGATCTGTTTTACGACTGTTCTGCGCGCGTTCCGCTGATTGTCTATGATCCGCGCGCCGAAGCCGACGCCACCCGTGGCACTGCCTGCGACAAGCTGGTGCAAGGCATCGATCTGACGCCAACCTTCCTCAGCGCCATGGGCGCGCCCGCCAAACCGCATGTGATCGAAGGGCGCGCGCTTGATCCGCTGTTGCATGGCACGCCGACGCCGTGGCGCAGCTTTTGCGTGTCGGAATACGACTATGCCACCCGCGATGCGCGCCGCGACATTGGCGTTGATCAAAGTGATGCGCGCCTCGTGATGATCTTTGACGGGCGTTGGAAATACATCCACGTCGAAACCATGCGCCCGATGCTGTTTGATCTGGAAACCGATCCGGACGAGCTGCACGATCTGGGCGGCGATCCAGACCACGACGCCCAGATCGAGCGGCTTCGCGGGCTGCATTTTGACTGGGCGCGCCAGCATCACACCCGCATCACCCGAACCAGCGAGGTGATTGAGCATATGACAGATGACAAGGAACCGGCAGGCATCGTCATCGCCTATTGGGACCGGGCCGAGTTGGAAGCGGACGGTTTGGCGATGCCAACACATATAGACTGAAACGAAAAAACGGGAGGAAGACATGTTTTCAATCAAACACCTGGCGGGGGTTGTCGCAATAAGTCTCGTCGCCACACACGCTCATGCGCAGGCCAATTTGACAGCTGAAGCCGCCGCACCGGTTTCGGTGGGGGGCAACACAGTTTTGGGCCTTGCCGAACTGGCCGCCGGCGCGGGTGTGGCCAACATTCAGGTCGCAACGGGCCAGACCCTGACCAATGCGGTGCAAAACGTCGCCGAGGGCAAAACCGACATTGGCGCGGCGCCCTTTACCCTGCCGTTCCTGCTCTCACGCGGCGTCGGACCCTATGCGAAACTGGGCAAAGAAGGCGGCGCCGAACTGGCCTCGAAACTGGCGGTGCTCTACACGTACCGCGTCGCGGTGTTTGGGATTTCGTCCTATGAAAGCACTAATTTCGGCGGCTACAGCGCTATTGAAGGGGCCAAAATCTATAACGGTCCACCCCGTGGTGGTGCGCTGAACCGGGCGCGTTCGATGGTGAAATTGGCCACTGGGCTGGACGAAGGCAAAGGCTATACCGGCGTGCAGGTGAACTGGGGGCAGGCGGTCAAAACCATCACTGATGGCTCGGCCGATGCGTTTTTGTTGCCGATGAATTTCCCCGACGGGCGCCAGGCCCCAGCGGCGGCGGCCGGCAAGATGGTGGTACATTCTTTCCCCAAGGACGTGTTTGAAAGCGCCAACGCGCAGAAATACGCCAAGGCGCCCGGCACAGCGGCGATGAAGGTCGAAATCACGCCGGAGATGTTCGGCCCGAACTTTTCGGTGATTTCGGAGGACAACATGTTCCGGGGCTACGCGGATGTGGGCGGCGATCTGGTCAATGTCTCGATGGACGAAGAGCTGGCCTATCAACTGACCAAAGCCTTCCTTGAGGGGCTCGACACGGTCAAAGCGCGCACGCCTTTCATGCCCACTGTGTGGCTCGGCGAAACGGCGATTGATGTCACTGGCCTGTGTGGTCCAATGCCGATGAAATACCACCCCGGTGCCGTGCGCGCCTGGGAGGAGGCCGGGTACACCTTGCCCGACTGCGCCAAGCCCTGATTTCGCGGCACCAACACCGGAAAGACCGCGCAAACTGCGGTCTTTCCTGATTTCGTGAGGCGGGTATGTCACAATCTGAGCCACCACTTGCGCCAAAACCCGGGGCAGACCGAGCGGTTTACGCCCTGTCGGTGCTGATCGTCCTGGTTGGGTTGGCCAATGCCATTCCGGGGATCCCGGGGCTTGATGACGGCGTGCGCACGCTGACGGGGTTGGATTGGCTGGTGATCCGCAAATTCCCGACCGAATATTTCTATCCGATTGCCTTTGCGGCGATGATGCTGTGTGTGGCGTTGAAACATTCGATGTGGCGCGCCTGGCATGGCGCGTCACGGGCACGCCGCAGGTTTGGTCTGGCGCTGGATATCGCGCTGGTGATGGCGGCTTTTGCCATTTCGCTGACCTATGTGGTCGAAATTGAATCCATTTGCCTGATTGATCAAATCACCGGCGAGCGCGCGCGCCTGATGGCCGCCACGCTTGAGGCGGAAAAAGAGATCGCCGAGCTTTACGGATTGCCGGCACCGACGACGGTGGAAAACCCGCAATGTGTGGGCACAACGGGCGGATTTCTGGTGGCCATAGTTGGCATCACGGTGCTGATTTTCCTGGCCTATAACGTCAAGGTTTGGGGGCTGCCGCTGGTGCTGGTGGCGCTGGCGATCACAATTTACACCATTGCAACAGTGCTGGTGTGGTACTTTCACGGCCCCGAAGACATCAACAAATACCTGATGACCAAACTGGCCGGTGAGCCGCGTTTGTTGAGTGACGGTCGCCCCAAAGTGCACGACATTCTGACCAACAACGCCTCGGGTCTGTTGGGGCGTTTCCTAGATATCATGCTGAACACGATCTTTCCCTATCTGGTGCTGGGGTCGCTGTTTGGCGCCTCGGCCGGGGGGCAATCGCTGATCAAGCTGGCGTTCCGCTGGACCCGCAAATTGCGCGGCGGTCCGGCCCATGCGGCGATTGTGTCCTCGGCGATGTTTGGCACGATTTCAGGCGGGCCGATCGTGAACGTGTTGTCCACCGGCGTGCTGACCATTCCGATGATGTTAAAACGCGGCTTCTCCAAAGTGTTCGCCGGCGGAGTCGAAGCGGCGGCGTCCTCGGGTGGGTCAATCATGCCGCCGGTGATGGGGGTTGCGGCGTTCATTTTGGCCTCGCTCACCGTGGTGCCCTATAGCCAGGTGATTCTGGCGGCGGTGATCCCGGCGGTTGCCTATTTCTTGTGCCTGTTCCTGTCGGTGGTGTTTCAGGCGCGCAAGCAAAAGATCCAGGCGATTGGTGAGCTGACCGAAGAGATGTGGATGTCGCGTCAGGACATTTTGAACCTGTTGATGATTTTCTTGCCGATCCTGCTGATCCTGACGTTGCTTGTGACCTCAAAAGAGGGCGTGGGCTGTGGTCCGCTGGGCGCGCTGCTCGGCGCGGATCGTGTGTTCACCGATGGGGTATGTTCGGCGCAAAACCTGTCGTGGTATCTGACGGCGGTGCGCAATGCGGCGGGCGATGCGGGCAGTGCGGGATGGTGGGCGGTGGCGCTGCTGATGGTGATGTTGTTCATCGACCCGGCTGTGCGCGCCAAGCCGCGCAAGATCATAGATTCACTGTCGGATGCAGGGGTTCTGGTATCCACCCTCTACCTGATGTTTCTGGCGGTTTCGATCGTCGACTTTTGCCTGCAATTCACCGGTTTGCCGGGCTTTATCTCGCTGGATGTTCTTGGGTGGATGCGCTCGCTTGAATTGGGTCAAGAGGGGTCTGTCGGGTTGCAATTGCTTGCGCTGTTGGTGACGATGTTCATCGCTGTGCTGCTGGGCATGGGGATGCCTGCGGTGCCGGCCTATATCAACGTGGCGCTGCTGATGGGTCCGGTTTTGATCGGCCTTGGCATTGCCACCTTCACGGCGCACATGTTCATCTTTTACTTCGCCGTGGCCAGCGCCATCACGCCGCCCATCGCGCTTGCCGCATTTGCGGCGTCAACCATCACAAAAGCCGAACCTATGGCCACCGGGTTCTCCGCCGTCAAATCCGGGATTGTGATGTTTGTGATCCCGTTTATCTTTGCGCTCTACCCCGAAATTCTGCTGATCGATGCTGCGGTGATTGATCCGGTGGCCAGCGGCAATGGCACGGTGGTCTATCTTCCTGGCTATGACGGGCAAATCAATTGGCCCGGGCTGGCGCTGGTCTTGTTGCGCCTGGTTCTGGTGCTCTATCTGTTGGCCAGTGCGCTTGCCGGGTTTGATCAGCGCAAACTGGCGCCTTGGGAAATCGCAGGACGGTTGATTGCGGCTGTACTGGTGCTGTTTTTGGCGATCAGCTGGCAGATTGCCGGCGTGATTTTGGCGGGTTTGCTGATCTCGTTTCACGTCTGGCGGGCGCGTCGTTTTGCCATGGCCTGAGGTCAGGCAAGCCCCCGCAATTTGGCGGAACTATCCTTGGTGATATCGGCGCGTAACGCGTCATTGATGGCAATTTTTTCAAAACCCGCCAGCCGGCCTTCGGGCGGGGTCGTCGACCGGTCAGCACCAAGCAATCCCTCGCTGCCCAATCGAATATTTGGGTTTAGACGTTTGCTTTTTGTGGCACCATTGCGCGGGGAATACGGATGCACCGACAAGATGTTCGTTTCACGATCATCAACCATAACATCGTCTTTGTTAGTCGGGTTTGCGTATTCCAGATGCACTGCGTGGCTTCCGGCCAAGCAGATCAAGACGTTGCCAAGCACCAACAAAACGCAAGCATCCTTTGCAACGTTGCGTCTGGTCAGTCCCCACCAAAAGACCATGTTGGCGTCGCGATTGATCGAAGAAATTGGCGAGCTTTGGTTGATGACAAAACTGTCCCACGCACCGTCACAGCTGAGGCGATCCGAACCGGTGCCGCCAATCGTCGCCGCCGTCAGAAATCGCATCCAAACCTAAGCCACTCTTCAGGATGTCATGACCGCGCCCATCGAAAGTGTCATCAAAGGACGTTGTGAAGTGGATGTCGTTCTGGAAGAGCCCTGAAAAATTAATGCTGGCTTTGCAAGGGTCCGAAGTGGTTGCCCGGATCGCAGTGTCATAGGTGTTGTGGATCAGATCGTTGGTGTCGGACAATTGCCAAACACCCATCGGGCTATTCGATGACTTCCGGTTCAAAATGGCGACTGAAGCCGTTTTCGCGGGTCCGCGCTTTTGCTGCCGATGGGATCGCGCCGCGATCGAAAATCTAGACCTGAATGGTGACTGAAGTCAGAATTGTGGCTTGCCTGCCGCTTCAGGCATCAACATGAAAACGCTGTCCTCACCAAAAGACGCGCTGCAGTGAAAAAAGCTATCTGAAAAAGCAGTCTGGTGATGCACGTGCTGGGGCGTGTCAAATCGATTTGAACACCGGTTTGATCCACCAATCGGCTCCCAAGTCCGGCACCCATTTCATTGGCCCCTTAAGCGCTGAGGATCTAGCGCTATTTCCTTAACTTTTACGCAGAAGATCAAAGCCGTCGCGCAAGACCGTTAACGAATTTGCGTTAACGTCACCCGTCGCGCACCGGAGTGGGATCTTTGGCGCTGGCAGGTGTGGTGCCAAAACTTGTGACTGGGTTTGGTAATTGGTGGTGGATTCATGATGTTTGGGCGCGAAAATGGCTGAACTGCGAACCGACATGGGCGGCGATGAAGGCTATGGAAAAAACGCCTTCACCTCGACGCAGAAGGAGGTGGGTGACGATGACAACGGTGCCATCCAAATTCAGATTAAACCGGCTTTTGGATCCAATGGCGTTTCGTTGTTTGGCGAAGATTTCAAATACATTTACGTAAATTCCAACGGTGCCATCACATTTGGCGAGGCTTCCAGCAGCCTTGACGATGCCGGGGCGGGCGATTTCGATATGCCCGCGCTACTGCCGTTCTATTCGGATATGAATTTGAATGCGGGGGGGGAGATTTATTGGGATGTCAGCCCGCAGGGTGACATTGTCACAATCACATGGTCGAATGTGGCGCCCTATGATGGATCGGGCAGCAACACTTTTCAGGTCGAACTCAAGGCGCTGGACAGCGGCGAGCTTGGCGTCACCTTCACCTATGGCGACATGGAGTGGGGCGAAAGCGGGACCAACCCGGCCTTTGTGGGCATTACCGACGGCGCAGGCCAAGTATACACGCTGAATGGTTCCGGTGACACCGGCGCTTTGGAATCGCTGGACACTGCCGAACTGGTGGAAGGAGGCACGCCGGGCGTCTTTACGTTTGAAACCGTTAACGGTGTTCCGGAGATGATGAACACCAGCGGCTCGGGCGACAACGACGTGATCGATCTGAGCGGGCAGTCGCTGTTGAACGGTGCGCTGAACACAATTGATGACGAAATTGACGGCGGCGATGGCGATGACGTGATCCATGGCGGCGTCGGCAACGATACGATCCTGGGCGGCAGTGGATTGGATACATTGCGCAGCGGCACCGAAAATCAGGACGACAGCATTCCATGGCAGGATGTCAGCGCCGGCAGCGTGGCCGATGGCAGCACCTCGACAGATTACTTTCGCTGGGTTGCCACCGACAATTCTTTTACCACAATCAAGCTCAACCAGAGCGCCGCGGCGGCTGATGGTGATGGCCTTGCGGATTACATTCTGATCGACTCGGACGCCGACAATGCCACCCTGCGGATTGGCGATCTAGAGCCGCAGATCGACAAGATTATATTGACCGAGCCGGTCGCTGATCTGACCCAAGGCTACACGACGACGGGCTACACCCAGGCCACTGTCACCTATGCCAATGGCAACCAACAGTTTTTCCAGATCTACCACGAAGACAAGATCGATCTGAACACAGTTTTCACCACGCAGATGCCGACCTACACGATCGCGGATGATGACATTCTGTCGGGCGGCGAGGATGGTGATACGTTCGAGATCGAAACCGCCTCGGGGGATGACACGCTGACCGGCGGAGAAACCGGAACGGGCGACGATATTGTTGACCTGTCTGGGGTGAACAACGCCCTAAGCGTCACCTATTCCCAAGCCGAAGCTGGCGAGATTTCAAGCGGCGACAACACGCTCGACTTCTCCGAAATTGAGGCTCTCAAACTGTCTGAACATTCGGACTTTGTGGATGGTGGTGCCGACACATCGGGATTGAACATCGAGGCGGGGCAAGGTGACGACAGCATCAAGGGTGGCTCGGGAAATGACACGCTTGAGGGGGGCGACGGCGATGATCTGATCGATGGCGGCGTGGGCGATGATTTGCTGCGCACCGGCATTGGCGATGACACCTTGCGCGGCGGCGAAGGCAACGACACGCTGATGAATTCGGCGGGTGATGACAGTCTTTCGGGCGGTGTGGGCAATGACAGTATCGTGGCCACGCAAGGCAACGATACGCTGGATGGCGGCGAGGGCGATGACACGCTGCTTGGCGGGTCCGATGATGACAGCCTGGTGGGTGGCGCCGGGACGGACCAGATGTTTGGTGGAACCGGGCATGACATTTTGGAAGGCGGCAGTGGCGCCGATGTGCTGATCGGTGATGGGGTTTCCGACGTCACCCTGTCCATCGGGGGCAGCGACAGAAACGACGTGAACCCCGAATTTGAGGTCTATGCCGATGGCGTGCTGGTGCACACCGGTGAAGTCACCTGGGCCCAGGATGGCGGGGCGGCCTTTGACCCCGCTGCTCCCGGGGCGTTCCAGGATGTGATCGTCGCGTTGCCCGGCGGTGTGCCTGACACTCTGGAAGTGCGCTTTGTCAACGACTTTGACCCAGGTGATTCAGGCGCCGACGCCGGCGATCGCAATTTGCACCTGGACAGCATCACAGTTGGCGACGTCGTGCTAGAGGCGGAAACTGAGGCCGCCGTCACCGGCGCTGTTGTCAGCGGCGATGATGTGGCGCTGTTTGGCACCGGGAGCAACGCAACATTCGACATCTCGGATCTTGCGCGCGGTGCAGACACGATGTCGGGCGGTGATGATGCGGATCAGTTCGTGTTGGGCGATCGTTTTGGCAACGACCAGATCACTGGCGGCGAAGGCGGTGTGGACAGCGATACAATTGATGGTGCGGCCTTGTCCGACGACGTCAATGTCGTTTTTACCGGGGCCGAAGCTGGCACGTTGAGTGATGGCGCCGACATAGCGACGTTCTCGCAAGTCGAAGCGATTGTGACCGGGGGCGGGTCGGACGTGGTGAACGCCAGCGCCGACACTGCCGGGCTCGAGCTGAGCACAGGGGCAGGGCAGGACACGATCACAGGCGGCAGCGGCGCGGATGAGATCAATGCCGGCGACGACGCGGATGATATTCTGGTCGAGGATGGTTTTGGCGCCGACACTATTGCGGGCGGGGAAGGCGGAGATGATGATGACGCGCTGCGGCTGAGCGCGCTTACGGAAGGCGTGGACGTGACCATCACGGCCCAGGAAGCAGGCCAGGTCGTCAACAGTTCGGGGACTTTGACGTTCTCAGAGATTGAAAAGCTGGAGCTGACCGATCAGGGCGATACGTTGGACGCAAGCTCGCAAAGTGCGGGTGTTCAGGGCGACGGGCGCGACGGTGATGATTTGATCACCGGGGGCGCTGGCGATGACATATTTGCCGGTGGCGCCGGTGGCGACACGATTTCCGGCGGTGCCGGGTCTGACTATATCGACGGCGGTGCGGGCGACGATTTGTTGATGACTGGCACCGGCGATGACACGCTAATCGGTGGCGCGGGCAACGACACGCTGATGAACTCCTCCGGCGATGACAGTCTGGTGGGCGGCACCGGGGATGACAGTATCATTGCCACCGACGGCAATGATACGCTTGAGGGAGGGACCGGTGACGACACGCTGGATGGCGGCGCTGACGATGACAGTCTTGAAGGCGGCTCGGGCGCCGATCTGCTGAAAGGGGGCAGCGGTGACGATGTCGTTCAGGGCGGGGACGACTCTGATACAATCGTCTTTGAGGATGGTTTTGGCAACGACACGGTCAGCGGCGGCGAGGGCGGCACGGATTGGGACGTGCTGGATTTTTCGGCCGTCACCGGGCCGGTCACGGTCACCTACAAAGGCGATGAGGCCGGTTCCATCACCGACGGCGTGGATACGGTGGAATTCAGCGAAATCGAAGGGCTGATCCTGTCCTCGAAAGCAGATGTGGTTGATGCAACCGCGGATAGCGCCGGCATTCACGTGGAAAGCGGCGATGGATCCGACACGATCACGGGCGGATCTGGCGACGACACGATCTATTATGGTGACGGCAACAACAGTGTCACATCTGGCGATGGCGACGACTATATCGATGACGAAGCGGGCAACCCGGGCTTTATCGGCAGCAATAAAATAGACGCTGGCAAGGGCAATGACACGGTTTTTTCGGGCGATGGCGACGATTCAATTGCCGGCGGCGATGGCGATGATGTCATCAATTCGCAACGCGGTAACGACAGTGTCGATGGCGGTGCTGGCAACGACTTGCTTATCAGTGAAATCGGCAATGCGACCCTGGATGGCGGTGCCGGGGATGACACGATTGACGCGGGGATTGGAAACAGTTCGATCACAGGCGGGACCGGTGACGATACGTTTATCTACGAAGCTGGCGACGGTGTTGACACAATCAGCGACTTCAACACAGGCAATTCCGGCACGCTGAACGATGGCGATGCGACCAACAATGACTTTATCGATTTGTCGGGGTTTTATGACCACCTGGGCGAGCTGCACGCGGATCAGGCCGATGACGGCATTCTCAATCAATCCAATGACGGCGTGTCAGGTGCAGAATATTCCGACAACGACAAGTTTGGCACAGGCGGGCTGACCTTTGAGGGCGCGACGGCGGATAGCGCCTTTTACACTGCGGAAAACACGGGCGTTGTGTGTTTTGGGCAAGACACACAAATCGCAACACTTCACGGTCAAAGACGCATTCAGGATTTGCAAAAAGGTGATCTTGTGGTGACGCGCGACAACGGTGTGATGCCTGTTTTGTGGATCGGACGGTGTCGGATCGGGGCGCAGGAATTGGCGCTGTCACCTCGGTTACGTCCGGTTTTTCTGGCGCCGGACTTGATTGGCGCGGACCGCCCTTTGGTTGTGTCACCACAGCATGCGGTGTTGTTGCGCAAGGACGGCGAAGAGGTTTTGGTGCGCGCCACCCATCTTGTTCGCACCCGGGGCGGGCAGGCCCGTATCGCGCAGGGGCGAAACGAGATCACCTATTTCCACCTGCTGTTTGAAACCCATCAGATCATTTTTGCAAATGGCGCTCCGACCGAGAGCCTGTATCTGGGCACTGAGGCTGTCAAAGCCCTTCGACCAGCGGCGCGCTGCGAAGTTGCCAGCCTTTTTCCCGACCTGTTTGTGGCGCGCGGCGGCGTACGACAACTCTGTCCTGCGCGAATGACATTGCCGAGAATTGAACTGCCGGACCATTTGGCTGGCTTTGCGCCGGCTGGCTAGTATCTGGCAGGCCGAGACGCACATTTGCTGAAAAAGACGGCGTTTTGTGCGCACGTTTTTGGGGTCGCTCTTGGGGTTTGACCCGCAACGCTCTGTAATTAGGCGCTTTTTCGGGCCAAAACATTAAGCTTGAGCGGTTTTGCAATCTGGCGTCTCATGTGGTGGCCCGTGGGATGGCAGCTTTTGATGACTTTTCCAGAGCATTGATAGGCAGCGCGTTGTTCCATGTGGGCTCAGAATTGTGAGTTTGACCTCAACGATGATGCGTTTTGCAACGATGACGGTTCGGCGGAGTGCGGGATGTGTGATCCCGCCTCAAGGCGTTCCGCCTGTGCACAATGGCCAAACGCAAATCGTACTTTCGTGCCTTCGACTTCTCTTTCTCAAAATTTGGCGGCCTTTGCGCGACGCATCGGCGGCCCAGACCTTAACGGAGCGACCCTCATGACATTTTTTGTAAATCCCTTTCGTTTTCTCAAAGTATGGCTCGCGGGGTCTGAGCAAGGTGTCGTTGCGATGCTCCCGGGCGCGGCGCGCAAGGTCATTGGCGGCACTCCGATTGATCCAGAAGCGACCTCGGACGAGGGCAATGAAGGTGATGAGGCCGATGAGGGCAATGAATTGGATGAAGGCGACGAGGGTAATGAATCCGACGAAAACAACGAAGACAACGAAAGCGATGAAGGCGACGAGTTTGATGAAAACAACGAAAGCAATGAAGGCAACGAAAACGACGAGAGCGACGAAAACGACGAGGGCAATGAGAACGACGAAGGGGATGAGGGAAATGAGGGCAATGAGGGCACGGTGAACAATGAGGGCGACGAGGGTGACGAGGCCAACGAGGGCTTTGAGGGCGATGAGGGTGACGAGGGTGATGAAAGCAACGAGGGCAATGAGGCCAATGAAGACAACGAAAGCGACGAAGGTGATGAGGGCAATGAAGGCGACGAGATAAATGAAGACGACGAAAACAATGAAAATGACGAATCCGACGAGGGTGATGAAGCCAACGAAGACAATGAAGGCAACGAAGGCAACGAAGGCGACGAAGGCGAAGAAACGATAGGCGGCGGCAACGAGGGCGATGAAAACAACGAAGGCGATGAATTTGACGAAGGCGATGAAGGCAATGAAGGCAATGAACTGGACGAAGGCAATGAAGGCAATGAGGGCGATGAGGCGGATGAAGACAATGAAAACAACGAAGGTGACGAAGGCAACGAGGGCAATGAATCCAATGAAGACAACGAAGGCGACGAAAATGATGAAGGCAATGAACTGAACGAAGGCTCTGAAGGCTCTGAAGGCGACGAAGGAAATGAGGGCAACGAAAACGATGAGCGCAACGAAGGCAATGAAGGCATTCAGGAAGGCGACGGCGAGGGCGATGAAGGCGATGAAAACGATGAGGGCGACGAGGAAAATGAAAACAACGAAGACGACGAGGGCAATGAAAGTGATGAAGGCAATGAGAGCAACGAAGGAAATGAAGACAATGAAGGTGATGAAGGCGACGAGTTAAACGAAGGCGATGAAGCGAATGAAGACGATGAAGGCGACGAAGGGGATGAGCTGAATGAAGGCAATGAAAGCGATGAAGGCAACGAGGGTGACGAATTTGATGAAGGCAACGAAGGCGACGAATTCCAACCCGGCGACGTGAGCAATGATGGCTTCGAAGCCAATGAAGGCGATGAATTCGACGAAAATGATGAAGGCAACGAGAACAACGAAAACGATGAGGGCAACGAAGGCAACGAAGGTGACGAAGGCAACGAACACAACGAAGCCAATGAGGGCGACGAAAGTGATGAGGGCGATGAAGGCGACGAGCGCGACGAAGGCAACGAAGACGACGAAGGCAACGAGAACGACGAAAACAACGAAGGCGACGAGAACAACGAAGCCGACGAGTTTGATGAAGGCGACGAGAACGACGAAGGCAATGAAAACGACGAGGGCAATGAAAACGACGAGAACAACGAAAACAACGAAAATGACGAAGGCAATGAGGGCGATGAATCAATCCCTGAGAACGGCAATGAAGGTAATGAAGGCGATGAAGGTGACGAGGGCGAAGAAGGTGATGAACTGAATGAAGGCGACGAGGGCAATGAAAGCAATGAAGGCGATGAGGGCGACGAAAACGATGAAGGCGATGAGTCCGACGAAGGCAATGAAGACAACGAAGCCAATGAGGGCGACGAGGCCAACGAGGGCGATGAGGGCAATGAAGATGACGAGAATGACGAAGGCGACGAGAACAACGAGCTGAACGAAGGCAACGAGGACGGTGAGGGCGATGAGGGCGACGAAAGCAACGAGCGCAATGAGGGCAATGAGGACGACGAAGGCGACGAGGCTGATGAGGGCAATGAGGGCAACGAAAGCGGTCCTGCGGATTCTCAGGGTGACGAGGGGGATGAGGGCAACGAGGGCATCGAGGGCAACGAAGACAACGAGGGTGATGAGGGCGACGAGAACAACGAGGGCGATGAAGGCAACGAAGGCCTGGAAGGGGACGAGGGTGATGAGGCAAACGAGGGTAACGAGTCCGATGAGGACAATGAGAACGATGAAGGCGATGAAGGCATAGAGGGTGACGAAGGCAACGAGGACGACGAATTTGATGAAGGAGACGAAGGCAATGAAGGCAATGAAGCCAACCCGGACACCGGCTTTGATGGCGATGAAGGCAATGAAGGCGACGAAGGTGATGAAAACAACGAAGATAACGAAAGTGACGAAAACAACGAATTTGATGAAAACAACGAAGGCAATGAAAACAACGAAGGTGACGAAGGCGACGAAAACAACGAGGGCAATGAAAACAACGAATCCAATGAGGGAGATGAAGGCGACGAGGGTGACGAAAGTGACGAGGGCAATGAAAATAACGAAGGCAACGAAGCCTCGCGGGCCCGCGAAGAGGACGACGGCTCTTGCTCGGGCTATGCCTGCGGCGCCGACGGTGGCGCGGATGGCGATGCTTGTGGAGCGGATGCCTGCGCGATCGACGCCGGCGGCATGGGCGTGGACTCCGCCGAGGCGGTTTTGGGCGCCGACCTCGCGGCTGGCCTGGACTTTGATCCCGCTCTGTAACGCCCCGCGGCTTGGTCTGCTGAGACGACGATGGAGACCGACGCAATGGTGTCGGGACCCACGTTTTGATGCAGGCGCCGCGCGCCTTGATTGGTCGGTGAACCGGCGGGTTCTAGGCCCGTTGGTTTGCTTTGAAAATCTGAGTTTGAATGCATAAACCCAAGCCGGCCCTGACCCTAGGTGATGGATTGTGCAGGTTTTCGGCGTGCAAATGGGTGTGGATCGGATGGCGCGGGCCGGCGGCTTGTGCATGAAACGCGCGCCCCATTTCTGCGCTCGATGTTCGGGCTGATCGATTTGGGTCAATCCCGACGCATGTCCTTGATTGTCTCTTGATTTGAGTCTGGATCCTGTTCGTCAAACTCAATGTGACTTTGAGCCGGCCCAAATTGTTGATAAAAAAGCTGTGGAAGGTGGTTTTTGATGCAGGCGGATCCGCTCAATCTGAATGACACTTTGAAAGATGTGTTTTCGTTGGTGCCCACCGACGACTCTCTTTCGTCGTGCCGCGAAGTGATCGAGCAATATGGTGATGGCAATGCTTCGATCAAACGGGAGATCATTTGGACCGAATTCACCACCAACATGCAGTTCTTGCGAGCCGGTGTCTCGCATGCAGGCAGCATGGAAAACGTGAGTATCCTGTCGCCCAAGGACCACCCTGATGTGGCCGAGATCGTCGATTTTGCCAAACTGAATGGCCTCAGCGCTGGCATGCTGGTGGCTTCGGCCCATCACGACGGCTTTCATTGGTGTTTTCCCTACACGGCCATGTCCAAAGACCGCGTGGTGAATGGAACGTTGCGCACAGTGCTGGTGACCCAAGAGCTGTTTTTTGAGATTTTTGATCTGTTCAATCGACACAGCCAGCTGACGCCTTCCGAAAAGCTCTATATTTTTCAACTGGTTTCGGGGCTTACCCCGGCGGATGCGGCAAAGCGGGATGATTTGTCGGTTGAGACCAAACGCAGTCATCTCAAACGCGCAATGAGCAAGCTTGAATGTTCAAGCCAGAGCGAGATCATGCGGTTGATGATCTCTCAGATGATCCACATCATGTATTTGTGCGAACAGGATTCAGCCCAAAGCAAAGCCGTCGAGGATTTTACGAACGATCATCTTTGCGCCCCCCTGCGCCTGACCACCCAGCGTTTGCCCAATGGCCGATTGCTGCGCATCTGGGAGCTGGGACCACCGCAGGGCAAGCCGCTGCTTATGCTGCATGGCTATCTGTTTCCATTTTTGATGCTGAATGCGAAGGGCGCACTCGAGCGGTTGAATTGGCGCCTTCTGATCCCGATCCGCGGCGGCTATCTGGACGAAAACCAACAAGAGTCATCCTATCACGACGGCTCGTTGGTCAAACGCACGCTCGAGGATTTGCACGCGTTCATCCGCATGACCTGGGCCGGGCCCATTGATGTTCTGTGCCACGCTACGGGCGCCTATTTTGCGATGTTGATCGAGCAAAAATCTCCCGGCACGTTCCGGCGAATGGTGGTGACCTCGCTTAATCTGGTGAACGACCGGCCCAGTGATAATTCGCCCACCAAGAACTTTTTGTGGGGATTGCGGAACCTGGGCAAACACACGGGTATGTATAAGGTTTTGGTCAATCAGTTCAAAAAACGGGCGTTTTCCAATGATCGCACCACCAAATACGTTCTGCGCCGGTTGTTTCAGGATAGCCCGACAGATGTGGAGGCGCTGAACGGTCAAGTTGGCAATGGCGCCGCATTTGATTGGTACCGCGCACTGCACAGCCATTCCCCGATTGGCATCGCATCTGATTTCGCGCTGCTGCACGATGATGTGGCAAAGACACTAGGCGAAATCGAAACACCAATGGTGTTTCTGCATGGCCCCACCGACGGGTTGACCAGCACCGAAGAAATGACCGCCTATGTGGCTGGCGGGAAAACGGCCAAACTTCATGTGCTGGACGCCGGTGGCCATCTTGCCGTGGCCAGCCATCCCGATTTGTTTTGGCGCGCCATCGAAGACGGCTTCAAATAGGCTCAACTGTGGGACGCGCCGACGAAAAAAGGGTGGGGTTCTCATACTGGAATACGATTGACTGACCGATCAGTCAGCGCTAGCCTGAAAAAATGATTTTGGACAAATCTCCGCTTGAGACAGACGCGCTTTCGCCAACACTTGCGAAGATCCTGCTGGCGGCCGAAGCTGAATTTGCACAGCGCGGGTTTGACGGGGCCGGGATGAAGGCAATTTCGATGCGCGCAGAAGTGTCACAGGCGTTGTTGCATTATCACTTTGGCACCAAGGATCGGCTTTATTCAGAGGTGATTGCCCAGCGGTCCAAAAAGATCAACGAAGAGCGTCATATGCTGCTGAACGCGCTTGATCTGAGATCTGGCACCGTGCTTGAGGGTATCTTTGACGCGCTGTTCCGCCCACCGCTGGGCCCGGCTGGGGGCGACAAATCCTACGCCCGCATTTTCAGTGGGTTGGTGGTCGGGCGCGAGCGTGATCAGATTTTGGTCAAACAACATTATGACCCGACGGCGCAGGCATTTGTACGCGCACTTCAGAGCGCTCTTGGTGCGCCAGATCGGGCCGTGGCCGCGCAAAGCTATACGTTTGCGCTTGGGGCGTTGATTGCGGTGATTGGGCGCGACGGGCGGATCGAACGGCTGATGGGCAATGACGATCAAAGGTTGGAAACTGAGGATATCCTGTTGCAATTGATCACTTTTTGCAAAGGCGGGGTGCTGGCTTTGGCCGCTGCCCAAACAACATAAACGAACGTTTTCAGGGAGGAAAACATGAAAAATTTCGTAAAAGGCGCGTTGCTTGCAACGGCTGCCATGATGCCACTGTCTGCCAGCGCCGACACGTTTTCAGCCACGGTTGCGGCGGGACATCCCGGGGTGTTTCGCTGGGTCAAAATGATCGACGAAGCCTTTGTGCCCGCGGTCGACAAAGCGCTTGAAGGAACCGGGCACAAGGTGAATTTCAGCGCCCAATATGGCGGCGCGATCGCGGGCGTTGGCGAAGAGCTTGAGGCGGTCGAGGCGGGACTTGCCGAGTTGGGAATTTGCCAGTCGCTGTTTGATCCGGCCAAGCTGGCAGTGCAGAACGTCACCTATTACACACCGTTTGTGTCCGATGATGTGCGCGCTATTTCTGATCTGATGCATGACCTGCAACGCTACGACGCGGATATGCAAAAAAGCTATGACGACAATGGCGTGGTCTACATCGGCGCGCCTGTGGTCATTGATGATTACCTGTTGATGAGCAATTTTCCTGTGGCGTCGCTGGCCGATCTGGATGGCAAAAAGATCGGCGCGCCTGGTGCGGCGCTGAACTGGCTGGGGGGCACTGGCGCGGTTGGCGTGTCGGGCAACCTGACGACTTATTACAACGAATTGAAAACAGGCGTGTTTGACGGGGTCATCGTGTTTGCCTCGGCCGCTTTGCCCGGCAAGTTGTATGAGGTCGCCCCCTATATCACCCGCGCTGGTCTGGGCGCGCAATATGCCGGATCGCTGTGCGCGAACGCGGATTGGTTCAATGGCTTGCCTGACGTGGTTCAAACGGCGCTGACCTCTGCCGCCGATGAAACCCAGGAATGGTATGTGTCGGCGCTGGAAACGGCGGTGCAGACGTCGTTCAAAGTGATGGGCGACAACGGCGCGACGATCACCCAAGCCTCGGATGAGATGCGCCAAAGCTGGGCCGCGGGCATGGACAATGCGGCGAAAATCTGGGCCGAGGGGCTGGACGGGCAGGGCCTGCCGGGCACCAAATCGCTGAACAACTACATGGAGCAAATGCGCGCGGCCGGGGCCACTCCCCTGCGCGATTGGGACAAAGAGTGACCCATGCATCCGCGTGATCCAGGTCTCTTGCGTTGGCTCGATGGGCTGACGCAGGTGGCCAACATCTGTGGTTCGCTGCTGATCTCGGGGCTGGTTGTGCTGATCGGCGCCGATGTGTTCAGCCGCAATATGTTCAACGCGCCGGTGTCTGGCGTGCCGGAATTGGTCACCCTTTCGATTGTGGCCATCGTGTTTCTGCAGGCGCCCCAGGCGCTCAAGGCAGGGCGGATGACCCGGTCTGACGCTGTGCTGGGGGTTCTGAAGAAACGCGCACCCGAGTTCGCGCGCGGTTTGGAAACGCTTTATGATCTGGCCGCCATCGCGGTGATCGGGGCAATTGTCTACGCGACCTATCCGATCTTCACCCGCGCTTGGCAGCGGTCCGAGTTCATCGGTGCGATTGGTGATTTCACGGCGCCAGTGTGGCCGGTCAAGGTAATGATCCTGATTGGCGCCACCTTGCTGGCCTTTCAGTTTGGCGCGCGCATTGTGCGCCGCTATCACGCCAGTGCGGCCCCGATATGACGCCATTTGACATTGGCCTGATGGCACTGGGCGGCATGGGAGTGTTGGTGTTGGGCGGCATGTTTGTGCCCATCGCCCTGATCTTGATGTCTTTCATCGGTGTCTGGGCAATCAAAGGCACGCCGCTGTTGGCCGCCAAGATGCTGGGCCTGGCCGCCAACGATGCCATCGCCAGCTATTTCTTTGGCGTGGTGCCACTGTTTGTGTTGATGGGCTTTCTGGTTTCGGAATCTGGCATTGGGCGCGATGCGTTCGACGTGGCCAACGCCATGTTCCGCCGCATCAAGGGCGGCTTGGGGGTCGGCACCGTTGCGGCCAACGCGATTTTTGCCGCTGTCACGGGCATTTCCATCGCCTCGGCCGCCGTATTCACCAAAATCGCGGTGCCCGAGATGCGCCGCTATGGTTACACCAACCGCTTTGCCGTCGGCGTGGTGGCCGGCAGTTCGGTGTTGGGCATGTTGATCCCGCCCAGCTTGCTGTTGATCCTGTTTGGTCTTTTGGCAGAACAATCCATTGGTGATTTGTTTGTGGCTGGCATTGGCCCCGGCATCCTGTTGGCGCTGATGTTTGGCATCGGCATCGTTGTCATGGCCACGTTCACACCGAAGTTCGTTGGCGAAAACCTCAGCGAAAACAGCGATCATTTGACCCCGACTGAGCTGATGTCAAAGGGTCTGCCGATCACCGCGTTGATCGCAATTGTGCTGGGCGGCATCTACACCGGGTTGTTCACTCCGGTCGAGGCTGGCGCGATTGGCACCATTGGTGCGCTGGCCATTGGCCTGCTGAAACGCAGGCTCAG